>NZ_SACN01000001.1:2433297-2737459 GCF_004005865.1 Sphingomonas crocodyli
ACAGCTGATATTTCGCCACGTCCCGCTCCTCTTTCTGGTTCGGCGCAAATGCTAGGCTGATCTGCGTTGCGGCAGCAAGGCGGCCCTTTCGTTCGAAACCGCCATCGCTATCATCATCGCTGCAAAACAGATGAGGAGAGATGATGATGGCCGAACCGCGCATTCCTTACCCGCAAGGCGACAGCGATCCCGCCGCGCTGAACATCGAACGGATGTTCGGCCATATCGCCGACGATCTTCGCCCCGGCTTTTCGGCGCTGGCGCGCGCGGTGATGCACACCAAGTCGCTCGATCCGCTGCTGCGCGAGATCGCGATCCTGCGCGTCGGGCATCTCAGCAACTGCGCCTATGAACAGTTCCAGCATCAGGCGTTCGCGCGCTACCTGGGCATGGCCGAGGACAAGATTCAGGCGATCAAGACGACGCCCGACAATCCGATCTTCGATGCGAAGGAAAAGGCGATCATGCGCTTCGTCGACGAACTCGTCCGCGACGTGCGGCCGAGCGACGCTGCGCTGACGGAAATGCGCGCGCATTTCGGGATCGAGGGCACGTTCACCACTTTGATCGCGGCGTGCCAGTACATGACCGTCTCACGCATATTGGAGACGACGGGCGTTCCGATCGAAGCCAGCGACAGCATCGGGCTGGGCCGGCTCAAGAACACGCAGGCGGAAATCGCCGCGCAATAAGGCGAAGGGCGCCGGAGCCGGTCCGGCGCCCCTCCCCCGGTCAGACGATCTCGAACAGAGCGGCGGCGCCCATGCCGCCCGCGATGCACATGGACGCGACGACATATTTAACGCCGCGGCGCTTGCCTTCGATCAGCGCGTGGCCCGCAATGCGGCTGCCGGTCATGCCGAAGGGATGGCCCATCGAAATGCCGCCGCCGTCGACATTGTAGATCGACGGATCGATGCCCAGCTTGTCGCGGCAATAGACGACCTGGCTGCCGAACGCCTCGTTCAGCTCCCACAGGCCGATGTCCGAAATCTTCAGGCCCGCGCGGTCGAGCAGTTTGGGGATCGCGAAGACCGGGCCGATGCCCATTTCCTCCGGCCCGCAGCCATAGGCCTGGAAACCGCGATAGACGCCCAGGATCGGATGGCCGCCCTTTTCGGCAGCCGCGCGGCTCATCAGCACCTGCGCGGAGGCGCCGTCGGACAGCTGGCTGGAATTGCCAGCGGTGATGAACTTGCCTTCCTGGATGAGCATGCCGTCCTTCCAGACGGGCTTGAGCTTGGCGAGGCCTTCGAGCGTCGTGTCCCCGCGCACGCCCTCGTCGCGGTCGAGCGTCACCTGCTCGGTGCCCGAAACGCTGCCGTCCTTCTCGACGATGTTCTTGGTGACGGTGATCGGCACGATCTCGTCGGCGAAGCGGCCCTCGGCCTGCGCCGCGGCGGCGCGACGGTGGCTCTCGGCCGAATATTCGTCCTGCGCCTCTCGGCTGATATTGTAGCGTTCGGCGACGACCTCTGCGGTCTCCAGCATCGCCATATAGGCGAGAGCGTTACCCGCCTTCACGCTGTCCGATTCCCGGCGGTAGGTCGGCGCATGCTTGTTCATCGTCAGCGAGATCGATTCCATCCCGCCCGCGATCGCGACATCGATATCGCCCGACACGATCGAGCGCGCGGCCATCGCGATCGCAGTCAGGCCCGAACCGCACTTGCGGTCCATCGTGAATCCCGGAACCGTGATCGGCAGGCCGGCCGAAAAGACGACCATGCGCCCCTGATTATAGCCCTGATTGCCATACTGGCTGGCCACGCCCCAGAAAACATCGTCGGCGCTCGCGGGATCGATTCCCGCCCGCTCGACAGCGGCGCGAATGACGTGGGCGCTCAGCGCGGGCGCCTCGGTATCGTTGAACGCGCCCTTGTACGCGCGGCCGATTCCCGTCCGTGCCGTCGATACGATCACCGCTTCCGTCATCATCATTCCCCGCTCGATTCAGTAATCTCTATCTGGTTAGCTTGATCATCATAGGCAAGGGCTACTGCCTTTGCTTGACGCAATCCGGCTTTCACCTAATGCTCGGAAACATGGAAACAGCCCCCAATGAGGACTTGACGCCCGCCGGTGCGCGTGCACGCGGCATGAACGAGCGGCGCCAGCGCCTCGTCCGCGCGGCGAAGGAACTGATCAACGAGCGCGAGAATGGCGAATTCTCGATGCCCGAACTGGCGGCGCGCGCGGGGCTGAGTCTTGCCACGCCCTATAATCTGTTCGGTTCGAAGGCCGCGATCCTGGAGGCTGTGTTCCAGCGCGAGATCGAGCATTTCCATGCGGTCTATGCCACGATCTCCCCTGCCCCGCCGGTCGATCGCGTCCTCGCGGTCATCGAACATCTGCTGCAGGTGTTCGAACGCAAGCCGCATTTCTACCGCGCCCTTTCGCGCGGGATGGCGACTCTGGGTGCGGAGGAAAGCGCACGGCTGATCTCCCCGTTGTCGGATCTGCTGCTGCGCCCGCTGGTCGAAGGGCTGGTCGATGACGGCACGATCCGGCTCGATCTGCCCAAGCCGATGCTGACCGCGCAGATCACGCGCATGTACGAAGCGACGATGCAGCGATGGGTCCGTCGCGGCTGGGATGCCGTGCGCATGCGCAGCGAGATGCGGGCGTCGATCCTGATCGTGTGCCTGGGCATGTTCGGCGAGGAATATCGCCCCGAACTGCTCGCCGCGCTTCACCAGTCCGTGCTTCCGGAAAGCGCACCCGAATCCGCTTGATAGCCCTCCCCGGCTACTATAACGCACTATAACGAACGGGCGGAGGGGAGACCGGCCTGCGGCATTTTGCGCGCATTCACGCCCCTTCTCCGCGCCGATAGAGCGCAACGAGAGGAGGGATTTTCATGCCGAGGCCCAAGGACATCGCCGCCATCGATCTGATGCTGGGCATCCCCATGTCGTCCAGCAATCATGAGATGTACGAATATCTCAAGCCGCTGATGATGGACGAGGAAAGCCGTCAGCAGTTCAAGATGCCCGCGCAGTACATGTTCAAGGACATCCCCTCGGTCGGCGACACCGATGACAAGGTCGGCTGGGTTCTCCAGCAGATGGACAAGCACAATATCGAACGTGCGATGGTCGGCGCCTATACGGGCCGCCCCGAGATCAGCGAAGCGATCTCGAAGAACCGCCATCGCTTCCTCCAGTGCCTCGACGTCAATCCGAACCGGGGCATGGAGGAAGTCCGCCGCATCAAGCAGGCGAAGCGCGATCAGGGGATCAACGCCGTCTCGATCTTCCCCTCGGGCCTCGTCCCCCAGGTCGCGATCGACGACAAGAAGATGTTCCCGATCTACGCCGCCTGCGTCGAGGAAGGGCTGCCCGTCTTCGTCAACACCGGCATTTGTGGCCCGCGCTTCCCCAGCATGGTGCAGAAGACAGAGCTGATCGAAGAGGTCGTGTGGTTCTTCCCCGAACTCAAGTTCGTGATGCGCCACGGCGCCGAGCCCTGGGACGATCTAGCCGTCAAGCTGATGATCAAGTTCCCGAACCTGTATTACAGCCCCTCGGCCTTCCGCCCGAAGCATTATCCCAAGTCGATCATCAACTATATGAACTCTCGCGGCGCCGATAAGGTGCTCTATGCGGGCTATTTCCCGATGGGCATCAGCCTCGACACGATCTTCAGCGACTTGGATAATCTGCCGCTGAAGGATGAGGTTTGGCCGAAATTCCTGCGCGAAAACGCGCTGAAGCTGTTCGGCATTTCCTGAGGACTGGGCCATGAGCGAGCTTGACGATTTCCGCGCCGAAACGCGCGCCTGGCTGGAGGCGAACTGCCCCCAGAGCCGGCGCGGCGCCTTCCGGGGTTTTTCGACCTTCAATTACTGGGGCGGCCGCAAGGCCGAGTTCCAGGACGAGGACCAGAAGGTCTGGTTTGAACGGATGCGCGACAAGGGCTGGACCGTGCCCGAATGGCCGGTCGAATATGGCGGCGCGGGCCTCGACAAGCATCGCGCCGGCATCTTGCAGCAGGAACTGCGCCGCATCCAGGCGCAGCCGCCGCTGCAGAGCCTGGGCATCTGGATGCTCGGGCCGGCACTGCTCCACTTCGGCACGCCCGAACAGAAGGCCGAACATCTGCCCAAGATCGCGCGCGGCGAAATCCGCTGGGCGCAGGGCTATTCGGAACCGGGCGCCGGCTCCGACCTCGCTTCGCTCTCGACCAAGGGCGAGTTGAAGGACGGCCAGTGGGTGATCAACGGATCGAAGATCTGGACCACCAACGGCGACAAGTGCGACATGATCTTCGCGCTCGTCCGCACCGAACCTGACGCGCCCAAGCATCAGGGGATCAGCTTCATTCTGGTCGACATGGACCAGCCCGGCGTCACGACGAAGCCGATCACGCTGATCAACGGCGACGCCCCCTTCGTGCAGACCTTCTTCGACAATGCCACCGCACCCGAGGGCAATGTCGTCGGCCCGCGCGGCAAGGGTTGGGACGTCACCAAATATCTGCTCGGCCACGAACGCGAGATGATCGGTTCGTCGATGACCAATTCGGTCACCGAGACGGTGTCGAGCGTCGCCAAGGCCAAGCTGGGCGCCGACGGCCTCAAGGCCGATCCGAGCCTGCGCATGGCGATCGCCAATCACGAGATCGAAAGCTGGGTGCTGGGCATCGCGGTCGAGCGGCTCAAGGACATGGGCAAGGCGAAGCAATTCTCGCAATTCGCGCCTTCGGTCCTGAAACTCATGGGCACCGAGCTCAATTATCGCCGCGGCGAATTGCTGATGAGCATCAGCGGCTTCGATGCCGTGAACGACCTCTTCAGCGAGCCGGTCCATTCCTACCTCCACGCCCCCGCCAATTGCATTGCGGGCGGTTCGAACGAGGTGCAGCTCAACATCCTGTCCAAGCGCGCGCTTGGCCTTCCGGAGCTCTGATCCATGCCGCTGGTATTGACCGAAGACGAGGTGATGCTCGTCGACGCCGCGCGCGGCTTCCTCGCCAAGTCGGCACCCGTCTCCGCCCTGCGCACGCTGCGCGATAGCGGCGATACGCTGCGCTACACGCCGTCGGTATGGAGCGAGATGGCCGAAAACGGCTTCATCGCCCCGCATGTGCCCGAGGCCGAAGGTGGTCTGGGCATGGGCTATGCCGCCGCCGGCCTGATCGCCGAGCAGATGGGGCATACTCTGGCCCCCACCCCCTTCCTGTCGGCCGCGATCGCCGCCGAACTGGTGGTGCAGGCGGGCAGCGCCGAACTGAAGGCCGATCTGCTGCCGAAGATCATCGCGGGTGATCTGGTCACCGGCTTCGCGTTCGAAGAAGGGCTGCGCCACAATCCGGCCGGCACCGCCGTCACCTTCAAGGACGGCAAGATCAGCGGCACCAAGAAGATCGTCCTCGACGGCGTCGGCGCGAAGCTGCTGATCGTCGTCGCGGCGACCGATAATGGACCGGGCCTGTTCCTGGTCGATCCGTCGGCGGCGGGCGTCACCGTCCGTCCGCTCGACCTGATCGACAGCCGCAACGCCGCCGAGATCGACTTTGCCGACGCCCCCGCCACGCCGCTGGGCGATGCGGGCGCGGCCAAGGCGGCCATCGCCCGCACGCTCGACGTCGCCCGCGCGCTGCTGGCGGCCGAACTGCTCGGCATCGCCGACGAAGCTTTCGACCGCACCGTCGCCTATCTCAAGGAGCGCGTGCAGTTCGGGCGCCCAATCGGCAGCTTCCAGGCGCTGCAGCATCGCGCGGCGCGCCTCTACGCCCGGCTCGATCTGACCCGCGGCGCCGTCCTCAAGGCGCTGCGTGCGCTCGACGAGGGCGACAAGGCCGCGACCATGCTGTGCAGCCTGTCGAAGGGCGCGATGAGCAAGCTGGCTTATGACGTGATGGTCGAGGCGACGCACATGCACGGCGGCATCGGCGTCACCGACGAACTCGACATCGGCCTGTTCTACAAGCGCGTCCGCGTCGCCGGCGAACTGTTCGGCGACGCGCATTTCCACACCGATCGGATCGCCATCCAGGCGTTCGGGATCTGACGCGGTGGAGCGGATCGCCACCTATACCGGCAATCTGCTCAACCATGTCGAAACGCTCTACCGCCCCGGCGAACGGCACCTTGCGGTGGCGATGGCCGAGGCGCTGGGCTGCGCGATATCGGACACCGGATTTTCGGGCGACGGCGAGGAAAGCTTCCTTGCCGTCCACCCCAATCCCGCCGATCGCGACATGCGCAACAACGCCTTCTTCCTGTCGCCAATGCGGCCCGAACAGCAGGCGGTCGAGGCGCGTCTTCTGAAGCTTGCGAACGAGGATGCGGACTTCGCCGCCACCCTCGCCGATTACCGCAGCATAGCCCGCAGCAAACCCTTCGGCGTCCCCCACTTCGCGATCCGCTATCCTTCCGGCGACGCCGTCGCCGAAGCCGCCGAGCGGCTACAGGCCGCGCTGGGCACGACGCTGGGCGACCGCCTGCACATCCGCGTCTTCGGCCCCGGCGGATCGGGCGCGAAGGGCGCGAGCACGGTGCAGGGCTTTATCCACCAGGACGTGATCGTCTCGGGCAGCTTCCTCTACGGCCAGCTGATCGAACTGCAGAGTCAGCCGACGGCTTAGGCTACCGATCCCGTCAGCCGACGCGCGATCTGCGCCATCGCATCGCGACCCGACTGAAGATCGCCCATCCCGACGAAGCCGTGGAACGCGCCCGGATAGCGCGTCATCTCGACGTCGACGCCGGCGGCCTCCAGCTTCTTCGCATAAGCCTCCCCCTCGTCACGCAGCGGATCGAAGCCGGCGGTGATAACGGTGGCGGGCGGAAGATCGTGGACTTCGGCGTTGATCGGCGTCGCGTGCGGATGGCTGCGGTCGCCATCGGGGCCCATATAATGATCCCAATACCATTTCATCGCATCGCGGCTGAGCAGATAGCCGTCGGCATTTTCGAGATAGCTCGGCGTGTCGAAATCGACGTCGACCACCGGGTAGATCAGCAGCTGATGCCGCAGCACCGGCCCGCCCCGATCGCGCGCCATGATCGATGCGACCGCCGCCAGATTGCCGCCCGCGCTGTCGCCGCCGACCGCGAGGTTCGCGGTGTCGATCCCCTTCGCCTTCGCCGCATCGGACGCCGCCCAGACAAGCGCGGCATAGCAATCCTCCGCCGCCGCCGGGAAACGATGCTCGGGTGCAAGGCGATAGTCGACCGACAGCACCGCCCAGCCCGTCGCCAGCGCAATCGCCCGCGCAGTCGCGTCATGGCTCTTGATCGATCCGATCACGAAACCGCCGCCATGATAGAAAACCAGCGTCGGCGCGGGCGCGTCACCATGCGCATAGAGCCGCACCGGAATGTCACCATCCGGCCCCGGCACCGCGAAATCCTCGACCCGCGTAATAGGCTGCTTGGGCTTGAGATCGCCCCCGGCATCGACCCGCGCGCGATATTCGAGGTGCGGCAGCGTTTCGACCGGCACCGTCACCAGCGTATAATATTCGTCGAGCGCGGCGCGCGCATCGGCATCGAGCTTCGTCGTCATCTTATCCTCTCCGCTCGCCCGCCCTTTTCAGGCGGTTTCGAGATTCGCCAGAAACGCCTCCCGCAGCTTGCGCTTCTCGACCTTGCCGGTCGCGGTACGCGGCAGCGAACGCATCCCGATCATGACATGCGCGGGCACCTTGTAATCGGCAAGCCCCGCCTTCGCGATCGCCTTCACGCCCGCGGCATCCTTCGGCCCATCCGGACGCGGCACGACCGCCGCGACCATCAGTTCGCCTGCGCGCTCATCGGGAATGCCGAAGGTCGACACCTCCAGAAACTGGCCCGACGCTTCAAGAACGCGCTCCACCTCGGCGCAATAGACGTTCTCGCCGTGGGTGATGATCATCTCCTTCAGGCGATCGACGATGTGGATGTAGCCCTGCGCATCGATGAAGCCGACGTCACCGGTGGCATACCAGCCGTCCTTCAGAACCTCGGCAGTCTTCTCCGGCTGGTTCCAGTAACCGGCCATCACGAACGGCCCGCGCACCTGCAGCTCTCCCGATTCCCCGGCCGGAAGCACCTTGCCCGTCTCGTCGACCGCGCGCGTTTCCATCACCGGGCAGATCATCCCGGCCGATCGCGGGCGCGGCGCCATCAGCGGACCGGAGCCTGCGCACACGCTGCCGCTCGCCTCGGTCATGCCCCAGCCATTGCCCAGGCTCACGCGCGGGAAGGCATCGCGGATACGCTGCGCCAAATTGGGCGGCAGCGCCTGCCCGCCGATCGCGACATTGTTGATCGTCGCCATCCGCGCGACGCCATCGGGCAGGTCGAGCAGATCTTCGAACACCATCGGCGGCCCGGTAAGCTGCGTCACGCTATTGGCGGCGATCAGGCGCGCGGCCTCTTCTTTGTCCCATCGGCGCATGATCGTGATCAGGCCGCCGCCCATCAGCGAGCCCGCAATCGCGGTCAGCCCCGAAATGTGGAACAGGGGCACGATCAGCAGGTTCGACGGCGGCTTCGCATTCTTGCGGATCACGTCGATCTCGACCTTCATCAAGGTCGCGGCCAGCGCCATCCCGCTCGCGGCGTAGAAGCCGAGATTGTGGATCATCTGGGTGATGTTGCGCTGGGTCAGCACCGCGCCCTTGGGCCGCCCCGACGTGCCCGATGTGAACAGGATCCAGCACGGATCGTCGAGCGCGACGCGGATGATCGGCGCTTCCGCCTGCCGCGCATCGGTCAATTCCGCGAACGGCGTGGCGCCCGACACGTCGACCGGGCGATCATCCTCCGGAATGAAGACGATCGGCGCATCGCAGCCGCCCTTGCGTAGCAGGGCCGCGCGCGGGCCATCGGCGATGATCACCTTGCAATCGACATCGCTGGTCGCCGCGCTGAGTTCGTCCGCCGAACCGCGGCTGTTGACCAGCACTGCGACCGCGCCGATCCGCGCGCAGGCGAACAGCGACAGCAGATATTCGCCGCGATTGCGCATAACGATGCCGACCCGGTCGCCCGGCCCCACGCCGAACCGATCGGCCAGCCCGCCCGCCAGGCGCCACGCCGCCGCGAACATCTCCGCATAGCTCGTGAAATCGCCATTTTCCCACAGCAGCGGGCGATCGGCGAACTTGGCGGCGGTATCGAGATAGATGTCGATCAGATTTTCGGACGCGCCCGCATAGGCCCGGATTTCCTCACCGCGCACCGCGACCGGCACGATTTCGAACGGCGCCCCCGGCGCGGTCAGCCGCGATACGATTTCGGCATAGGCGGGGTAGATATCGCTCATTCGGTTCCTCGATCCACGCGCCGCCGGTTGGCGGTCTCTGTTCGACTGAACCTAAGCTATAATGGGTTTCAATGGGAAGCCACCTACACCGTTTCGGCTATGCCGGACTGCGCCAACACGGTTACCCGGAGATATGGAGACGACCGCCCCCACCCTTGAACAACTCGCCGCCCGCATCGAGCGGCTGGAGGACGAACGCGCGATCCAGGCGCACCTGATCCGCTACGGCCTTGCCGTCGACAGCAACAGCGAGATCGAAGCGAGCTTGCTCTATGCCGAGGATACCCATGTCGACATCGACGCCAGCGTGTTCATGGACGGGCGCGATGCGACGCGCGGCATCGTCGCATCGCCGCTGCATCAGGCGATCCTGCCCAATTGCGCACATGTGATGGGGCCGTTCGTGGTCGATATCGACGGCACGCGCGCGACCGCGACCGGCTATGCGACCGTTTATGTGCGCGAGGATGGAGAGGTGAAGGTGTGGCGCCAGTCGTTCGGGCGCTGGGAACTGGAGAGGCGCGAGGGGCGCTGGCAGATCACGAAGCGCGTCTCGCGCTCGACCGGCCGCGAGGATGCGGCGGCCTTGTTCAAGGCGGTGCTGTAGGAAGTTTCCTATGGGAAACTTCGTCATCCCGGCGGAGGCCGGGATCTCAGGAGGCTCACGCGCTTCGCTGCTCCGGAGATCCCGGCCTCCGCCGGGATGACGTAAGTGCTTACGCCGCCGCCAGCCCGCGCCCGATCACGTGCGCCTGAATCTCCGCCGCGCCCTCGAAGATGTTGAGGATGCGCGCGTCGCACAGGATGCGGCTCGCTTCATATTCGAGCGCATAGCCATTGCCGCCGTGGATCTGGACGTTGAGGTCGGCATTCGACCACGCGACCCGCGCCCCGAGCAGCTTGGCCATGCCCGCTTCGATATCGCAACGCTGGCCCTTGTCCTTGTGGCGCGCCGACGAATAGGTCAGCTCGCGCGCCATCACCAGTTCGGCGACCATGAGGGCCAGCTTGTCGGTGACACGCGGGAAATCGGCGAGTTGCTTGCCGAACTGCTTGCGCTCGGTGGCGTAGCGCAGCGCGACGTCGAACGCGTTCCAGCCCACGCCGATCGCACGCGCCGCCGTCTGGATGCGCGCGCCTTCGAAGGTCTTCATCAGCTGCTTGAAGCCCTGCCCTTCATTCCCGCCGAGCAGCCCGTCTTCGGCGACCTTGAAGTCGTCGAACGACAGCACGAACTCCTTCATGCCGCGATAGCCGAGCACTTCGATCTCGCTGCCGTCGAGCCCTTCGTCGGGGAAGTTGGTCCCCTCCGAACGCCCCTTGGCCGCCAGCATCATCGAAAGCCCGCCATAGCCCGGCGTGTTCGGATCGGTGCGGCACAGCACGGTCATCACGTCGGCGCGGCCGGCGTGGGTGATCCAGGTCTTGCTGCCCTTCAGGCTCCAGCTGCCGTCATCCTGCCTGATCGCGCGGGTGCGGACCGAGGCGAGGTCGGAGCCGGTGTCGGGCTCGGTGAAGACGGCGGTGGGCAGGATCTTGCCGCTGGCGATGCCCGGCAGCCACTTCGCCTTCTGCTCGGCGGTGCCGTTCTGCCCGATCAGCTCGCCCGCAATTTCCGAACGGGTGCCGAGCGAACCGGCGCAGATCCACCCGCGCGACAATTCTTCGGAGACGAGGCACATGGCGAGCTTGCCAAGGCCGAGGCCACCGAATTCTTCCTCGATGCAGACGCCGAACACGCCCAGTTCGGCCATCTCCGCGATCACCGCGTCGGGGATCAGTTCGTCGGCCAGGTGCCACGCATGTGCGTTCGGCGCGATCCGGTCCGCCGCGAAGGTGCGGAACTGTTCGCGGATCATGTCCATCGTCTCGTCGTCGAGCGCCTCGTCGGGCAGCTCGCCGCCGCGCAGCAGGTTCGCGAGCGCGAGGCGCGTCTCGGCGGTGTTGCCGTCGGCCAGGAACGTCTTCACGGCCTCATCCGCCGCGAGCGTCGCAGCAGCATCGGCGATGCCGAGTTCGCCCGGACGCGCATATTCGTTCTGGCTCATCGGCACGCCGCCGATCAGCTGCGCCAGATATTCGCCCACGCCGATGCGCAGCGTCAGCACGTCGATCTCACGCTGGCGGCCGGCACCCTGCCCGCGCGCCGCCCAATCGGCGGTGGCGGCGATGGCTTCGGCGGTCGTCGCGATCCAGGCGAAGCCGTGGACGAGGCGCTGCTGCTGATCGGCAAGCTTGCTTTCGACCTTGCCCGAAGGCGCGATCGTGGCGCCGACCTTGGCCTGCGCGGCCTTGGCATAGATGCGCGCGGCGGTAGCGGCGGCGGCGGCGGAGGCGATCCAGTCGGTCATTTGTAGGTCACTTTCGCGGACGTGGAGGTGGCGCCGTCGCAACGGACGGCCTGAACTTCGCCGTCGCCGGCGTGCTGAAGGCGGATCGGCTGGCCGAGGAAGATCGGGGCCGATGCGCGGAAATCGAAGCTGGCCAATTCGCCCTTGGTCGCGGCCAGCGCGGCGAGCTTCGCGGCGATGAACGGCCCGTGGACGATCAGCGCGGGATAGCCCTCCACGCCGGTCGCATAGGGCACGTCATAATGGATGCGGTGCCCGTTGAAGGTGACGGCCGAAAAGCGGAACAGGTTGACCGTCGACGGCTCCCACAGATCGCCATCGATCGGATCGGCAGTCGGCGTCGGCAGCGGCACCGGGTTGTTGTCGGCATCGCGATAGACGTAGCTCTGCCGTTCGGTGACGCGCACCACGCCGCCCTGGCGCAGCTCGCGGTCCACCTCGACGAACACCAGATCGCCCGAACGGCCGCTCTTGTGGGTCACGTCGGCGACGGTCGAGACCAGTTCGGCCTCCTCCCCGATCAAAAGCGGCGCTTCGAACCGGATCTTGGCCGATGCGAACATGCGGCGCGGCAAGGTGATCGCGGGCAGGAAGCCGCCACGCTTGGGGTGCCCGTCCTCACCGATGTCGCCATCGGCGGGTTCGGGCAGGAAGAAGGCCCAGTGCGCCAGCGGCGGCAGCACCTTTTCCACATTGCGGTCGCTGCCGACCGCGAGCGCGTAACGCCGCAGCGGTTCGGCTTCGAGCCGCTGTTTCAGCGCCTGGGTGCGCCCGATCGCGCTGCGCCATTCGGCGATCATGTCTTCGGTGATGTCGCTCATGCCACCAGTCCCTGATCGTGAAGCTTGCCGATTTCGCCGCTGCTGAGGCCCAGCAGGGTCGCCAGCACTTCGTCCGTATCCTGCCCGATCTTCGGCGAGGGCGCGGCGGGCTTGCGCTCGTCGGCCGGAAGCCGCGCGGCCGCACCCGGCGTCGGATAGGATGCGCCGCCCGCATGGGTGACGTTCGAGAAGATCGGATTTTCGCCGAACAACCGCGGCTCCTTCGCCAGCGATTGCTGCAGCGTGCGGTAGATCGACCAGGTGCAACCCGCCCCGTCGAACACCTCGGCACAGGCCGACAAAGGCAGCTTCCCGATCGCGCCTTCGACGAGCGCATCGACGCGGGCACGGTGGTTGAAGCGCGCGCCCTCATCCTTGGCGAAGTCGACGCCGAGTTCGCTTTCGAGCGCCGCAATCGCATCGGCGAGGCCCAGCGCCTTGATCAGCCCGGTCCACTGACGCGGCGTGATTGCGACGAGCATCACCCGCTCGCCATCCGACGTTGCGAAGTCGCGACCGAAGGCGCCGAACAGGTTGTTGCCGCTGCGCGGGCGATCGGCACCGCCCAACATCACTTCGGCGACATTGCCCAGATTGCCCATCGTCGCGGCAGCCAGATCGGACAGCGCGAGGCGGATTTCGCGGCCCTTGCCGCTGATCCGGCGATCACGCTCTGCCGCCAGCATGTTGAACGCCGCCATCGCGCCCGCATAAAGATCCCATGCCGGCAGGACGTGGTTCACCGGGCGCGGATCATCGGGATGGCCGGTCATCGTCGGCACGCCGACGCTGGCGTTGATCGTATAGTCGACCGCGGGCGTGCCATCGGCCCAGCCCATCACGCGCAGGCAGACCAGATCCTCGCGCAGCGCCGACAGCTTTTCGTAGCTGAGGAAGCCCTGCACCGGGAAATTGGTGACGAACAGGCCGTCGCCGCTGGTCGCGATACGCTGCGAAAGCTCGCGGCCCTCGGGCTTGGAAAGGTCGATCGCGATCGACTTCTTGCCCTTGTTCAGCCCCTCCCAATAGAGGCTCTGCCCGCCCGGACCGATCGGCCAGCGCGCGCTGTCGGGGCCGCCGCCGATCTGGTCGAAGCGGATCACGGTCGCGCCCATCTGCGCGAAGTGGAGGCCGCACGAAGGCCCGGCGATGAACGCCGCGCCTTCGACCACGGTCAGACCTTTGAGGAGATCGTACATCGATCAATCGGCCTGATAGATCGACTGGCCGAGCAGCGCGCGACGACGCAGCCACAGGCTCGGGCGGTAGCGATCCGATCCGGTCGCCTCCTGCAGGCCCTGCATGATCTTGTAGGTCTTCGCGACGCCGATCTTCTCCGCCCATTCGAGCGGGCCGGCCGGATAGTTCTGCGCCAACTTCATGCCCAGATCGATGTCGGCGGGCGAACCCACCCCGATCTGCGCCAGTTCGCTGCCGAGGTTCGCGATCATGCACAGGATACGCTGCAGCACGAAGCCCGCCGAATCCTTGATCACCTCGACGATGAAGCCATGCCCGCGCAGCCACGCGGCCACCGGCTGCGCCGCCGCCGAGCCGCCCGGCGCGGTCATCAGCGTCAGATGCTTCTTGTCGACCGCGGTGAAATCGATCGCGACGGTCGTCTTGGGATCGAGGCCGAGGCGCGCGCAAATGCTCGAGCAATCCTCGCCCAGCGGCGCGACCAAAGTCGGGCCGTCGCCATCGACGAGGCCGAGTTCGGTGAGCGCAGCGAAATCTGCCGAACCGTCACCGATCTTCGCGGCGAACGGACCGCCCTCGCCCACTTCCGGCGCGGGCGCGACATCCTTGGCCTCGTCGCCGTACTTGAAGAAGCCCTGGCCGGTCTTGCGACCGAACAGCCCTGCGTGGAACATTATCTCGTGCAGCGTCGTCGTCTTCAGGCGCGGATCATGCTGATAGCCCTGATAGATGTACGACGTCGCCGGGAAGTTCACGTCGATGCCAGTCAGGTCCATCAGTTCGAACGGCCCCATGCGGAAGCCCGCGCCGTCGCGCATGATGCGATCGACGGTCGCCGGGTCGGTCACCTGCTCCTGCACGACCGCCAGACCTTCCTGCGTATAGGCGCGGCCCTGCAGATTGACGAGGAAGCCGGGGCCGTCCTTCACGGTGACGGGCACCTTGCCGAGGATCTTCGACAAGGCGGTCGCATCGTCCGCCACCGCCTGCGACGTGGCGGGCGCGGTGATCACCTCGACCAGCTTCATCAGCGGCACGGGGTTGAAGAAGTGCAACCCGCAGACGCGCGCCTTGTTCTTGCAGCCCGCCGCGATCGCCGCGACCGAGAGCGAGGAGGTGTTGGTCGCCAGGATCGCGTCGGCCGACACAATCTCCTCCAGCTGCGCGAACAGCTTCTGCTTCGGCTCCAACCGCTCGATGATCGCTTCGACCACCGTCTCGCACGGCGCGAACTGGTTCAGGTCGGTCGCGAGCGTCAGCCGCGCTTCGGCTTCGGCGGTATAACCATCGGCGAGCTGACCCTTTTCGACCATGCGCGCGATGCGGCCGATAATGTCCTTGCCCGCCTTGGCGAGCGCATCGGCCGACAGATCGAACAGGACGACCTTGAGGCCGGCGGTGAGGCCGATCTGCGCGATGCCCGCGCCCATCGGGCCGGCGCCGACGACGCCGAGAGTGGTGGTTTCAGCCATTGATCAACGTCCCTTGAAGACGGGTTTACGCTTTTCGAGGAAGGCGGCGATGCCCTCGTCGCGGTCCTCGGTGGTGAAGAGAAGCTGGAAGGTCTTGCGTTCGAGCGCGAGCGCGGTGTCGAGCGAGGCGTCGGGGCCAAGGCCCACCGCCTCCTTGATCGCCTGCACCGCGAGCGGCGGCAGTGCCGCGATCTTCGACGCGATCTTCAACGCGTGCGGGATGACCTGATCGTCGGGCACGACTTCGGAAACGATGCCCATCGTGTAGGCGACTTCGGCCGGGATCAGATCGCCGGTCAGCAGGTAGCGCGACGCCTTGAACTTGCCGACCGCGCGGACCAGCCGCTGCGTGCCGCCGGCGCCCGGCATGATGCCGACCTTGACCTCGGGCAGACCGAACTTCGCGCCCTCGCCTGCGATGATGATGTCGCAATGGAAGGCGAGTTCCGAACCGCCGCCCAGCGCGAAGCCGTTGACCGCGGCGATCACCGGCTTCTGGCAGGCGCGCAGCGCGACCCAGGCCGCGACCGATTCCCGCGTCTGGGCGTCGCGCACGGTGCGCTTCTTGAGTTCGGTCAGGTCCGCGCCCGCCGCAAATGCCTTCTCGTCACCCGTGATGACGATCGCGCGCACCGCCGGATCGAGGTTCAGCTCATCGATATGCGCGGCGAGTTCGAGACGGAGCGGAACGCTCAGCGCGTTCAACACTTCGGGCCGGTTGAGCTTCAGCAGCGCGACGCCTTCGATCGGCGTTTCTTTCAAGACTTCGGCCATATCCCTCTCCTCTTTTCCGAAATGTCGTCGTCACCAGCGCCGCTGGCTCAATTCCGCCCGCACCGCTTCCTTCATCGCGACAAGGCGGGGGCCGATATCGGCTTCCATCCGCTCGGGCGTGAACAAATAGGTTGGGGCCGAACAGGTGAAGCCGTGGACGGTGCCGTCATTCTGCACCAGCACCGCGCCCACGCCGTTGATCGCACGGTCATAAGTCCCTTCGAAGACGCAGTAGCCGCGCGCCTCGATCTGGGCGAAGGCGCCTTCGAGCCGCGTCTTCGTGGCCGGCCAGTGATCCTCACTCGCCCGCGCGATCGCATCCATCAGGACGGTGCGGTCCTTATCCGGCAGGCCCGACAGATAGGCCGCACCCATCGCCGACCGGTGGATCGGCACGCGCGCGCCGGCATCGAGGCTGAACGCCACCGTGCGGCTCCCGCGTTCGACATCGAGATAGATCATCGTCAGCCGATCGCGCGCGCCCAGCGCCACCGAAGCGTCGCTATATTCGGCGAGATCCTTCATGTGCGGCATCGCGATCCGCCGGATACCCGCCGCCGCGACGCACGCCGCGCCCAGCGACAGCACCGACGGCGCGATCATGTAGCGCGACAGGCGCGGCAGATAATCGAGATAGCCGAGCGTGGTGAGCGTATGCGTGATCCGCGAGACGGTCGCTTTCGGCAGTCCCGTCCGCTCCGCCAGTTCCTGATTGCCGAGCGGGCCGTCCTCGGGCGTGAAGGCGCGCAGCACCTCCAGCCCGCGGGCGAGCGCGGTCACGAACTGGCGATCGGTCTTCTCCTCCTCCGCACCGGGAAGCGAGAGAACCTTGCCGAATTCCTTGGCCACGCCCGCGCGTCTCCGCCCCGGCCCCGATCAGACCTTCAGGCCCGCCTCGCGCAGCAGCGCCTTGGCGATGATCGTCTGCTGAACCTGCGAAGTGCCCTCGTAGATGCGCATCAGGCGGACGTCGCGATAGAAGCGCTCGACCTTATATTCGGCCATATAGCCCGCGCCGCCGTGGATCTGCACCGCGCGATCCGCGACGCGGCCCAGCGCTTCCGATGCGAAATACTTGGTCGATGCGACGTCGGCCGAAACCTTCTCGCCCGCGTCGTAACGCTTGGCGACATCCTGCGTCATCAGCCAAGCCGCATAGGCTTCGGTGCGGCTATCGGCGATCAGGCCCTGGATCAGCTGGAACTGGCCGATCGCCTGCCCGAACTGCTTGCGCTCGACCGCGTAATTGACGCTTTCCTGCACCAGACGATCGCACATGCCGCTCGACAGCGCCGACAGGTGGATGCGGCCGCGATCGAGAACCTTCATCGCGGTCTTGAAGCCGCGCTCGGGCACACCGCCGATGATGTTTTCGGCCGGGATGATCACGTCGTCGAGGATGACGTCGCACGTCATCGTGCCCTTCTGGCCCATCTTCTTGTCGAGCTTGCCGAAGCTGATGCCCTTGGTCTCGGCCGGCAGGATGAAGGCGGTGACGCCGGCGGCGCCCTTCACGTCGGGCTGGCTGCGCGCCATCAGCGTGAACATGCCCGCGCGCGGCGCATTGGTGATGAAGCGCTTGGTGCCGTTGACGCGATAGACGTCGCCCTCGCGGATAGCGGTGGTGGTGATCGATGCGGCGTCCGAACCCGCATTCGGCTCGGTCAGTGCGAAGCTGGCGAACATGCCGCCGGCGAGCTTAGGCAGCCATTCCTGCTTCTGCGCCTCGGTACCGTCCATGACGATGCCCTGGCTGCCGATGCCGACGGTGGTGCCGATCACCGAACGATAGGCGAAGCTGGTGCGGCCCAGTTCGTAGATCACCTGCACTTCCTCGGCCGAGGTGAGGCCTAGGCCGCCATATTCTTCGGGCACGGTCAGGCCGAACAGGCCCAGATCGCGCATCTCGTCGATGATTTCCTGCGGCACCGCATCCTCATGCTCGACGCGGTCCTCGTTGGGAATCAGCCGCTCGTCGACGAAGCGGCGCACGGTTTCGCGAAGCATGGCAAAGGTTTCGGTGTCCATCGGTCCATCCGTTATGATTGCAGGCCGGCAAGGCGGCCGGAGTCGGGTGGGGTTTGTAGTCCCTTCGACGCCAAAGCCAAGCTCAATTCTGCATTGCGGAATTATATTCCGCTTTCTAAAAGAACTACCTGAATAACAGGAGAGAGACGGTGGCAGGGGTTTTGGACGGCATCCGGGTGCTTGATTTCGGCCGCTATGTCGCCGGCCCCTATGGCGCGACCGTGCTCGCCGATTTCGGCGCCGACGTGATCCGGATCGAACGGCGCCAGGGCGGCGAGGACCGGCTTGTCGCCCCCATCACCGACGATGGCGAGGGATCGATCTTCCTCCAGATGAGCCGCAACAAACGATCGGTCGCGATCGACACGCGCACGCCGGAATCCAAGGAAGTGCTGCGCCGCCTGATCGAAAGCGCCGACGTGGTGATGGCCAACGTCCCCGACAGCGCGCTCGCCGGCATGGGCATCGATTATGAGACGCTGGAAGCCATCAAGCCCGACATCATCCTGTCGAACGTCTCCTCGTTCGGCCCCGTCGGCCCGTGGAAGGACAAGGGCGGATTCGACTCGGTCGGCCAGGCGATGAGCGGCGGGGTGCATCTGACGGGCACCGCAGACCAGCCCTATCGCACCCCGATCAGCTGGGTCGATCACGCGACCGGCCTCTATGCCGCGATCGGGGTGATGATGGCCTTGTGGGAGCGTAACCGCTCCGGCCGTGGGCAGCAGATCGACGGCAGCCTGCTCGGATCGGCGGTGTCCTTTTCGACCACCTACCTCGTCGAGCAGGCGGCGCTGGGGATCGATCGCACCGCGATCGGCAACCGCAGCTTCATCAACGGCCCGACCGACATCTACAAGACGACCGACGGCTGGATCGTCACCCAGGTCGTCTCCAACCCGCTGTTCAAGCGCTGGACCAAGCTGATGGGCGAGCCCGAATGGCTCGACGATCCGCGCTTCGCCAGCGACGGCACCCGCGGCGACAATGGCGATGTGCTGTCCGAACGCATGGGCAAATGGTGCGCCGAGCGCAGCAGCGATCAGGCGATTGCGGAGCTGGGCGCCGCAGGCATCCCCGCCGCCCCGATCCTCTCGCCGCGCGAAGTCCTCGCCCATCCGCAGGTCGAGGCGATGGGAATGAAGCAGCAGGTCGCCTATCCCGGCCTCGCCGACGGCGCGACCCTGTTCCGCATGCCGGTAAACCTCAGCGAAACCCCCGCCGACATCCGCACCCCGCCCCCGACCTTGGGCCAGCATACGGGCGACGTTCTGACGGAACTCGGCTTCTCGGCCGATGAGGTTGCGGCGCTCAGGGCGTCGGAGACGATCTGACCGGTTCGAACCGTATCAGGAAGGTCGCTCCGCCCCCCGGCGTCCCGGCATAATCGACCATCGTGCGGTGGACCCGCGCCACCTGCGCGACGATCGCGAGGCCGAGGCCCGAATGGGCGTTGCCCGATCGATCCTTCCGCCAGAAACGGCGCAGCATATGCGGCCGATCCTCCGCCGCCACGCCCGGCCCGTCATCGGCGACCGACAACGTCCCGTCTTCGTGGACGCCCACGATGATCGATGCGCCGGGCGGCGTGTGGTGCAGCGCATTTTCGATCAGCGCACCCAAAGCCCGCGTGATCAACCGCGCCGATCCATAGACCGCCATCTCTCCGTCGCCGCCATCGAACGCGATGCTGCGCCCGCCCCGGATCGCGAGCGGCGCCATATCCTGAACCGCCGCCATCGCCAGCGCCTGCAGGTCCACCACATCGCGGATCGGCGGGGCATTGTCGGCATCGGCGATGTCGAGCAACTGCCCCACGATCCGCCCCAGCTGATCCAGATTGGCGCGCAATGCGGCCGCCACCTCCGCATCGGCAACCGCATCGACGCGCATCCGCGCGATGGCCAGCGGGGTGCGCAGTTCGTGCGCAGCATCGGCAATGAAGTCGCGCTGGATGCCATAGCCGCGCGCCACGCGATCGAGCGCCTGATTGACCGCGACGGCCAGCGGACGGATCTCCGTCGGCATCTCGGCATCGGGCAGGCGCACGTCGAGATCGTGGACGTCCAGCGTGCGAACATGCGACGACGCGGCATTCACCGGCCGCAGCGCCCGCCGCACGATCAGCAGGTCGACCGCGAGCAGCACCGCCAGGATCAGCGCGATCAGCAACGCCCCCCACAACAGGAATTGCTGCACGATATCGTCGACGATCACGTCGGGATGTTCGAGATTCTGGATCACCACGATCCAAAGCCCCCCGCCCTGCCCGACCGGTACGCTCAACCCCGAAAACACCGCCCGCCGCGAATGCTGGCGAAAGAAGGACGGGCCAGGATCGCGCGGCACCGCATCGTCCACCCGCGCACCGCGCCGTGCGCCCAGCACCACGCGCCCACCCTTGTCGATCACGCGGTAGGAAAAGCTCGCCCCGCTGCCCCGTATCGCATCCGCCGCCTCGCCGCGCAGGTAAAGTGCGCCATCGCCACCGCGCACCAGCCCCCGCTGCAGCGTCTCGGCATGCGCGGTCAGCGTCTGGCGCTGCAGCCGATCGGCGGTGGAATCGAGGAACAGATAGACCGCGCTCGCCACGATCAACGTCGTCGCCAGCAGCGCAGCGGCATGCATCCACAGGATGCGCGACAGGATCGATCCCGGCCGGCTCATGGCCTATCCTCGGCCAGCATATAGCCGACCCCGCGCACCGTGCTGATCCCCACGCCCGCCCCGAGCGCCTCCAGCCGGCGGCGCAGGCGGTGCATGTAAACCTCGACCGCGTTCGAACTATAATCGTCGTCCGCGCCGAACAGCGCGCTTTCGAGCTGCGCCTTGCGCACCACCCGCCCCTGCTGCCGCGCGAGCATCACCAGCAACTGCATCTCGCGCGCCGGCACCTGATGCGATCGGCCCGCGATCCGCAGATCCTGCGCCTCGATATCGAGCGTGATCGCCCCCGCCCGAATGCTGCGCCCATAAGCGGCGTCGGGCCGGCGCAACAGCGCGTGGATGCGCGCCACCAGCTCCTCGGGCGCGAACGGCTTCACCAGATAATCGTCGCTCCCTTGGTTCAGCCCCGCGACCCGATCGGACACCGCGCCCCGCGCCGTCAGGATCAGGACCGGCGTCGCATCGCCACGCGCGCGCAGCGATCGCAGCAGCGCCAGCCCATCCTCATCGCCCAGCCCGAGATCGAGGATCACCGCGGCATAATGCGACACGTCGAGCAGCAACTGCCCGTCGGCCAGCGTCGCCGCCCGATCGCTCGCCAGCCCCGCGCGCGCCAGCACCTCGCCCAGCAGACGCGCCAGCTCGTCATTATCCTCGACGATCAGCAGCCGCATGGCCCCATTCCCTGAACTGCTGATCCGTAAGGTCCGTGTAAGCCGATCCGAAGATCACAATCCTCCTTCGCGCCACCCGTCGGCCGGCGCTTCATAGCGAGGATATTTCCGTCGATGCACCCTCTCCGGCTTTTCCTGCCGATCCTCGCCGCAACCGTCGCCTTGCCCGTCCACGCGCAGACCTATCCCGCCATCCCCGAACCGATGGTGTTCGATATGGTCCGCCCACTCGGCGCGAAGAAGGGCGAGCTGGAGGCGAATACGTTGGGCCAGATCAATCTGTCCGGGCGGCATCGCGAGGTCGAATGGGCGCCCGAGGTCGAAATGGCGCTGGCCGACGGCTTTGCCGCCGAACTCGAACTGCCGCTCACCGATCGCAAGGTTACGGCCTACAAGATGGGTCTTCAGGGCACGTTCGGCACGCTGCGCGGCGGAGATGCCGTCCACGGCGTCCAATATCTGGGCGTCTATGATCGCGCCGACGACCGCTGGTATTCGAGCCTGCTCTACCTGATCGGCAACCGGCTGGGCGAACGGTGGAGCAGCATGACGATGATCGGCATCGGCGATGTCACCTTCTCCGGCCCGAACGCCAGCGCGCTGCTGCTCAACCAGTCGATCTTCTACGATCTCGGCCCCGACACGATCCTGGGGATCGAGGCCAATTATCGGACGGGCGGCGATCGATACTGGCTGATCATGCCGCAGCTCCACCACGATTTCGGGCCGGTTTCGATGCAGGCCGGCATCGGCGCTACCAAGGCGCGCGGCAGCGCCGTCCGCCCCCGCGCCGGTCTGCGCCTGATCGCGGAGTTTTAAGCCACACCGTCATCTCACTCTCCTCGTCATTGCGAGGAGCCGAAGGCGACGCGGCAATCCACTCCGAATGCGGAATGGATTGCTTCCCCCGGATCAAGTCCGGGGTCGCAATGACGAGTGGTGAGGAGAGTGGCCTAGCCCGCCGCCGCGAGTGTGGCCTGCGCCAGCTTCAGGTGCGGCATGTCGATCATGCGGCCGTCGAGGCGGAGCGCGCCGACGCCGGGGTTCGCGTCGAACGCGGCGATGATCGCCTTGGCATGTTCGATCTCGGCCTCGCTGGGCGTGAAGGCGGCGTTGATGACCGGGATCTGCGATGGGTGGATCGCCAGCATCCCCTGAAAGCCATCACGCCGCGCGCGACCGGCATAGGCCGCCAGCCCTTCCAGATCGGTGAACGCCGGATAGACCGTATCGACCGGCTTCACCCCCGCGCCATGCGCCGCAAACAAAGTGAGCGATCGGATCAGCTGGAAGGGCGGCGTGTGGATGCCGTCCTCGCGATTCGCAGTCGCGCCGACGCCGACCGCCATATCCTCCCCGCCCCAGCTCAGGCCGATCAGCAGATCCTTGAACAAAGCATAGTCACCCAGCGTGAAGACGGCGGCTGGCGTCTCGCAGGTGATCAGCAGCGCCTTCTTGTTCATGCGGCGCAGATAGGGCGCGATGACCTCCATCGTCGCGCGGCCCTCCGCCTTGGGGACCATGATCGCATCGGCGTCGGCCGCAGCCGCCATATCCTCCTCGACCATGCCCAGATCGACCGGGTTGATGCGGACGAACAGCGGCGCCGGGCGCTCGGTCTTCGCCTTCAGGAATTCGGCGACCATGCCGCGCGCGGCGGGCTTGCTGTCGGGGGCGACCGCATCCTCAAGGTCGAGGATCAGCGCGTCGGCGCCGACGCCCAACGCCTTTTCCATCCGGTCGGGCCGGTCCCCCGGCACGAACAGCATCGAACGCAGGCGCATAGGAAATCCCTTCGAAATCAGGCCGGATAGACGCGGGAGAGAAACTCGATGGTCGCGCCCGCGAAGTCGGTGTTGGCGTCTCCGGCGACCATATGCCGCGCGCCGCTCACCTCGACAATCTCCGCCGTGGGGACGAGGCGACGAAACTGCTCGACGCCTTCGTCCGACACGATCTCGCTATCCGATCCGCGCACCATCAGTGTCGGCACCTCGATCGCGCGCGCCGCCTCGTCCAATCGCGCCTGCATCACGTCGATATCGGGTCGGTGGCCGGGGCGCGGATTGATGAAGGCCGGATCCCAATGCCAGACGAGCCGTCCGTCCTCGCGCTCGCGCAAATTGCGCCGCAGCCCTTCGACGCTCTTGGGCCTCGGCCGATGCGGCAAATAGCGCGAGACGGCATCCGCCGCCTCCTCGACGGTCGCAAAGCCTTCGGGATTCGCGCCCATGAAGCCCTGGATCGCCGAACCGCCCTCGCGCCTGATGTGCGGGGTGATGTCGACGAGGACGAGCGCGGAGGCGATCGCGCGATCCGCCTCCCCGATCGCCACCATCGACGTCAGCCCGCCCAGCGACGCGCCGATCAGCGCGGGCCGCGCCTCGACCTGATCGAGCACCGCGCGCAGATCGTCGACGAACACGTCCATGCCGTAACCGTCGGCCGACCAGTCGCTCTGGCCATGCCCGCGCGCGTCGAGCGTGATTGCGCGATAGCCCTGATCGGCGAACATCGCCGCGGTGCGCCACCACGAACCGCGGGTCTGCCCCGCGCCGTGGAGCATCACCACCGGCCTGCCTTCGCCCACGATGTCGGCGGCGATCTTTGCGCCGCCGGCACCCGTGAAATTATGAACCGTCATTAGAGATAACTCTATGCTCTACTCGGCCCGTTCGAAGATCGCGGCCAGCCCCTGCCCGCCGCCGATGCACATCGTCTCGAGGCCGTAGCGGACGTTTCGCCGCTTCATTTCCCGCAGCAGCGTGGCGAGAATACGGCCGCCCGTCGCGCCGACCGGGTGGCCCAGCGAAATGCCCGAACCGTTGACGTTGAAGCGATCGAAGTCCGACTTGGCGAAGCCCCAGTCGCGCGTGCAGGCCAGCACCTGCGACGCAAAGGCTTCGTTGAGTTCGATCAGGTCGAGATCGCTCAGCTTCAGCCCCGCATTGTCGAGCGCCTTCTGCGTCGCCGGGACCGGGCCGATGCCCATCCGGCTCGGCTCGACGCCCGCAATGCCCCACGACACCAGCTTGCCGAACACCTTGAGGCCATATTTGTCGACCGCCTCGCGCGACGCGACGATCGCGACCGACGCGCCGTCATTCTGGCCCGATGCATTGCCCGCGGTCACGGTCGCCTCGGGATCCTTGGCGAGCATCGGCTTGAGCCGCGCCAGCGCCTCGACCGTCGTATCCGCGCGCGGATGCTCGTCGGTGTCGATGACGACGTCGCCCTTCTTGGTCTTGAGCGTGACGGGCACGATCTCCTCGGCGAAGGCGCCCGACTGCTGCGCCTTGACCGCATTCTGGTGCGATCGCACCGCAAACTCGTCCTGCTCCAGACGCGGGATATTGTGATCCTTGCGCAGATTTTCGGCCGTCTCGATCATCCCGCCGGGCACCGGATAGTTGATGCCGCCCGCCGTTACGCGACCGCGCGCGAGTGCATCGTGAAACACGGCCGCGCTGCCCTTGATGCCCCAGCGCTGCTCGGTCGAATAGAAAGGCGCGTTGCTCATCGATTCGGCGCCGCCCGCCAGGACGACCTCGGACGCGCCGCTCGACACCTGCAGCGCGGCATAGATCAGCGCCTGCAGGCCCGAACCGCAGCGGCGATCGATCTGAAGACCGCCCACCGTGATCGGCAGGCCCGCATCGAGCGCAACCACGCGGCCGAGCGCCGGTGCGTCCATCGACGGATAGCATTGCGCGAACAGCACATCGTCGACCGCCTCGCCCGGAAGCCCCGTCCGCTCCATCAGCGCCTTGACCACCGCCGCGCCCAGGAAATGCGCGCTGACGTCCTTGTACATGCCGCCGAAGCGACCGACCGGCGTGCGCAGCGGTTCGCAGATGAAGGCTTCTCTGAACTGCATCGTGAATCTCTTCCCTTCCGATTTGAGATAACTCTATATACGAAACCACCTCGCGGAAAAGTTGGAATGGGAGAGCTTAGTTGGCCGATGTTTTGATCGAGACGGTCGAGGATCGCGTCGCGACCCTCACGCTCAACCGGCCCGACAGCCTCAACGCGCTCGACACCGAACTGATGCGCGAACTGCTCGCGGCCGTGCGTCGTGTGGCGGAGGACGACAAGATCGGCTGCGTGATCCTGACCGGCGCGGGCAAGGGCTTCTGCGCGGGCGGGGACGTCAAGGCGATCGGCAAGGCGTCGGCGGATCGCGTCGCGGGCACCGCGCCGAAGCGGTCGACCACCGAAAGCCGGGTGCGCTGGCTGCGCCGTTCGGTCGAGGCGTCGCGCATCCTCCACGAAATGCCCAAGCCCACGATCGCGATGATCAACGGCGCGTGCGCGGGCGCGGGACTCAGCCTCGCCGCCGCATGCGATTTCCGCTTCGCCGGCGCGGGCGCCAAGTTCCGCGCGGCCTTCACCACCGGCGGCATGCCCGGCGATTATGGGGGCAGTTGGCTGTGGACCCACATTCTCGGCCCGTCGAAGGCGCGCCAGCTCTACCTGATCGATGAGAAGCGCAGCGCCGAACAGGCGCTCGGCTTCGGTCTGGTCGATCGGGTTTACGACGATGCGGAACTCGTTGCGGAGACGATGGCGGTCGCCCGCCAATTGGCGGCATTGCCGGGGCAAGGCGTGGCTTATGCCAAGGCCAATCTCAACGCGGCGCTGACCGAAGGTTTCGCCGCCTCGCTCGATCGGGAGTCGCTCAACATGATGCTCGCGCGCAACGCGCTGGTGGAGGCCCGCAAGGCCGCAGAAGCCGCCAAGGCCGCGGAGGCTTCCGCGTGAACCGAGCCGTCACCATCCCGCACACCGCGCTCGAAGCGGCGGCGACCTGGCCCGACGTGATGGGCGTGATCGATAATGACAAGCGCCTGACCTTCGCCGAACTCGCGCAGGCGATGAAGCAGGCGGCGGGCGCCTTCGTCGCGGCGGGGCTGCAACCAGGCGAGCGCGTTGCGATCTGGGCGTCCAACTCGATCGAATGGATCATCGCCTGCCTCGGCCTGCAGGCGGCGGGCGGTGTGCTGGTGCCGCTCAACACGCGCTTCCGCGGCGCCGAGGTCGACTATATCCTGCGCCGCTCGAACACGGTGATGGCCGTCGCCGCGACTGAATTCCTCGACACTCGCTATGCAGAGGTGATCGAGGGCCTTGCCATCCCGCACATGCGCCGCGTGATCCACATCGGCGCGGACGGCCTCAAGGGCTGGGACGCCTTCCTCGCCTCCGCCACCCCCGCGAGCATCACCGAGGGTGAAGCGCGCACCGCCGCGCTGACCGGCGATACGGTGTGCGACATCATGTTCACCAGCGGCACCACCGGCGATCCCAAGGGCGTGCTGGCCACCCACGCGCAGGTCGTCGAAACCGCGCGCCTGTGGGCCAAGGCGACCACGCTGACGGCGGGCGATCGCTTCCTCGTCATGTGGCCGTTCTTCCACTGTTCGGGCTACAAGGCCGCCTGGGTCGTCTGCCTCGCGGTCGGCGCGGGCATCGTTCCCGAAGCGACGCTCGACGTGCCGAGCCTCGTCGACAAGGTCGAGCGCGAGCAGGTGACCTTCCTGCCCGGCCCGCCGACCCTTTTCACCACGCTCCTCAATGCCAAGGATTTCGATCCGAAGCGCATCGCATCGATCCGCGTCTCGGTCACCGGCGCCGCCTCGGTCGCGCCGTCGATGATCACCGCGATGAACGAGGTGCTGGGCATCCCGACGGTGCTGACCGGCTACGGCCTCACCGAATGCAACGGCACCGCGACCATGTCGAAGGTCGGCGATCCGCCCGAAACGATCGTCAATTCGTGCGGCAGCGCGATCGAGGGGATCGAACTCAAGATCGTCGACGGCGATGGCAATACGTTGCCCGCCGGTGAGGCTGGCGAGGTGATGATCCGCGGCATGAACGTGATGCTCGGCTATCTCGACGACGAAAAGGCGACCGAGGAAGCGATCGATCCCGATGGCTGGCTCCATTCGGGCGACATCGGCATCCTCGACGAGGCCGGCTATCTGCGCATCACCGATCGCAAGAAGGACATCTTCATCGTCGGAGGGTTCAACTGCTATCCGGCCGAGATCGAGAAAATGCTGCTCGCGCATCCCGCCATCCTCCAGGTCGCCGTCACCGGCATTCCCGACGAGCGCATGGGCGAAGTCGGCCGTGCCTATGTCGTGCTCAAACCCGGCGCCGAACTGGACGAAAAGGGCCTGATCGCGTGGAGCCGTGAGCATATGGCCAATTTCAAGGTGCCTCGCTCGGTCATCTTCTCGGACGAACTGCCCACCAACGCGACCGGCAAGGTGCAGAAGTTCAAGTTGCCGGCATGAGGCATATCGACGCGGCACCGACAGGCGAATTCGGCTGGGTGCCGCCCGATTTCACGCCCCCGCCGGGCTTCGTCCATCTGCCCGGTCCCGGCCAGTTCATCGGCCGCTCCGCCGATTATTTCATCCGGCGGCAAGATGACGGCAATCATACGCTCGGCACCCTGATCTGCGAAGGCCAGTCGAACACGCAAGGCTATGCGCATGGCGGCTTCCTGATGACCTTCGCCGATTTCGCGCTGACGATCATCACGATGGGCATCACGATCAACCTCACCGCCGATTTCATCCGCCCGGTGAAGGTCGGCGAATGGATCGAGGCGCAGGTCGTCACCCGCAAGCGCACCGCCAACCTGATCTTCGCCGACGCGATGGCCACCACCAACGGCCGCGAGGTTTTGCGCATGAGCGGGGTATTCAAGCCGGTTCCAAACCGAACGTAGAAGCAAAACAAATCCGTTCGTGTCGAGCGAAGTCGAGACACGTTCACAAGCGCCCAGCCAACGTGTCTCGACTTCGCTCGACACGAACGGAAAAAAAGGCGCAACCGAGAGGAGAGCGTCATGAGAGGCCTGAAAAACAAGCGTTTCATCATCGGCGGCGGCGCGACCGGCATGGGATCGCGGCTGGCTGTGCGGCTGATCGACGAAGGCGCGCAGGTGCTGGTGGGCGACATCAACCTGCCCGCGCTCGACACTCTGAAGGCCGAGCGCGGCGCGATCCTGACGCAGCATTACGATCTCGCCGACGAAGCCTCGGCCGAAAAGCTCGTCTCCGCCGCCGTCGAGGCGTTCGGCGGGCTCGACGGCGTCGCGATCACCGGCGCCGATCTGTCCAAGGCGACGATGGGCAACGATCATCCCGTGCCCGACATGGACGTCGCGATCTGGGAGCGGACCAACCGCGTCAACCTGATCGGCCCCGCCGTGCTGATCCGCGCGGCGATCCCGCATCTGAAGGCGGCAGGCGGCGGATCGATCGCGGCGGTTTCATCGGGTTCGGCGTTCAACGGCATGCCCGCCCTTCCCGCTTATGCCGCGTCGAAGGCAGGGCTTCAGGCGCTGATCCGCCACGTCGCGCGGCTGGTGGGCAAGGCGAATATCCGCTGCAACGGCGTCTCCCCCGGCCTCGTCGAGACGCCGGGCGCGATGGTCAACCTGACGCCGGACATGCGCGAGCGCGCTCTGGCCGACACGCCCCTGCCCCGCTTCGGCCAGCCGGAAGACATTGCGTCGATGCTTGCCTTCCTCCTCTCCGACGATGCCGAATGGATCACGGGCCAGACCTTCGCGGTCAATGGCGGCGCGGGCTTCCGCGACTAAGCGATCCTAAGGGGAGAGAGACGATGATCCGGCGCTTCTACATCATGCCGCTGCGCTATGGCGTTGATGACACGCAGGTCGAGGCGTTCCGCAAGGGCTTCGACGATACCGATCGCTTCCTGCCCGGCCTCGTCGATTCCGCGGCGGGCCTCGATTATGACAGCGACACCGTCATCTGGGAAAACAACTTCGTCGACGAGGCGGCCTATACCGGCCCTTATATGCTGCACGCCTATCACGCGCAGATGCTCGACAATTATCTGATGGCCGACAGTCCCGAATGCATCACGCAGGACATCTACGCCACCCGCTACACCTTCGACACGCCCGCCCCGCGCATCGAAAAGGGCATACGCCGCATCGTGCTGATGAAGGTCGCCGAAGGATCGGACGCCTCCGCGATCACAGATATGGTCGCGAAGGGCGAAGGCATGGCCGCCTCGGTATTGGGTGAGGACAATGTCGGCTGGGTCTCGTTCAAGGGCCGCCCCTGGACCCACATCTGGGAACAGACCTTTGCCGACGAAGAACAACTCGACACGTATCTGCGCAGCCGCGACGGTCTCGCCACCTCCAGCAGCGAAGGCTTCGCGCGGCTCGGCCTCCCGCTCGAAAAGCTCAAGATCTTCACCTACGATTTCACGCTTAAATCGGATGCCGCGCCCCGGCCGATGCCCGAAGACGTTTTCCCGACCTTCCTGACCTACACCGCGCGGGTCGCGGCCAAGGATGCCGACGCTTTCATCGCCGCGATGGTGGCGGATTATGATCCGTTCATGGCCGAAAATGGCGCGCCCCTGCTCCAACGCTGGCGCACCGTCGACGATACCGGCGACTATGCCGACATCCTGTCCAGCTGGTCGCTCGCCTCGATCGCGGCCTTCAATCCGATGCGCTTCGCCACCCATGCCGATCCGCGCTGGCTGCGTTTCGTGCAGGATGCGATGCCGATGGTTGTCGGCGGCACGCGCCGCTTCTATCGCACGGCCTGATGAACCCACCGGAACAGGATCATGGCCTCGGCCTGCGCAGCATGATGCTCGCGCTTTCGGGCTATGGCCTGTTCGCGATCAGCGACGGCATCGCAAAGCTCGTGACCGGCCATTATCCGGGCACCGCGCTTGCTTGCCTGCGCCATCTGTTCGCAGCGGTCGGGATCGCGATCATCCTGTGGCTGCGTGAAGGGCGTGCGGGCTTCACCTTCCCCCTGTGGCGGATGCAGCTTGCGCGCGGCGCGGCCATCGCGCTCAGCACCGTCTCGGTCTTCGTCGGCCTGCGCTACATGCCGCTCGCCGCCTCCACGATGATCCAGTTCGCAAGCCCGCTGATGCTCGTGATGATCTCGGCCCTGTTCCTCGGCGAACGCGCGCCGCGCGTCACCTGGCCAGCGTCACTTCTCGCGATCATTGGCATCGCGCTGGTCATCAAGCCCGAATTGTCCAACGTCGGCTGGGCGGGGCTGTGGCCGCTTGTCAGCGCCTTGTGTCTCGCCTTCCTCGTCCTGTTCAACCGGATGGCCGTGGGCCATGCCAGCGCGCTCCAGATGCAGTTGCTCGGATCGGGCTGCGCCCTCCCCTTCACGCTGATCGCCGCGTTGGTGGGCGATGTTTCGGGGGCGGAGGGGCTGCATCTGGTATGGCCCAGCCTCGGCATTGTCCTTACGGCCTGCGCGATCGCCGTCGTCGCGACGGGCGGCCAGATCCTGTTGTTCATGGCCACCGAACGGACCAGCGCCGCCCACATCGCGCCCTTCATGTATTTCCAGATGCTCGTCGCGATCGTCTTCGGCGTGCTGGTATTCGGCACCTGGCCCGATGCGCTGGCAATGCTCGGCGCGTCGCTGATCGTCGCCGCCGGTCTCCTCCTCTGGCACAACAGCCGCCGCCCCGCGCTGGCGGATGCGATCGCCGAGACCTCGCACGTCTGAAGCTGTCCTACACCCGGTCCGATCCATAAGATCGCGACATGGCCCGCATCGCTCATCATCGGCGCACGCTGCTCACGAAAATCCGTGCGGGAGGCGATTCCGAAGCCGACGTAGTGACAAGTTTGATAAGTTTCGTATTTCGAATTCCGCGCGACTCGCACCGCCTGTCGCCCGCGCCAAAGCTTATGCGCCTTCGCGATAAGTCCCGGAGTTGCCCCGAACCGGCGACAGGCGCACCCTCCTGTTCAAATAGAGGAGCAGGATCATGGCTACGCAATTGAAGCCCACCGCGCGCGATCTGATCGCCGGCATCAAGATCATCGACACCGACACGCATCTGAGCGAACCGCATGATCTGTGGACCAGCCGCGCGCCCGCCAACCTGAAAAATCTCGTCCCCCGCGTCGATCTGTTCGAGGGCAAGCCCACCTGGATCATCGGTGAGGGCAAGCAGCTGTCGGGCATCGGCGCCAGCCCGATCTCGGTGATCAAGAAAGACGGCAGCAAGTCGCGCTCGCTGGAATTCTTCGACTGGCAGATCGGCGACGTCCATGCTGGCGCGCACAGCGTCAAGGAACGGCTCGAGGTGATGGACGAAGCGGGCATCCACGCCCAGATCGTCTATCCCAACGTCCTCGGCTTCGGCGGCCAGCGCGGCTGGGACGCCGACGAGAATATCCGCATCGCCAGCATCGAAATCTACAACGACGCGATGGCCGATATGCTGCAGCAATCGAAGCAGCGCATCTACGGCATGGCGCTGCTCCCCTGGTGGGATGTGAAGCGTTCGGTCGCCGAGGTGGAGCGCGCCAAGAAGATGGGCCTGCGCGGCGTCATCATCAATTCGGACCCGCAGAATAACGGCCTGCCCGATCTGGCCGAACGCCATTGGGATCCGCTGTGGGAAGCGTGCGTTGCCAACGACATGCCGATCAACTTCCACATCGGCGCGTCGGAAAGCTCGTCAGCGTGGTTCGGCAGCAGCTTCTGGCCGTCCGAGCCGCACGACATCCGCTTCGCCATCGGTTCGTCGATGCTGTTCTTCGGCAATGCCCGCGTGATGGCGAACATCATCCTGTCGGGCATTCTCGATCGCTATCCGACGATCAAGTTCGTCTCGGTCGAAAGCGGGATCGGCTGGATCCCCTTCCTGCTCGAAACGCTCGAATATCAGCTCCACGAAAATGCTGTGACGAAGACCTTTTCGCTCACGCCGGAGGAATATTTCCGCCGCAACATCTACGGCTGCTTCTGGTTCGAACGGAAGAATATGGCCGCCACGGTGCGCCAGTGCGGTGTCGACAACGTCATGTTCGAAACCGACTTCCCGCACCCAACCTGCCTTTACCCCGAACCGCTCGAACATGCGGCCTCGGGCCTGGCGCAGCTGACCTTCGAGGAGCGCGAGAAGATCCTCAGCACCAACGCCTCGAAGCTCTACAACATCCCGCTTTGAACAGTCGTCATCCCGGCGGAGGCCGGGATCTCAGCGAGCATCTAGGCGGCAGTTGGTCGCAAGAACCTCCTGACATCCCGGCCTCCGCCGGGATGACGGATCAGGCGTAGTCCACCTTCCGCACCCCAGCCGCCGGCCCGTCGGCCGGCTTGCCCGCAAAGCATTGCGCCACCTCCATCCACGCCCGCGCGCCTGCGCCGGTCACGATCAGATCGGTGTCGTCGACATGCCGGCGCTGCGTGACGACCAGTGCGAAATCCTCGGCCGGGCCGGTGATGCTCTCGGCCCCGTCCGGGGTCCATTCCCACACCGCACCCGACGGCGCGGTCAGCGTCACGCGCGGCGGCGCGGGGCGATCGAGGCCACGGTTGCGGAAAGACCAGCCCTGCGTCCTCACCCCCAGATCGCAGATCGCACGGATGCGGTCGTGCGACGGGCGGCGGACGCGGAACAGGTCATAAATGTCCTGCCCGTGCGCCCACACCTCCATCTGCCGCGCGGCGGCGAAGGAAGCGACGCCCATTTCCGGCCCGAACCACGGCATCCGCGTCTCGGCATCCGAAGCGGCGAAGCGCGCCAGCACCTCCTCATAGGTCGCGCGCCACGCGGCCAGTTGCTCAGCAGGCGCGAGATGGCCGAAGCGGGTGCGCATCTCCTGGCTCAACTCGATCCCCTGCGCCTGCCCCGCACGCACCGCCTTGAACAGCTCGGCAAACTCGGCGGCGTCGCGCATCGCGATCAAGCCGAACAGGTCGACCTGGTGGAGGTGCATCACCTCGTCGGCCACGGTCCAGTCGTAGAAGACGGTGTGCTTGCCCCAATCGGCCTCGGGCAAGGTCGCCAGCCAATCGGCCAGCTCGTCATATTCCGCCTGCAGATCCGCCATCAACGCCTTCATGCTCCACCCCTTTTGCTTGCTCTGTACTTCCGAAGCTGCCCCATCGGCGCCAGCGCGCGCTTCGCCTGCGCGAAGCCCGGCTTGCCCAGATCCTGTTCGAAGTTGACGATCGCCGCCCCGCACGTTGCCGCGAACCGCGCGAACATCCACGGATAGGCGCCGGCATGGACGCGGCGCCCCTTGGCGAAATGGACGACGCGCGATCCGTCTGCATTGGTCCCCGCCAGCAGGAACGCCGCCGGCTCCCCCGCCCCCGTCGTCACCAGCAACCCGTCGAGTCCCAGCGCCTCGCGCCGCGCCAGCGCCTCACGGCAGGCATCGAGATCGGTCATATCCGGATCGCGCCCGACATCGGCGAGCCAGCCATCGAGCACCGTCCGCGCCGACACGAGATTGGCGTCGCTCAGCGGCTCCGCGACCGGCGCCTGCTCGGCCTCGAAAGCGCGCGCCTGCGCCCGCTTGGCCTTGGCGCCATCAAGCTTCGCCAGCGCCTCGGCGCGATAGACATAGTCGGCATCGTCGTCGTTCCAGCGCACGTCGAACCCGGCCTGCGCCAGCGCATCATCGCTCAACGGATAGAGGCAGTCGACGCCATCGAGCAGCCGCGCCGCCCCCTCCGCATCGATCGACACCAGCGGCATAGCATGCCGCTCCCCATCATAGGTGCGGCCGGTGATGTGCGGCAGATCGCCATCGACGAAGCGATAGTCATGCCGGTCGCGGAACAGCCAGAGGTTCGCGAAGCCATATTCGGACAAGGGCGACCGCAAGGGCGCGATCAGCGCCTCGATCCTCTCGCGCATGTCGAGCGACAGCGGCATTCCGAGGCCGCCGCCAGGGACGGCCTCTCCGTCCATCAGCGTGCCGGAAGCGCCATCGGATCGGACTGGAAGCCGCCGCTGCCCATATCGTCCTGCATCCATTCGACGACGATCGTCGAACAGCGCCGCGTGGCGAGCGAGGCCATCTCCTCATCCCCGCTCAGGATCGCGGCAACCATCTGGTTGCGGTGGAGGCGATATTGCTCGATCCGGTCGGGCCGATGCGCATAGACGTCGTCGGTGCCGCTGACGCGCGCCGCCAGATCATAGGTGATGTTCAGGAACAGCTCGAGCAGCAGGTTGCCGCTCGCCCGCCCGATCAACCGGCCCAGCTCGCGCTCGGTCTTCAGGAAGGTCAGATAGTCGTTCGCCCCACCCTGCTCGTCGAGCGCGCGCTCCTTGTCGAGGAAGGCGCCGAGCGCGGCCAATGCCTCCGGATCGCGGTTGCGCGCGGCAAGCTGCGCGAGTTCATGGCGGATCGGCTCCACCGCGCGGACCAGTTCGCGCAGCTTGGCGTCATGCGCCTCGAGATAGATGGCGGCGATCCGCGCGACCGTGATGCTGCTCGGCCGCGAGGTGAAGTAACCGCCGTTAACGCCGCGCTTGATCTCGATCAGATGTTCCTGCGCGACCAGAGCGGCCGCCTGGCGCAGCGTCGGGCGGCTTACGCCCAGCCGGGTCATCAGCTCGTCTTCTGACCCGACCAGCTGCCCCTCCTCACGTTTCATGGCCATATCGCGCAGCGCTCGGGCGGCCTGATCGACGGCGGACGTTCTGGGCTCCTTGGGACGGGACATTCGGGCTCCTGACGATGGGACTTGCCACGTTATAATATTATGGCCAAAGCGCAAAAGAGTAATCTCAAATGGGGTCGTTGCCTTGAGCCTTACCGGAAAGACGCTGTTCATCACGGGCGCAAGCCGGGGGATCGGGCTGGCGATCGCCCTACGCGCCGCGCGCGACGGAGCCAATATCGTCGTAGCCGCTAAGACGACCGAAGCGCACAAGCACCTGCCCGGCACGATCTATTCGGCAGCCGAAGACATCGAGAAAGCAGGCGGCCAGGCGCTGCCGATCGTCGTCGACGTGCGGCATGAGGACAGCGTTCAGGCCGCGATCGACGCGGCGGTCGCGCGCTTCGGCGGGATCGACATCCTGGTCAACAACGCTTCGGCGATCTCCAAGACCGGGGTCGAGGATAGCGAGATGAAGCGGTGGGACCTGATGAATCAGGTCAACACGCGCGGCACTTTCCTCGCCTCGAAGGCGGCGATCCCCCATCTGAAGAAGGCCGCGAATCCGCACGTCCTGACGCTGTCGCCGCCGCTTAACCTCGATCCGAAGTGGTTTGCGGGGCACGTCGCCTACACGATCACCAAATATTCGATGTCGATGGCGATGCTGGGCATGGCCGAGGAATATCGCGAGGCGGGAATCGCCTTCAATTGCCTGTGGCCGCGCGTCGGCATCGCCACTTCGGCGATCGAGTTTGCGGTCGGCAATTCGGACGAGATGCGCAAATGCCGCAAGCCCGAGATCATGTCGGACGCGGCCTACCGGATCTTCACCAAGCCGGCGCGTGAATGCACCGGCAACTTCTTCATCGACGACACCTTCCTCTACGACGAAGGCGTGCGCGATTTCGCCGCGTACAAGAATGATCCGACGTCGAAGGAATGGCGCGTGGGCATGTTCCTGCCCGATGGCGACGTTGCGCCGGAAGGGTCGCTCTAACGCCCCCTCTTACCCCACGGGGTCCATCGGCTTGCGCCAGCCGGTGCGCATCGCGTCGCCCATCCGCATGATCATTTCGACACGGCTCTTGTCGCGGTTCGCGATCGCATTCTGCTCGTCGCGCGGATTGGCGAAGATGCGCGGCAGCCATTCACCGTCGATCTGCGCGAACAGGCTGGCGGCAGCATCTTCGGGCAGCTGGGGCAGCGGAATGCCCTCGGCTATGCCTTCCGGCGCGGGGCTGTCGGCGAACAACGTCCCCTTCTTGCGCTGCGATTCGCGGAAATTGGGGGTGTAGGTCGATCCGACCATCAGCGCGGTCGCGTCGACCCCGTGGTGGCGCAATTCCTCCCACAGCCCTTCGCCCAGGATCATCTCATAGGCCTTGGCAGCGCCATAAGTGACGTAGCTGTAGATGCCCTGATCGGCGGCGAGCGAGGAGCAGATCACGATCCCGCCGCGGCCGCGCGCCACCATCTTGCGCCCGAAATGGTGCACCAGCAGCGTCGGCGTGGTGCAGTTGACCGCGATATTCTCCAGATGCGTCGCGACATCCTGTTCCAGGAATTCGCCATGCGGTTCGGCGGCGGCATTATAGACCATGAAGGCGATATCGATCCCGCCTAGGCCAGCCTCGATCGCATCGACGATATCGTCGCGCGCCATATCCATCGCCAGCGTCTTCGTTTGAATGCCCAACTCAGCCTCGATCTCGCGTGCAGCCTCGATCAAAGGCGCCTCGCGTCGCGCGACCATGACAAGGTTCAGCTTGCGTCGCGCCGCCTCCGCCGCAATCGCGCGGCCCAGCCCCTGCGATGCGCCGAGGATCAGCGCCCATTCGCCATAACGTTCGCGATAGTCCCGCATCGCTCTCTCTCCCGTCAGGTCAGCGCGATCACATAGAGCGACAAGGCCGCGAAGAAGGCGCCGAACCAGGTGATCGATCGCAGGCCGGCCCAGCCGCCGAGATAGCAGCCGATGTAGAGCAGCCGGAACACCAGCCAGATGCCCGCCGCCAGATCGACATGGCCGGGAGGCGCGGCGCGCAAGGTCGCGAGCAGCACGCCCACGGCGAAGAACGGAAACGCCTCATAGCTGTTGGCGTGCGCCGCATGCGCGCGCTGCCGCACCGGATCGGCGAAGTTCGCCGGATTGCGCGGATCGGCATTGTCGTAACTGCGCGTCGCCTTCGCGATCGCGACCGAAAATATCGGCAGGAGGCCGCCGACGAGCAATATCCAATGGGCGATCGTCGGCTGCATCATCTGGCTTCCCCTATCCTACTTGGCCCGATGCTCCGTCGGCTTCGGGCTCTCAGGCAGCTTTACCGGACCGTGCTTCTTCGACGCCACCAGGATCGTCGCCGTCGCGCGGATATTCTCGATCCCGCGCTGGTTGGTGCCGCGCAGCGCGACCTCGATCTTCGGCCCGAGCGTCTCGTCGACCGAAACCTCGGTGATCTCGCCCGTCATCCAGGTCACGTCACCGATATAGTTGAAGCGGCGGAACTCGAACTTGATGCGGTGGATGAAGCTGTCGTCGCCCGCGAAATTGGTCAGGAAGTTGGAAATGTGGAACTGCCGCACCGGGCCGATGTCGTACATCATCCGCACGCCCACCTTGTCGGCCAGCTCCTTGTCCCAATGGACGCGCTGCACCGTATCCCAGGCGTTATATTCATCGCGGCTGTAGAAACCGCGCAGCTTCTTGCGATTCTCGTATGCCAGCCGGTTCGGCCAGTTGCCGTAGATCAGCCAGCCCGCGCCCATATGCAGGTTGATAAGATCGGTGACCGTCAGCGGCCCCTTGACCATCTTGGGCAGTTCCTGCCCGACGGTGCAGTCCTCCATGTACAGCGTATCGGCGCCGCGACGATATTCGTTGTCGTACGCCGCCTCGATCTCGGCCAGATCCTCGTCGGTGTAGGAGGCCGGCTCCTCCTTGGCATATTTCGCCTTGGCGTCGCCGCTCTTCTTCTTGCGTTCGGCATGGATGAACCAGTCGACGCCGTCGACCAGAACCTTGTCGTTCTGATCCCACAGGCACAGCCCGTTGGTGACGATCACCGAGCGGCCCGAAAACTCCGACGGCTTGTCCTCGACCGCCTTCACGAAGCGCGAGCGATAGAGCTTCGTGCCCTCCATGATCGGCGCGTAATAAAAATTCTCGCCGCCCGAATGAAATAGCTGAATACCGCGTAGCGCCTTCGACGTGATCTTCGCTTCATCCGGGTCCATCACCGGATTCCGATTGATCCCCATCGACTTTTCGAACGCCGGCGGCGCGATCACGCCGCCCCAGCGCGTGCCCTTCGCATAGTCCGGATCCACGAACAGCGGATTGTCGTCGCCGATGCAGATCGCGAAGCGGCGCACGGCATCGTCGGTGCAGGCGAGGTTCCACGGCTCGTCGATCGCCCCGGTGCGCAGCGTGGGGTTCGGAAAGCCGATCCGTCGCCGCATCAGGTCCACCGACTCATCGGTGATCATGTTCCGCAACAGGCCGTCATCCGCCATAACTTGTCCCCTCAGGCGGTTCTGACTGAAACCGCTCTAGCGCAATTGAGTAATATCTTTTATCGCGATATCCGCTACGGCGCTGCCCAACAAGGGGCAAATCGAGGGAGATGCCGACGTGCACGTCTATGAGGGTTACGAGACGATAAAGATCACGCGCGAGGGCAAGATCATCACGATCACGCTCAATCGCCCCGAGGTGATGAACGCCACCAACCCCCAGATGCACCAGGAGCTGGAGCGCGCCTTTCCCGAAATCGGCCGCGATCCCGACTGCAATGTCGTGATCCTGACCGGCGAAGGCCGCTGCTTCTCGGCGGGCGGCGACATCGTCGACATGCGCGATCGGCTGGACGATCATGTCCGTTGGTTGGAAGCGATGCGTGAGGCGCGCGCGATCCTCTACAACGTCGTCGATCTGCCGCAGCCTTTGATCTGCAAGGTGAACGGCGCCGCGACCGGCCTGGGTTCGACCCTCGCTCTCTTCAGCGACATCATCGTCGCCAAGGACACGGCGAAGATCGCCGACACCCACGTCAATGTCGGCCTGGTGGCAGGCGATGGCGGTGCGGTGATCTGGCCCGCGATCATCGGCCACGCGCGCGCCAAGCTCTACCTGCTCACCGGCAAGCCGATCACCGGTAAGGAAGCCGCCGAAATCGGCCTGATCACCGAAGCCGTCCCCGCCGAAGCGCTCGACGCGCGCGTGCAGGAGATTGCGGAGACGATCGCGGCGCTGCCCGCTGTCGCGGTGAAGCTGACCAAGAAGTCGATCAACATGGACCTGCGCCAGAAGCTCGACACGATGATCGAGGCGCATCTCGGCTACGAGACGATGTCGCACCTCTCGCTCGACCATCGCGAGGCGATCAACGCCTTCGCCGACAAGCGCACGCCGGTCTTCACCGGCAAGTAAGCGCCCGTGACGCTGGACCTCCCAGCTGCGATCCGCGCCACCGTCGAAAGCGGCGGCGCGGACGATGCGCTCGCTTTCGGCGGGCGCTGGCGCAGCTGGGATTGGGTCGCGGACATCGCGAACAGGATCGACGACGCTCTGGGCGATGCCCACACGGTAGGACTGGTCGCGCGCAACCGGCCGCAGCATATCGCCGCCTTCGCTGCGACGCTGATGGCGCAGCGCACGACATCGATGATCTACGCCGCGCAAAGCCCGGCCGGGATCGCGAGCGATATCGAGACGCTGCGCCTCCCCGCGATCGTCGCCGATGCCGAGGACTGGACGCCCGAGGCGCTCGCAGCCGCACGATCGGTCGGATCGCAGGCGATCGCGATCGGTGACGGCTCGGTCGAGGTGCTGGTGCCGCGCGGCGCGGGTCCGTTCCGCGCAGCCATGCCCGATATCGGCCTCGAACTCCTGTCCTCCGGCACCACCGGCGCCCCCCGGCGCAGCGGCCTGCCGTGGTCGACGATCGCGGGCGCGGTCGCGGGCACCAAGTCGGCTTATGCGGGAACCTCCGAAGTTTCCGCGCCGCAGGTGATGGTCCACCCGCTCGGCAATATCGCAGGGCTGGCCTACGCCGTTCCCCCGCTCGTCTGGCGACAGCGGCTCGTGATCCTCGAACGCTTTGATCCGCTCGTCTGGGCGGAGGCGGTGCGCGATCATCGCCCGAGCCGTGGCACCGTGCCCCCTGCGGGCGTCCGCATGCTGCTCGATTCGGATATCCCGGCCGAATGGCTCTCCAGCCTCAGCCTCGTCGCCGTCGGCGGGGGCAAGCTCGATGAGGCGCTGCAGGTAGCGTTCGAGGATCGCTTCGGCATCCCCGCCCTCCCCGCCTTCGGCGCGACCGAGTTTGGCGGCGTGATCGCCAACTGGACGCTCGACACCTATCGCCGCTTCGGCGCGGACAAGCGCGGCAGCGCGGGCATGCCCAGCCCCGGCGCGACCCTACGCATCGTCGATCGCGACACCGGCATCGCGCTCCCACCCGGCGAGGTCGGCCTGCTCGAAGCGCAGGTCGAACGGATCGGGCCCGATTTCGTCCGCACCAACGATTTCGCCTCGCTCGACGCCGACGGCTTCCTGTTTCTCCACGGCCGCGCCGACGGGGCGATCAACCGGGGCGGATTCAAGATCGTCCCCGATCAGGTCGCCGCCACGCTGCGCGAGCATCCCGCCATCGCCGATGCGGCCGTAGTGGGGATCGACGACGCGCGGCTGGGCGAAGTTCCGGTCGCCGCGATCGAACTGCGGCGCGGCCAGAGTGCCGATGCGGCCGCACTCAAACATTGGCTCAAGGACCGGCTCGTCGCCTATCAGGTTCCGGTCGATTTTCGCATGGTCGACGCGCTGCCGCGCAATGCGTCGATGAAGGTTTCACTGCCCGAGGTTAAGGCTCTTTTCCAATGAAGATCATCGATAGCGCCGAGCTGGACGCCTTCCGTGAGGAAGTCCGCGACTGGCTTGCCGACAATGTCCCGAAAGAACCCCGCCCGCATGATGGCGCCGCGATGCGCGACTTCGATCTCGCGTGGCAGCGCCGCCAATATGATGGCGGCTGGGCAGGCATCAGCTGGCCCAAGGACTATGGCGGGCGCGGCGCATCGGTGCTCGAAACCCTAATCTGGCATGAGGAATATGCCCGCGCGAACGGCCCGGTTTCGGGCAGCATGTTCGTGGCGCTGAGCCATGCCGGCCCGACCCTGATCAATTCGGGGAACGAGGCGCAGAAGCAGCGTTATCTGCCCGCGATCCTGAAGGGCGAGGAAAATTGGTGCCAGGGCTTTTCGGAGCCGGGCGCAGGGTCCGATCTGTCGGCGCTCAAATGCCGCGCGGTGATCGACGGCGATCATCTGGTCGTCAACGGCACGAAGATCTGGACGACCTACGGCCACCTCGCCAAACAGCAGGAATTGCTCGTCCGTACCGATCCCGATCTGCCGCGCCACAAGGGGATTAGCTGGGTGATCTGCGACATGGAGACGCCGGGCGTCGAGGTGCGGCCGATCAAGGCGATGTCGGGCCTGACCCACTTCGCGCAGACCTTCTACGACGATGTCCGCATCCCGCTGTCGAACGTGGTGGGTGAAGTGAATGGCGGCTGGAAGGTCGCGATGACGACGCTCGGTTTCGAGCGCGGCACCGGCACAGTCCCCCACCAGATCGAGCTTTCGAAGCGCACCGACGACATGATCGCCGAAGCCAAGGCCAAGGGTCTGCTCGACGACGCGACCGGCGCCGACCTCGCGACGCTCAAGGCCGAAGTGGCGGCGCTCCGCTCGCTCACCGTCGCGCAGATTTCGCGCGGGATGAGCGAGGCTGTGCCGGGTGCTGAGGGCAATATCGTCGCGCTCCACTTCGCCGAACTGACCCGCCGGGTGAACGGCTATGCGCTCGAACTGTTCGGGCCGTCCGCGCTCGAACGGCATGGCATGCCCGATTATCCGCTCGAATATCTCGAATGCTTCAAATGGGGCATTGGTGGCGGCACCAACGAAATCCGCCGCAATGCCATTGGCGAGCGCGTGCTCGGCCTGCCCAAGGGACCTTCCGCACGATGATCGTCAATCTCACCCCCACCGAGGAACAGCAGCTCGTCGAGGACAGCATCCGCGGCCTTCTGGCCGACAAGCTGCCGGTCGATCGCCTACGCGAAGCCCATGCGCATGGCGGTGCGGTCGAACGCGCGATCTGGGGCGACCTTGTCGAACTCGGCCTGTTCGGCCTGGGTCTCGCCGAAGAACGCGGCGGCATCGGCTATGGCCTGCCCGAGGAAGTGATCGTCGCGAAGGCGCTGGGCGCCCACCTCGCCTCGCCCTCGATCGTCGCGCAGATGATCGCGGTCCACCTCGCCGACGACGCCACCCGCCCCGCTTTGATGAGCGGTGAGGCGCGCGCGGCCTTCGTCAACGCCTTCGATGGCGGCGCGCACCTGATCGACGGCGAAGGCGCGACCCACGCCGTCGTGGTCGGCAAGGGCGGCGCGGCGCTCGTCGCGATCGACTCGTTGGGCGCGGCCGAACCGGTCGAGCTGATCGACGAAACCGTCGCGGTCGCCAAGGTTTCGACCGATGCCGCGCTGTCGGGCGGCGCGGAGGTCGATCGCCTCTCGCTGCTGCTCGCCACCTATATGGCGGGCCTTGCCGGCGCGACGCGCGACATGGCGGTCGACTATGCCAAGACGCGCGAGCAATTCGGCCAGCCGATCGGCGCATTCCAGGCGATCAAGCACCAGTGCGCCGATCTTGCCTTGCGCGCAGCGGGTGCCGAGACGCAATGCTATCACACCGCCGTCACCTTCGGTCGGGGCAATGATGACGGCGTCGAAGTCGCCTGCGCGCGCCTGCTCGCGGGCGAAGCGGCGCTGGCGAATGCCAAGCAGAACATCCAGATCCACGGCGGCATGGGCTTCACGGCGGAGTGCGACGCGCACCTCTTCCTGAAGCGCGCGCACCTGATCTCGATGCTCGGCACCAGCAAGGTCGAGGTTCGCAAGCGCATCCTGGCTTGACCTCTCCTCGTCATTGCGAGGAGCCGGAGGCGACGTGGCAATCCACTCCGAACTGCGGACTGGATTGCTTCGGCTCCGCCTCGCAATGACGAGTGAGAACTGGACAAGTGGCCGCTTCGACCGCACATCGCCACCAACGGAATTTCGGGGATATCGATGACCACCAGCTATGATGTCGTGATCGTGGGCGCGGGGCATGGCGGCGCGCAGGCCGCGTTGCAGCTTCGCACGCAGAAGTTCGAAGGCAGCGTCGCGGTGATCGGCGAGGAACCCGAAGTCCCCTATGAGCGCCCGCCGCTGTCGAAGGAATATTTCTCCGGCGACAAGACGTTCGACCGCATCCTGATCCGCCCGGCGACCTTCTGGGCCGATCGCAACATCGACATGCTGCTCAACCGCAAGGTGACGGCGGTCGATCCGACCGCGCATCTGCTGACGCTGGAAGACGGCTCCACCGTCACCTACGGCAAGCTGATCTGGGCGACCGGCGGCGCGCCGCGCAAGCTCGTCTGTTCGGGCCATGATCTGAAGGGCGTCCACGGCGTCCGCACCCGCGCCGATGCCGATCGGATGATGGACGAACTGGCGACCACCGAACGCGTCGTCGTGATCGGCGGCGGCTATATCGGGCTGGAGGCGGCAGCCGTCCTCTCCAAATTCGGCAAGCACGTCACCGTTCTGGAGGCGCTCGATCGCGTCCTCGCGCGCGTCGCCGCCGAACCGCTGTCGCGCTTCTACGAGGCCGAGCATCGCGCGCACGGCGTCGATGTCCGGCTGGGCGTGACGGTCGATTGCATTGAGGAGAAGGACGGCAAGGCCACCGGCGTGCGCCTCGCCGACGGCAGCGTCCTGCCCGCCGATATGGTGATCGTCGGCATCGGCATCATCCCGGCGGTCGAGCCTTTGATCGCGGCGGGGGCCGAGGGGGGCAATGGCGTCGCGGTCGACGAACTGTGCCGCACCTCGCTTCCCGATATCTGGGCGATCGGAGACTGCGCGCTCCACAAGAATGACTTTGCCGACGGCATCACGATGCGGCTGGAATCGGTCCAGAACGCCAATGATCAGGCGACCACCGCGGTCAAGGCGATCCTGGGCGGCACCGAGCCCTATCACGCCGTTCCGTGGTTCTGGTCGAACCAATATGATCTGCGGCTCCAGACGGTGGGCCTGTCGACCGGCTACGACCAGACCGTGCTGCGCGGCGATCCGGCGACGCGTGCGTTCACGCTGGTCTATCTGCGCCAAGGCAAGGTGATCGCGCTCGACTGCGTCAACGTCGTGAAGGACTATGTGCAGGGCAAGGCTTTGGTCGTCGCTGGCGCCGAAATCGCCCCCGAAAAGCTCGCCGATGCCAGCGTTCCGCTCAAGGAAATGCTGGCCGCCGCCTGATCTTCAAAACCGACACCCCATCACCATATTGAGACCATGAGCAACACATCCGATCCCGTCGTCATCGTGTCCTATGCCCGCACCCCGATGGGCGGGTTTCAGGGCGCCCTTTCTACTGTCAGCGCGACCGATCTCGGCGCCGTCGCGGTCAAGGCCGCGATCGAGCGCGCGGGCGTGTCCGGCGATGCCGTCGACCGCATCTATATGGGCTGCGTCCTGCCGCATGGGCTGAAGCAGGCGCCGGCGCGTCAGGCGGCGGTCGGCGCGGGCCTGCCGCTGTCGGTCGAGGCGACCACGGTCAACAAGATGTGCGGTTCGGGCATGAAGGCCGCGATGATGGCCGCCGATGCGATCGCCGCCGGATCCGCCGACATCGTCGTCGCGGGCGGCATGGAGAGCATGTCGCAGGCGCCCTACGTTATGACCAAGCATCGCGGCGGCGCGCGCATGGGCCATGATGCGATCAAGGACGTCATGTATCTCGACGGCCTCGAGGACGCTTACACCGGCAAGCTGATGGGCGAATTCGCCGACGAGACCGCCCGCAATTACCAGTTCACCCGCGAAGCGCAGGACGACTATGCGCTCCGCTCGCTCTCGCGCGCCAACGAAGCGATCACCACCGGCGCCTTCGCCGGCGAGATCGTGCCCGTCACGGTCAAGGGCCGCGCCGGCGACACGATCGTCGACACCGACGAACAGCCGGGCAAGGCGAAGCCCGAAAAGATCCCGACGCTCAAGCCCGCCTTCGTCAAGGACGGCACCGTCACCGCCGCCAACGCCTCGTCGATCTCCGACGGCGCCGCTGCCTTGGTGATGACGCGCGAGAGCATTGCGAAGAAGCTCGGCCTGCCCGTCGTCGCGCGCGTCGTCGCGCAGGCGGCGCATGCGCACGAACCCGGCTTGTTCACCACCGCCCCCGTCCCCGCGATCCGCAAGGTACTGGACAAGGCGGGCTGGTCGGTCGGCGACGTCGATCTGTTCGAGGTCAACGAAGCCTTCGCGGTCGTCGCGATGATCGCGCAGCGCGAACTCGACATCCCGTCGGACAAGCTCAACGTCAACGGCGGCGCGACCGCGCTCGGCCACCCGATCGGCGCCTCGGGCGCGCGCATCATCGCGACGCTTCTCGCGGCGCTCAAGGCGCGCGGCGGTACGAAGGGCGTCGCAAGCCTGTGCATCGGCGGCGGCGAAGCGACCGCCGTGGCGGTGGAGCTGGCCTGACACGTCATCCCGGCGGAGGCCGGGATCTCAGGAGGCTCATGCGACAAACATGCGCCTAGATGCTCGCTGAGATCCCGGCCTCCGCCGGGATGACGCGGGCTTACTCGAACCCCATCAGGCTGAGCACTTCCTTGCGGCTGCGCTCGTCCTCGCGGAAGACGCCCATCATCCGGCTGGTCGTCATCGACACGCCGGGGGTGCGCACGCCGCGCGCCGTCATGCACGCATGGCTCGCCTCGATCACAACCGCGACGCCGACGGGTTCGAGATGCGTCCAGATGCAGTCGGCGATCTCGGCCGTCAGCCGCTCCTGAATCTGGAGGCGACGGGCATAGCCCTGCAGCACGCGCGCCAGCTTCGAGATGCCGACGACGCGCTGATGCGGCAGATAGGCGATGTGCGCATGGCCGATGATCGGCGCCATGTGATGTTCGCAATGCGACTGGAACGGGATCTTCTTCAGCAGCACGATCTCGTCATAGCCGCCCACTTCCTCGAAGGTGCGGCTCAGATGATGCGAGGGATCCTCGCCATAGCCCTGGCAATATTCGCGCCACGCCCGCGCCACGCGCGACGGCGTGTCGACCAGCCCTTCACGGGTGGGATCATCGCCCGACCATGTGATCAGGGTGCGGATCGCATCCTGCACCTCATCCGGCACGATCAGCTTGCCGTTCGAATCCAGCGCTTCTTCATCGTCGTCAAACAGCGACATCCCGTCCTGCCCTTCTTCGTTTCTATAATGTCAGAACGCATATAGGCGGCGATCGGCGCGCGCCAACATCCGCGACTGTTTCTGTTCCGCCAAATCGGAGGGGTCAGCGAAAGACCCCGGTTCATCCCGTCAGCGGGGCCACATCCGCTGAAATTCGGGTTCGCGATCGATGAACTGGTGTTTGAGCGCGCCTGCGACGTGCAGAATGATCAGCCAGAACAAGGCATAGCCCGCATATTGGTGGATCGCGCCGAACAGATCGTGCCAGTAATCCTTCTGCTCCAGCGGCATATTGAGAAAATAGCCGATCCGCGGCCATTCGAACGCGCCGAAGAAGAACATCGGGTGGCTGCCCGCATCCTTCCACGCCGAATCCATGAACCATCCGGTCAGCGGCATCAGCAGCATGAAGGCGTAGAGCCCGAAATGCGCGACATGCGCGGCCACCCGCTCCCATGCCGCCATACCGTGCGAGAAAGGCGGCGGCTTATGCCCCAACCGCCACAGCACGCGCAGCAGGACGAGGCCGAGGATCGCGATCCCGGTCGACTTGTGCGTATCGAGCACCGGGCGGATCCATTCGTCGGGCAGCTTGGTGAAATAGAGGCCGACCAGAAGATTGCCGATCATCAGCACCGCCAGCACCCAATGGAGGACGATCGCGGTGGTCGTATAGCGGGGAAGGTTCATGTCGTTCATCGGCGTCACTCGGCCCCCGGCAGAAAGCGCAATTGCGGGTGGATCGCAAAAGGATCATAGAGCGACCGGCGCGAACGGCCACCCGGTTCGCCCGCGTAACATGTTTTTTCGGATACGTCCCAGGCGATGCTTTCCCCGACCCCGCTCGACGCCCGGTTCGCGGCCTATTCGCCGCGGCTGAACCGCCCGCCCTTCACGATCGTCAGCGTCCTCCTCCATGTCGGGGCCCTGGTCCTGCTCGCGGTGCTGGTGGATATGGCGTGGCGCCAGACGGGCCTGTTCGCGTGGAGCGTGGGCCTTGCCTATATCGGCTACGACACCTTCCTGCTCGGCTTCGTCGCGGTGATGACCTGGTCGCTCCATCGCCAGCAGACGCTGCCGCCGCCCCCGCCCGTCGCGGTGCCCGAAACGCTCGCCGTCCTGCTCGCCGCGCATAACGAACAGGCGGTGCTGGTCGCGACGGTGAAGGCGCTCGCAGCGCAGGCCGAAGCGCCCGACATCATCCTGATCGCCGACAACGGATCGACCGACGCGACCCCGGCGGTCCTCGCCGAAGCCTTCGGCCTTGAACCCGCGCCATATGGCGAGATCGCGACCTCGCCCGTCCTCCCCTCGCTGCGCTGGCTGCGTGTCGAACAGGCGGGCAAGGCCGGCGCGCTCAACGCCGTGCTGGAAAAGATCGACAGCGATATCGTGCTGACGGTCGATGCCGACACGATCCTGCTGCCCAACGCCATCGCCGCGATGCGCGCCGCCTTCCGCCGCGATCCCGCTTTGGTGGCGGCAACCGGGCTGCTCGGCCCGATCTGCGACCACAGCGTCACCGGCCGCATCTTCGAATGGTTCCAGACCTACGAATATGTCCGCAACTTCATCTCGCGCTTCGCGTGGATGCAGGTGAACGGCCTCCTGCTGATCTCGGGCGCCTTTGCGGGTTTCCGGCGCGAAGCCGTGGTTGCGGTCGGCGGGTTCGATCCCGATTGCATGGTCGAGGATTATGAACTGATCCACCGGCTCCACCGCTGGTCGTGCGACAATGATCTGGGGTGGACGATCCGCGTGCTGGGCGAAGCCCGCGCGCAGACCGATGCGCCCGCGCGCCTGATCCCCTTCCTGCGGCAGCGGCGGCGCTGGTTCGGCGGCTTCCTGCAGACCCAATATTGGAACCGCGACATGGTCGGCAATCCGCGCTTCGGCCGGCTCGGCACGATGATGCTGCCGGTCAAGGCGCTCGATACGGTGCAGCCGCTCTACGGTCTCGTCGCGTTTGTCCTGCTGGCCGGCTTCGTGGTGACGGGGCGCTTCGTGCTGGTCCTGCCGATCCTGGGGGTGATGCTGGCCAAAGTGGTGCTCGATCTCAGCTTCCACTTCTGGTCGATCCGCCTCTATCGCCGCTGGTCGGGCGGGATGGTGCCCGAAGGCAGCGCGCGCATCCTGCTGACCTCGCTGATCGAGCCCTTCACCTTCCAGCTGCTGCGCCATGTCGGCGCGGCGTGGGGCTGGATCGCGTTCCTGAGCGGCCGTTCGACCTGGGGGAACCAAAAACGGCGCGGGCTGCTCGCGCGCCAGTGAAGCGGCGATCCGTGTAACGGTGAAGGCCAATATGGTTGCGGCTTTTGTGGCCTTTGGATTCTCGCTGTAAAAACAGCGCATTATCCCCACGCGTCATTGCGAGCGTAGCGAAGCAATCCAGGCCTACATGGGAGAGGCTCGCGACCTGTCTCAAATGCGGGCCTGGATTGCCGCGTCGCCTGCGGCTCCTCGCAATGACGAGTGGGGAGAAGCGCTCATGCCCCACAAGCGAGCGCCGCCACGATCGAGCGCGAGAATTTCGATCACGACTTCGTCAGCGGAAGAATCGACGCGGTTCATGGCTTTCCCCAAAACAGATCGACATCCGCTCCCTTTTGGCGAAGGGCTCGACTCGACCTTGATATTTCGAAACGCTCCCAATTAGAACAAATAGAGAACATTGTCAAGATTGGAAAGCATGCAGAATTAGCGCAGCAGCTCGGCGATCCCCGCCACCGCGGCGATGAAGCCGCACACCACCGCGATCAATGTCAGCGGCTTGGTCGCGCCCAGAAAGTCGAACAACGGATCGAACGGGCCCGAACGGGGGTTGCCGGGTTCGATCGAAATCCAGTCGTCATCATCGATAGGGCGGCGCATTCTCATGCGTTCGATGTGCCGACGCGCGCATAGCTTTGCGAGCCGGGCGATCCGGCATCCGCATAGCATTTGCATAGGGTGTCGCCACGGTTCGTCGCAACGCGCCACGGCCTGTCGCAACACTATGAAATCCCAATGGATGCCGCCGGCCGCTCCACTCGAATAGCTATGGGGCGGCCCATAATCCTTGTCGCGACGGCACAGAATGCCGCCGCTGAAGACGAGTATTATATGCCCGAGGAAGACCAACGTAGCTGCGACACCTGCCTTATCGTTGGTCAGGACGTGGAGGGCCATTGGCTGGTCCGCGAAAATCACGGCCTGATGGGCGGCATCTTCGTATCGCGCGATGCCGCGTTGCACTTTGCACAGACCGAATGCTGCGCCTTTCCCGGCGCGACCATCGTCATTGCAGGGCAACCTTTGCCCTGCCCCCTCATGCCCCCGATGGAGCAAGCCGCATGAACGAGGATCTGTCCCTTCGCGCCACATTGATGGCCGATCGCGCCGCGCGCCGGCAGCGTCGGCTGCTCGGTCGGTTGAGCCTGCGCGATTTCTGGCAGGCGGTCGATCCGAAGGAGGATGCGGCGGAACAGCCCGCCAAGCCGGAGCCGAAGCCGCGATGACCGCGATCACGCTGCGCGAGATGACGGCGGCGGCTTATGATGCCTACAGCTTCGCCTTCCTCGATCAGGTCGATGGCGAGCCGCGCGATCCGCTGGGTCTCGATCATCGCCCCGGCCTGCTCGATGCGGAGATCTGGGCGCGGCTCGACGGCGAAATGGTGGCGATGCGTGCCGCCGGCCGCGACCATATCCGCATCCTCGATGCGGGATGCGGACCGGGCCTGTGGCTGCTCCGCATCGCGCGGCGTGCGCGGCAACTCGGCTTCGCCTCGGTCGAATGCCGGGGGTTCGATATCGCGCCGGAGATGATCGTCCATGCCACACGGCACGCGCTCGACATCAGCGACGATCATATCCGCCTGCATTTCGTGACCGGCGACATCGTGACCGCACTCGACGATCTGCCCGATCGGGCGTTCGACATCACGCTCTGCCTCTACAGCGTGCTCAACCATGTGCCGCGCGAGATGCTGGCGGACGTGGCGGCGCATCTAGGCCGCGTCACCCGGCACGCTTTGTTGCTGACGGTGCGCGCGGCCGACGATCATCCGACCATCTATGTCCAGCCGATCGGCCGGGCGCGTGCCATGCGGCAGGATGATCCTGGCGACCGGATCGACATCGTGATGGCCGACGGACGGCATCTGGCGCTCGTCTCGCACCGCTTCGCTGAAGGAGAATTGCGCGATCTGTTCCGCAGCCCGCTCGCCATCGCCGAGACAGCGCCCCTGTCGTCACACCTGCTGATGCTGGCTGTCGCGCGCTGATACAGTTGCGGAAACCGGGCGGGCGGACTTCGGTTCGTCCGCCGCTTCTATCCCTGCCCCGGCGTTATTCGGCCGCCGCCATCCTGAAAGGGGCGTGTTGCCCCTCCCCCATATCTTCGAAGCGCTCGTCGAACATGTGGCGGACGACCGGCTGGAAGCGGCCGTCATAGCGCGCGAGGACCAGCGGCTCGCCCACCGCATTGTGATGGGTGGCAAAGGCGTCGCCGGTCCACAGGTGGAGTGCTGCGCCGGGCGCCTCCGCGACGATCATCGCGCGATCGTCAGGCAAATCGGGATCGATCGGCGCCATATCGAGCGCGACCTGCGGCGCCGTCGACGGCGAGATGGCGAGTTGGCGGCCCTTCCAGCGGGTCGAAATCGAGCGGTGGATATGGCCGCAGATCATCGTGACGTTGGGATGATCGCCGATCGCGGCGTCGAGGGTCTGGATCCAGCGTGCATCGGGTTCCGGCGACATCCACGGAATGCCGGTTTCGACCGGGGGATGGTGCAGCACGATCATCACCGGCTTGGTGCCCGTTTCCGCCAGCCGCGCGCGCAGCCACGCCGCGCGCGTTTCGCAGAAGACGCCGCCATGATGGCCGTCCTCGCCCAGCGTATCGATCACGATGAAGCGCACCGCATCACTATCGATCACATATTGGACGAAGCCGTCGGGGCGCGGAATGTGGGGGAAGACATGCGCCATCGCGGCGCGATCGTCATGGTTGCCCACGCACAGATAGACGGGGAAGTCGCACGGCTCGATCGCCTCGCGCAGCCGTTCGTAGCTCGCCACATCGCCGCGATCGACCAGATCGCCGGTCAGGAACAGCATGTCGGGCTTCACCGTCAGCTTGCCGAGCCAGGCGATCGCCTGGTCGAGGCGATGGCGGTTCAGCTCGTCAGGCGAATCGATCTCGAAGCCGAGATGGAGGTCGGTCAGCTGGGCAATCAGCATCGCGTCGATCCCATATCTGCGGCCGGCTGACGGTCCGGCGGTCCTTTACGTCCCCCCTTCAGGACGCATGGGAAGATCATCACTTCCCCATCACGCCCGCTGTGACACACAACACACTTCGTAAGACTTAACGTCGATTTGAACCAATACGTCCGCCGAAACGATCTGGTTTCAACTGCCCGAAGCCTTTTCATTGCTCTTGTCGTCCAGCCGCTGCGCGGCTTTGCCGCGCACCTTGCCGCTCCGAACCATCAGCGGGGCGAAATCGTTCCGGTGATAATCATGGCACATCGCGCAAGACGAGGGCACCTGCTTGTGCGCGTCCTGACCGCCATGACAATCCTGGCAACGCGCGATCTTCGGCAGGTTGACGTCGCTCGACAGCTTCGACGTTTTCACCGCGTGGCAGCTTTCGCACTTTTCGGTGTCATGCGCGGCGTGATCGAACCAGCCCTTCATCATGTACCGCTTGGTCAGCACCACCGGCGCCACCGCGAAGGGCGTGCGCGCATCGCCCGTCGGCTTGATGACGTGGCAGTCGAAACAGGCGCCGCCGGGCGAGAATACCGCGCGGATCGCGCTGTCCGCCGTCCCGCCGCGCGCGACCTGGCCCTGCGCATAATTGACCGCGACGGCCCGGTTCGCGAACGCGCCCGGACGGCGGCGATCCATGCCCTGCGTCGCCGCGGCGCGATACTGGCCGCCCGACGAATAGAAGGCGCGGATATCGGCGACGACCTGCGCCGGATCGCCATGCCGCAGCGTGCGGATCGTGCCGCCGACCGCATCGAAATCGAGCGAGTGGCACGCCTGGCAATCGGCCTCCATGTCGACCGCGACGAAGCTGCTGCCCGTCGCGTCGCGGCGGTGGCAGTTGGCGCAGGCCAGCGGCTGACCATAGCCTTCGCCCTTGCCCAGCATCTTGGCCATCTGCGCGACGCCATTGGTGGCCGACAGGTGGATGTCGTGCGGGAATTTCAGGCCGTTATTCTCGGTCGGCTTGCCGTCGAGCGAGACGCGCGCCGCGCTGGGCACGCCCGCCGCGCTCACCATGCGCAGCGTCGGCATGAATTGCGGGTGATCATCCCCGAAGTCGGCCGCATCGGCCAGCTTGGTGTCGGTCAGCCGGCCCTTCATGTCCTTGTGGCAATTGGTGCAGAAGCGTTCGTCGGTCGCCGGCATCGCCGTCGCGCCCTCATGCTCGGTATGGCATTCGACGCAGCGGCCCGGCGGACGGTTGAACAGCCCGTTGGCGACGCGCTTGAAACGGGTTTCGATCCCGCCCTTGCCCATCGCGACTTGCAGGCGCGCCGGATCGGCATGATCGTGGACCGCCGTGTGACAGGCCGCGCACGCCTCGTCCTTCACCGAGCTACCGCCGTTGACGTGGCAGGCGCGGCAATCATTTTCGAGGCCCTTGTGGACCTGCGACAGCGCGCCCGAAGACCACATCTGATCGGCGTGGAAGCTCTTGGCGCGCGCGGCGCCGGCTTCGGGTTCGGCGCGCGAGAAGCTGGCGACCAGCGGCCAGGCGAGGAAGATCGCGAGGATCGCGATCACGAAGGTCCACGCCAGCGGGCGCTTGCCGGGGATCACCGAGGCCAGCGAGAAGACCTTCGCCTCCTCCTTCGCCTCGGACGAATTGGAAATCGCGCCGACGCGCTCGACCGTCAGGATGACCTGACCGGCCTCATCCCCCTCGCCCGCCGACACGCGGATGTCGTGCGAACCGATACGGACGTCGGCGCCGCTGATCGCGTTGACGGTGACATGTTCGGTCTGGTTGCCGTCGACGACGATGGGCAGCCCAGCGGTCGCCGAAATCTCGACCTGGCCGTTGCCGACCAGCCGGATCATCGCGTGATGCAGCGTCACCGCCAGATCGGGCAGGTGAATGTCGCTCTCGGTCCCGCGACCGACGGTCAGCTGCGGACGGTTGAAGCTCTTGGAACGGACGATTTCCCGGCCGTCGGCGGTGCGCGCAAGCTTGCGGACGATGAAGCTCATGATCTCGCGCTCACCAGTAGAAGAAGACGGCGAAGATATGGACGAACAGCGCCGAGATCAGCGCGAAGGTCAGCGGCACATGAATGTACAGCCACACCTCCAGCAACGCCTTCAATCGCAAATGCTTTCGTATTCGCGATAGCGAGGATCGCTTGCGTTCGAGCAGGGTTTCGACCTGGTCGAGCGCGTCATTGCCGTAACCGCTTTCGCGGCCCGGCGCGCTGCGGATCAGATCGAGCGCCTTCTTCGTCCCGCACTTCGGATAATGGCCCGAAAGCCGCGCGATCAGCCCGCCCGCGAACGGATCGTCGTTCAGCGAATATTGCACCATTTCCGCTTCGTCATGGTTCAGCGGCTGGGCAGCGTCGTGGATCTGGCGATCGAGCATGCGCAGATTGTCGAGCATCTGCACCTGCGTCGTCTCACCGCGGTTCGCCGAAAGCTCCTGCGGGACGAGCGAGTAAGCGGTGATGCCGAAAATGCCCGAGATGATCACGAACATCATCAGCGCATAAGCGAGCGTGTGGACGTTCCAGCCGAACTGGAAGCCGGTGTGCAGCGTCGCGATGACGATCAGGGCGAGGCCCAGATAGACGTGCGCCGACGTCCACGCCTTGAGCGACCAGCGCCCCGGCGTGATCGTGCGCTTGCGCGCGCCCAGCATCGTCAGCCACAGGATCAGGCCCGCACCGATCGTGCCCATGATATAACCATAGGCGCTGCCCCCGTTCGGGCGCGGCTCCACATGGTTGAAACCGTAGATCAGGATCGCGAGGAAAGACGCCGCGAACGCGATCTTGAGCCACAGGAAACCGCGATAACGCAGGAAGCTTTCGTGGTCCGAATGGCGGGTGCGACCCGTGGTCTTCTGCCGGTCAGCCTTGCTCGCCATGACTTAAGCCTCGCCGCGTTCGAGACGGGCGACCGTCAGGAACTCCTCGGGGGCGACGCGGATCGCGGCGCCGGTCGGGCAGGCGCGCACGCAGCTCGGCCCGCCCTCGATCCCCGAACACATGTCGCACTTCACCGCGCGCTTGGCCTTTTCGCCCTTGGCGTTCTTATACGCCCATTCGTGGCTCGGCTCGCCCGGCCCCGGCCCCTTGCCGAACAGGAACCATGTCCACAGGCTCGGCTTCTTGGGCGGCTCCTTCTCCATACGGATCACGCCGTAGGGGCAGTTGCGCTGGCAATTGCCGCAGCCGATGCAGGTCTCGTCGATATAGACCTCACCGTCCTGGCCGCGGTGGATCGCGGTGGGCGGGCAATCGGCCATGCAGTGCGGGTTTTCGCAGTGACGGCAGCTCGTCGGCACATGGAGGTGCGCGAAGGTGCGCCCCGCCTCGCGATCGAGCCGCGAAATGCCGTCATGGCTGTCCGCGCACGCCTTTTCGCAATTGTCGCAGCCGACGCACAGATTCTCGTCGATCAACAGCACGTCGGTCGCCTCGCCGACGCCATTGTCGACCAGGAAGTTCGCGACGTTCGAATACATGTCGACGACGCTGGAGAAGCTGTCCTTCTTCGCCTCGATATAGGAAGCGAGATCGATCCGCTCGCCCATCGCGTTGCGGGCCTTGGTGCCGAAATCGGGCTTCTTTTCGAGCAGGCGGCGGAACGCCTGACCGTTCAGCTTGATGACTTCGGACTTCACCGCCGCACGCACCGTCTGCTTGCGGATGCCGTTGTCGAACAGTTCGAGTTCGCCGACATAATTGCCGGCGGGAAGGTAGGACAGGAAGACCGGCTTGCCGCCTATCGTCTTCTCGACAACCATCGAGCCGGAGCGGATGACGAACACGTCGTCGCCCGGCTCGCCCTGCTTGAAGATCGCCTGCCCTGCGCGGACCGACTGGATCTCCGCCGTCTCCAGCACTTCGGCCAGATCGCTCGGCGTGATGCCCGACTGGAACATCTGGAGCAGCTGACGCTCGGTCGAGATGCGCGTCACGGCGCGCTTCACCGCCGGCACCGAGCCCATGAGCTTGAGGATCGCGTTGCGCGGGATTTCGACGACCACCGTGTCGGCGATCGCACGGATCGTCGAACCGCGGCGGCGGCCCGAAACCAGGCCGACTTCACCGAAGATCGACCCGCCCGGAATGACGATGCCGGTCGAACGGCCGTCGGGCAGCGGAATGTCGACCTTGCCCTGCGCAATGCCGAACAGCGACGATCCCGGCGCGTTCTTTTCGAAGACGATGTCGTTCGTCTTGTAGAAGCGCACTTCGGAATCGAGCATGAACTCGCGCATCTGCAGCGGCGAAAGGTCGCTGAGGATCAACACGTTGTTGCGGATGAACTCGAGCCATTCGTCGACCGACTTCTTGATCGGCAGATTGGCGAACTTGGCGGCCAGGATCGGTTCGTCGGCGGGCTTCAGGCCCGTATTGCCGTTGATGAACTCGACCGCGTCATAGCCCTGGTTCATGCAGTGCTTGATCAGCGGATAGCCGGCCAGCGCGCCGATCACGAAGATGCCGGCATTGGTCGTTTCGAACGACGGCGACAGCTTCGGGAAGGCTTCGCGATCCTCGCTGGTGAACTGGATGCCGCAGCTTTCAATGAACTTGCGCGGCGCGGCCGACCCCATGCGCGCGATGACGCGGTCGCACGCAATCTTCGCTTCGCCGTCGCGCGTGTCGAGGACCAGGAAGCCGCGCTCGATCCGGTTGGGCGAGGTTTCGGTCATCACGTTGACCCGGCCTTCGTCCGCCGCCGCCATCAGCAGCTTGACGTTCGCGCCCTTCGCCTTCGAAAAATCGGTACCGCGATTGAGGATGGTGACGACATTGCCCTGCGCCGCATCGGCCGCGAGGCCCAGCGCATTTTCGATGCCCGCGTCGCCCGATCCGATGACGGTGATATGTTCGTCGACATATTCGCCGGGATCGTCGAGCTGATACTGGACATGATCCATGTCGCCGCCGGGGCAGCGGACCAGATTGGGGTTGCCCTGCGTGCCGATCGCCAGAATGACGTTCTCGGCGCGGATCTGGCTCTTGTCAGTCAGGGTGATGGTGAAGTTGCCCTTCTCACCCTCGATCGCCTTGACCTCGCCGTTCAGGCGGACGTTGATCTTCTGTTCGGCGGTCTGCGTATCCCAGATGCCCAGGATAGTCTCGCGCTTGCCCGCATCGAAATCGATGTCGGCGCGCAAGACGAGCTGGTTGGGCGTCGCCATGACGTGCTTGCCCTTCTGATACTTGTAGATCGTATCGGAAAGGTGATCCGTCTTTTCGAGAAGGATATGGGAAATGCCGAGCTTCGCGGCATGGGCCGCAGCACTCAGGCCAGCCGGACCCGAGCCCACGATAGCGATGCGGAAGATGTCGCTCACTGTCCCCCCTGCCTGTTCGCGGACGCCCTGCCCGGCATCCGACCCACTCAGTTCGTCATCGATCCGTCCCCGATCGACGATTCACTATTAAGCGAGCCCTGACATCACTTTATCAGCTTCGCTACGTTGCGCTAGACTTTGATTGCGCTTGCGAAGACGAAGCCTGACGTTCCTATAATTTGGAGAATCGCCTTGAACAACAGCGAGCCGGCAAAACCGCGCTTCACCCTGTCTTTTGGGCGCGTAGCACTGCTGTTGGCGGCGCTGATCGCGGTCGTTGCGGTCGGAATCACGCAATATCGCAAGTATAAATCCGCCGATCCGGAGACCTCGACCGATTCTTCGGCGCCCGCCGGCCCGGTTGCTGACGTCGCGACCATGATCGCGTCTCTGGAGAAACGACTCCAGTCGAATCCCAATGATGCCGAGGGATGGAACATGCTCGGCTGGTCCTATTATTCGACCGGCCGTTACGCCGATTCTGCTGCGGCTTATCGTCACGCGATCGACATCGATCCCAAGAATGCGACCTATTGGTCGGCGCTGGGCGAAGTCGAGGTGCTGTCCGGCCCCGGCGGTATCACCCCCAAGGCGACCGAAGCGTTCGGCAAGGCGCTGGCGATCGATCCCAAGGATTTTCGTGCGCGTTACTTCATGGGCGTGAAGAAGGATCAGGACGGCAAGCATCAGGAAGCCATCGACGACTGGATCGCGCTGGTTCAGGAGGCGCCCGCCGGCGCGCCGTGGGAGGATGCCGTCCGCGACCTGATCGACAAGGCGTCGAAGGAGCATAAGATCGACGTCGCCGGCCGCGTGCCGCCCAAGCGCGTCGCGCCGATGGCCGATGTGGGCGGCGGCATGGGCGGCATGCCCGTCACCGGGTCCGGCGCGCAGGTCGCGACCGACGGCATTCCGGGGCCGAGCGCGGGCGACATGCAGGCGGCCGCCGGCATGACGACCGGACAGCAGAACGAGATGATCGCCGGCATGGTCGGCCGCCTCGCCGCGCGGCTGAAGGCCAACCCCAAGGATGGCGACGGCTGGATCCGCCTGATGCGCGCCCGCATGGTCCTCAACGATCCGGCCGCCGCGCGTCAGGCGCTGGCCGACGGCAAGGCGGCATTTGCGGGCGACAAGGCCGAACTGGCGCGGCTCGACGAAGCCGCGAAGGCGCTGGGGGTGCAATAGACCCCAGTGGATCGGTACGCCTTCCCTCCGCCCTGGATCGCCCTGCCCGGCCTGACCGCCGACAATCCGGCGACCCAGGGCGCGGAGGAAGCGTGCATCGATATATGGTTATCGGACTGGCGAAGCCTCTCTACAGAGGAAAAGGCCGAATATCTCGATCGCTGGGATGCGTCGACCGAATGGCGCGAGGCGATTGCCGAACGTTTCGAGCGCGACGCCGCATGGCTGGAACAGGATGCCAGGGACGCCGCCGAATGGGCGGCGGCCCATCCCCTGCCGCCGCAGCGTCGATGGTGGCAAATCTGGCGATAAAAACTCGTCATCCCGGCGGAGGCCGGGATCTCAGCGAGTATCTAGGCGCGAGTTAGCCGCAAGAGCCTCCTGAGATCCCGGCCTCCGCCGGGATGACGGACTAGCTGGGCACCACGGCACGCCGCAGCGGCTTCACCGTCGCGCAGGCGGGCGTCCCGTCCTTGCCGGTGCCGTCGATCACCGTTTCGATCACGCCGCCGCCCGCAATCGCGCGGTCGATCAGGTCGGCACCGATATTGTGGATGTCGATCTTCATCCGCCGCGACCAGGGCGAGGCCGGATCGCCCGCCAGATCTCCGATGCGGATATAGACGAAGCGCCGCTCCGGCCCTTCGCGGCGCACCTGATCGCCAAAGAATTTCGGCCCCGGCCCGATGCGCACGGGGAAATCGAACACCAGCGCCTCGCCATCTTTCGACGCCTTCGGATCGAGCGGTGCGTCATCCTGCTGCAGACTATGCGGCACGCCGATCACTGGGCGTTCGATCACGATACGAAACGCGACCTCGACCTGATCCGCCTTCGCCATATCGCCCCCTAAAGCAGCCCCAGCGCCGCCAGTTCGGCCTGCATCGCCGCCGGTATCCCTTCGCCGCCGCCAAGATCGGTCAGATCGCGCGGCGCATCCTTGCCGGCGAGATAGCGCCAGCCCTGATGCGCGCGCTTGGGGCGCGGCTCGACCATGATCATTTCGGGCGACAGGCGGATCAGGGTGTGGCCATTCTCACCCTCCTCGAAGCCAAGGATCGGCTGTCGCAGCCCGAATTTGTGCTGCGATATCCAGTAGAGCGACGCCCCCTCCATCTCCGCCTCGCGCTTGGGGCGGTAGCGGGTGTGGAGCAGGATCGGCTCGCCACGTTCGGCGCGCGCCTCCATCCGGCGGCGCAAATCGTCGAAGTCGGCGCAGCCGAAGGCGATCTTGGTCAGGTGAAGCCCGCTGGTCTCTGTCATACGAGCCGCCATATCGGACGGCGCGGGCGCGGGTTCAACCGTGCAGGCCCCACAAGGCAGCGAGGCCGAGGAAGGAGAAGAAGCCCATCACGTCGGTCGCGGTGGTCACGAACACCGCCGACGACACCGCCGGATCGGCGCCGACCTTGTCCAGCGTCACCGGCACGAGGATGCCGACCAGCCCGGCGGTGATGTTGTTGATCAGCATCGCAAGGCAGATGACGATGCCCAGATGCGTATTGCCGTAGAGGAGCGACACTGCCGTCCCGATCAGCAGACCCAGGCACAATCCGTTGGTCAGCGCGATCCGGAACTCGCGCAGGATCATGCGCTGCGTGTTCGAACTGGTCAGCTGGTTGAGCGCCAGCGCGCGCACCGCCACCGCCATCGTCTGGGTGCCGGCATTGCCGCCCATCCCCGATACGATCGGCATCAGCACCGCCAGCACGACGAGGCGCGAAATGGTGCCCTGGAAGAAGCCCACCACCGACGCGGCGAGCATCGCAGTGCCGAGGTTCACGATTAGCCATGACAGGCGGACCTTCACCGTCTGCAGGATCGGTTCGTTGATGTCGCCGTCGCCCGCGCCGGACAGCTTCAGGATATCCTCGCCGGCTTCTTCCTGAATGATGTGGACGATGTCGTCGACGGTGATCATGCCGACGAGGCGGCCCGCCGGATCGACCACGGCGGCCGAGATAAGCGCATATTTCTGGAAGCGGAGCGCGACTTCTTCCTGATCCATGTCGACCGGGATCAAAGTCTGTTCGCGCTGCATCACATCGGCGATCGCGATCGATCGCGGCGTGCGCATCACCCAGCTCAGCTTGCAGGTGCCGACCGGGTGGTGGAAATGATCGACGACGAAGATTTCCCAGAAATCGGTCGTCAGATCCTCGTTGCGGCGCAGATAATCGAGTACGTCGCCGACGGTCCAATGTTCGGGCACCGCGATCAGATCGCGCTGCATCAAACGGCCGGCCGATTCCTCCGGATAGGAGAGCGCCTCTTCGATCGCGGCGCGATCGTCCGGCTCCATCGCGCGCAGGACGGCGCGCTGCTCCTCCTCCTCCAGCTCCTCGATGATCGCGACGGCGTCGTCGGTGTCGAGCTGGGTGGCGATTTCGGCGACCTGATGCGCGTCGAGTGCGTCGATCAGTTCGTCGCGCACCCACTCGTTCATCTCGGCCAGCACGTCGCCGTCGAGCAGTTCCGCAATGGCCTTCGCAATGGGACGCCGCATATCCTGCGGCGCCAGTTCGAACAGATCGGCGATGTCGGCCGGGTGGAGCGGGCGCACGAGCGCACGCGCACCTTCGTCGTCGCCCTGCTCGACACATTCGACCACGGCATCGACGAAGCTCGATTTCATGCGATCGTCTTCGTCGTGGAGGGTTTCGACCTCCGCGTCGTCGATCTCGATTTCGGGCTCGCGCTCGCTCATTTGGCGGCTCTAGTCACTTTTGCGCCGCAGCGAAACCTACTCGCTGACCGCCATCGCCGCCTCGCCCTTTCCGGGCGGCGCAACCTTTTTGACGAGCAGCGGCACGGGCAGCAGCACGATCGTGGCGACCATCAGCACCCAATAATCGTCGATATAGGAGATCATCAGCGACTGGCGGGTGATTTCGGCGTCCAGCATCGCGACGACACTCGCCGCCCTGTCGCCCAGCCCGGTCAGGATGCTGTCCATCAGATAAGGCATCGTGCTGGCGTGGACCGATCCGGCCAGCTCCTCATGATTGACCTGCATGTTGCGCGCGAGGATCGCGTTGACCGCCGCGATGATCACCGAACCGCCCAGGCTGCGCGCCAGCGAATAGATCGATGTCGCATCGGTGCGGAACCGCGGATCGAGCGTGGCGAGCGACATGATGTTGATCGGCACCATCGACATGCCCATGCCGATCCCCTGCAAGATACCCGACCAGATGATCAAAGACTTGCCCATCTGCAGCGTGAAGCCGGTCATCATCCACAGCGACACCGCCATGATCGCCATGCCGGTGAAGATCAGCAGCCGGGCGTCGATGTAGGACATCAATTTCCCGGTCACGAGCATCGCCGCCATCGCGCCCAGCCCGCGCGGCATCGACATCAGCCCCGCATCGGTGACGGTGTAGCCCATCAGGCTCTGCAGCATCGGCGACAGCAGCACCGAACCCGCCGATGCGATCGCCCCGATCAGGAAGACGAGCGAGAGCGCCGCGACGAAACTCGAATTCTTCAGCGGCTCGATCGAGAAAATCGGCTCCTTCGCCGACCGCAGGTAGAAGCACAGGATCCAGAAGGCCGACATCGCCAGGCCCGCCTCGATGATGATCTCCCACGATTCGAACCAGTCCTCCTGCGTGCCGCGATCGAGCACGAGCTGGAACCCGGCGACCGCGATCAGGACGAGACAGAAACCGATCGCATCGAATCGGCGGCGATCGGCGGGGAACATCGGCGAAAAGGCCCACATGCCCGCCGCCGCCAAAATGCCGACCGGCACGTTGATGAAGAACACCCAACGCCAATCGAACGCATCGGTCAGGAACCCGCCCAGCACCGGCCCCAGCACGGGGCCGACCATCACGCCCAGCCCCCAATAGGTCATCGCGGTCACGCGGGTTTCGGGTGGGTTGATGTCGTACATGATCGCCTGCGACATCGGCGTCAGGAAGGCGCCGAAAATCCCCTGCGCCACGCGCGACGCGATCATCATCGGCAGTGAGACGGAAAAGCCGCAGAAGGCCGAACTGACCGTGAAGCCGATGATCGCGATCACGAACAATTGCTTGCGCCCCACCCGTCCGGACAGCCAGCCGGTCATCGGCGTCGCGACCGCCGAGGCGAGGATGTACGAGGTCAGCACCCACGAAACCGAATCGCGCGACGCGCCCAGCGCGGCTTCCATATGCGGCAGCGCGACGTTCGCGATCGTCTGATCCAGCACGACCATCAACGTCGAAAGCAGCGCGAAAACGCTGACGCCGAAGCGCTGCGCAGGCGGCATGTTGGCGGGATCGGAGCTTTGAACGGCACTGGACATCGGCGGACCCGCTTCTTCGATACGCCGCCGGCCGGCGGGCTCCCTCCCATGTCACCTGAGCGCGTGCGGAGCAATCACCGCTCGCTAACGTCATCAACTCTCGATAGAGGGCGCGCCAGATTCGTTTTCATATCAAGGAGAGCCCGGATGGCCGATCCCGAGAACACCCTGACGATCACGCTCGAAACCGGCGATGTCGTCATCACCCTGCGCCCCGATCTTGCGCCCAAGCATGTCGAACAGATTTCGACGCTGGCCAAGGAAGGCTTTTACGACGGCGTGGTGTTCCACCGCGTGATCCCCGGCTTCATGGCGCAGGGCGGCGATCCGACCGGCAGCGGCATGGGCGGTTCGCACCTCCCCAACATCCCGGCCGAGTTCAGCCGCGAGCCGCACGTCCGCGGCGTCTGCTCGATGGCGCGCAGCTCGAACCCGAACAGCGCGAACAGCCAGTTCTTCATCTGCTTCGACGACGCACGCTTCCTCGACGGTCAGTACACCGTGTGGGGCGTGGTCGAATCGGGCATGGAGCATGTCGACGCGCTCCCCAAGGGCGAGCCGCCGCGCACCCCTGGCAAGATCGTCAAGATGACGGTCGGCGCCTGATCCGATTACCGGTTCGAATGAAAAGGCCCGGCGGAGCGATCCGCCGGGCCTTTTCGTATCAGATCGTCGAGAGGCTGCTGAACAGCCAGTCGTGGAACAATCGCACCGCGCGGTTGGACAAAGCCGGGCGGCGACAGGCGAACCAGTAGCTGTACGGGCTCTCGATCTTCTGGCTGTCGAACAGGTTCACCAGCCGCGTGTCATGCGCGCCGTCCAGATGCCCCTGGAGCATGAAGGCGATGCCCAGCCCCTGCGCCGCCGCCTCGAGCATCAGCTGCCCCGAGTCGAAATGGTCGACTGCCGCCGGCTCCAGATCCTCGAGTCCCATCGCCTCGCGCCACGCCGAAAAGACTTCGGGCATGTCGCGGTGGAGGAAGATCGTCGTGCGGGCCAGATCCTCCGGCCCCGTGATCGGATAGCGCCCCTCCAGCATCGATCGGCTGCCGATCGCGGCGGCGAAGTCGCGGTCGATCCGGCGCGAATAGAGGCTGACGTCCACGTCGCGCGCCAGCACGATCGCCGCATCGACGCCCTCGCCCAGCCGCGACAGTGCGTGCGCGGCGGTGTCGATATCGATGTGCAGTTCGGGATGTTTTTCGCGCAATTCCGGCAATCGGCCGATCAGCCGCTGCGACGCAAACAATGGCAGCACGCCCAGGCGCAGGCGCAGCACTTCGGTGTCGCCCGAGGTCGCGTCGATCGCCAGCGTCAGCGCGTCGAGCGCGGGGGCGATCCGGTTGAGCAGCATTTCGCCGTCGCTCGACAACACCATCGCCTGATGCCGCCGTTCGAACAGATTGCGCCCCAGAAAGCGTTCGAGCGCCTGGACGCGACGGCTGAGCGCAGGCGAAGACAGCGCCAGCTCCTCGGCTGCCGCTTTGACTGATCCGAGGCGCGCGACATGCACGAACGCCTCGATGGCCGTGAGAGGTGGAAGCCTGCGCATCGTCCCTTTTGCCCCGTATTGGCAGTTTCCGCACCGCATCGCAGCACGGCAAGGTCACGGCACCTCCCCTCGGATACCGCTATTTTCAGCCGATAAAACTGGGATAGTGCATCATTGCAACAATTGCAACCATCCGATCATGTTCCGCACTTGCTCAAGATGATGCTGCGGCGCACAAAGGTCGTGCCTTTCAGGCATCCTCTCCTAAAACTTTCCAGGCCGGTCCTTCGGGATCGGCCCTTTTTTTGCCCTTGCGGTGCTTCTCCGTCGCAACCACATGGCGCCTCATCCTTTTTTACACCCGGACGACGTTTCGGTGACGGTACGCCGCTTGCCTTCGGGACGATGTTGCGTCAACGGATGCGGAATCCATAAGAAAGATCGCCAGGAGCATCATGGGTAATCTCCCCGGGGAAATCGCACTCAAGAGCCGCACCCGCCTCTCGCGCCGCGGCGGTGCCCCCAATCCCTTCGCGCTCTTCTTCACCCAGTTTCTGCGCCATCCGGTGATGATCGGTTCGATCATCCCGTCGTCGCGCCGCACGATCGACAAGATGCTGTCGCGGGTCGACTGGGCGAATACGAAGCTGTTCGTCGAATATGGTCCGGGTGTCGGCACCTTCTGCGGCGCGATCCTCGATCGACTGCCGGCGGACGGCACATTGCTGGTGATCGATACCAACCCGGTGTTCATCGATTACCTGCGCCGCCGCTTCGCCGATCCGCGGTTCATCGCGGTCAACGGCTCGGCCGCCGACGTGAACGAGATCATCGCCTCGCACGGGTTCAAGGCGGCAGACTATGTCCTGTCCGGCCTGCCCTTCTCCACGCTGCCGCCGGGCGTCGCGCCTGCGATTGCGGAGGCGACGCACCGCGTGCTGGCGCCGGGCGGCCAGTTCCTGGTCTATCAATATGCCGCCAAGATCGTGAAGCTGCTCAGCCCGCATTTCGCGCGGATCGATGAGGGGCTGGAATGGATCAACATCCCGCCGTGCCACCTCTATTGGGCGCACAAGGATGCGGCCGAGCCGGTGGCCGAAGCGGCCTGAAGGCCATTTTCCTTTACTTTGGCGGCCCGGCCTGATAGCCGCCCCGCTTTCCCTGATCTCCCGTATTCGGAGCCTGAAGTATGGCGCGCGTTACCGTCGAGGATTGCGTCGACAAGATTCCCAACCGGTTCGATCTGGTCCTGCTGGCCGCGCAGCGCGCGCGCCAGATTTCGGGCGGCGCCGAACTGACCCTCGATCGCGATCGCGATAAAAACCCGGTCGTCGCGCTGCGCGAGATCGCCGAACAGACGATCACGCCCGCCGAACTGCACGATTCGGTCGTCGGCTCGCTCCAGAAGGTCCAGGTGGACGATGAGGATGCGCCCGATGAAATCGGTTCGCTCTCGGCCTCGGCCGAAGCGCTGCGCCTGACCGCGGCGGCCCCGCCCCGCAATCAGAATATCGGCGGCGATTACGACTAACCCCTAATTCCGTCATCCCGGCGGAGGCCGGGATCTCAGGAGGTGGTGAGGCCAGCTCGCCGCAAGAGTCTCCTGAGATCCCGGCCTCCGCCGGGATGACGATCCGGTCGGAATTGTTGCGTTTCTGCCACAATTCCCGCGCTTTGCCTGTTGCGCAAATGCCCCTCGCCACCCCATTGTTAGGGTGTGCTGAGACAATATGAACTGGTCGACCGGGTCCTCGCTTATGACCCCGACGCCGACGAGGCGCTGCTGAACCGCGCCTACGTCTTTTCCATGCAGGCCCACGGATCGCAGAAGCGCGCCAGCGGCGATCCCTATTTCAGCCACCCGATCGAGGTGGCGGGCATCCTGACCGACCTGAAGCTCGATGCCGAGACGATCGCCACCGCGATCCTCCACGACACGATCGAGGATACGGTCGCCACCCCCGAACAGATCGAAAAGACTTTCGGCGGATCGGTCGCCCGCCTCGTCGACGGCGTCACTAAGCTGTCGAAGATCGAGGCACAGACCGAGAATGAGCGCGCCGCCGAAAATCTGCGCAAATTCCTGCTCGCGATGTCGGACGACATCCGCGTCCTGCTGGTGAAGCTGGCGGACCGGCTGCACAATATGCGCACGCTCCATCATATCCCGTCCGAGGCGAAGCGCCGCCGGATCGCCAAGGAGACGATGGACATCTACGCCCCGCTCGCCGAGCGGATCGGCATGTACGAGTTCATGCGCGAGATGCAGACGCTCGCCTTCCAGCAACTCGAACCCGAAGCCTATGAATCGATCGTCAAGCGGCTCGAACTGCTCAAGGAAGGCGGCGGCGATCTGATCGCGCGGATCAGCTCGGGCCTGCGCCTGCAGCTGGGCCGTGCGGGCATCAATGCCGAGATTCAGGGCCGCGAAAAGCATCCCTATTCGATCTGGCGCAAGATGGCCGAACGCCACATCAGCTTCGAACAATTGTCGGACGTGATGGCCTTCCGCGTGATCGTGAAGGATGTCGAGGCGTGTTACCGCGCGCTGGGCATCATCCACCGCCGCTGGCCGATGGTTCCGGGCCGCTTCAAGGATTATGTCTCGACGCCCAAGCGCAACGGCTATCGCTCGCTCCACACATCGGTGATCCATAGCGAGAAGGTGCGTATCGAAATCCAGATCCGCACCGAGGATATGCACGCGCAGGCCGAATATGGCCTCGCGGCGCACTGGGCCTACAAGACCGGCAAGCCCGTCAATCACGATGGCGAGGCCAGTTGGATCCGCGATCTGGTCGACATCCTCGAACATGCCGAAAATCCGGAGGAGCTGCTCGAACATACCCGGATGGCGATGTATCAGGATCGCATCTTCGCCTTCTCCCCCACCGGCGAGCTGATCCAGCTGCCCAAGGGATCGACCCCGGTCGACTTCGCTTATGCGGTCCACACCGATCTGGGCGATCAGACCGTCGGCGCGAAGGTCAACGGCCGTGTCGTGCCGCTGCGCACCCCGCTCGAAAATGGCGATCAGGTCGAAATCCTGCGCTCCAAGGCGCAGGAGCCACAGCCCGAATGGCTCAACTTCGCCGTCACCGGCAAGGCGCGCTCGACGATCCGCCGCTACGTCCGCGACAAGGAGCGTGACGAGACGGTCGCGCTGGGCCGGAAGTTCTACGACGAGATCGTCGCCCGCCTCCCCGCCCAGCTCAAGCCCGGCGCGCTGGCCGAGGCGCTGAAACGCCTCAAGATCGGCGACGAGGATACGCTGATGGAGTCGATCGCGCGCAAGCTGATCGACGACACCACGCTGATGGACGCGCTGATGCCCGGCATCGTCGAGAAGATGGGGCCGAGCCTGCCGTCGGGGCAGAAGGAGGCGATCTCGATCGTCGGCCTCACCCCCGGCGTGGCGTTCCAGCTCGCGACCTGCTGCAACCCCGTCCCCGGCGACCGCATCGTCGGCCTGCGCCGTCCCGACCAGCCGGTTGAGGTCCACGCGATCGACTGCCGCCGCCTCGCCGAAAGCCAGGACGCCGACTGGGTCGACCTCGCCTGGGGCAAGACCGACCACGGCGCCGCCCGCCTGCGCGTAATCGTCCGCAACGAACCCGGCTCGCTGGGCGTGATGGCGGGCATTTTGGGCGCGCATCAGGCGAACATCATCAACCTGTCCCTCTCGCACCGCGACGCCAGCTTCCACACCTACGACGTGACCGTGGAGGTTCAGGACGTCTCGCACCTGATGAAGATTTTGGCGGCGCTACGTGCGGCCGACGCGATCAGCCAGGCGGAGCGGGTTTAGAGAGCGAGTTCAGGGCGCGCGCCCTCCTCCCCACTCGTCATTGCGAGAAGCCGAAGGCGAAGAAGCAATCCAGGCCCGCACAGGAGAGTAGCGAAGGCCTGGATTGCTTCGCTCCGCTCGCAATGACGAGAATAGGTGGCTAGCTGCCGTTCGTTTTGGACGGCCACCACACCGAAATCACATATTTCGAGTACGGGCTTTTTCGAAGCGTGACGTGACCGCCGGAAGGAGTCTCAAACGTCGCGCTATCAGCGTTCTGAAAGAGCGCCTCTATCGCAGCGACGGAAGACGCTGGGCAATAATCCTGCATGACGACTTGGACAGCGTATTCCGGCATGACGGACGCGTTTGCCGTAGCCGGCGAGCTTGTCTGGAATATACTGGCTTCAGGACAAATGGGCAGACCAGTGTCTCGCGCCAATTTCCGAGCAAGGGCGGGATCGCGATAATAACCGCCACAGTCGTTCGTGCATGACGACGGCTCGGTTCGGGAGCAGGCGGACAACAAAACCAGCGCTCCAAATGCCCAGATACATCTCATCAGGCTAGGTTTGCATGGGCTCAGAAGGCCTGCAACTCCCACACAAAAAGTCACCCCGAACCGAGTCCGGGGTGACACAAGAGAATACGCTACTCGCACAGCATGCCGGGGCGGGCCCGCAGGACCGCCCCGCGCGCATCACATATTGTCGACGCTCTTGCTGACCATCACGTTCACCGCGACGCGGCGGTTCTGCGCCTTGCCTTCTTCGGTGTCGTTGCTGGCCAGCGGATCGGCGGTGGCCATGCCGGTCGGGGTCAGCATGCGATAAGGCTTCCAGCCGCACGCCTGCTGCAGATAGTTGATCACGCGGCTCGCGCGCTTTTCGCTGAGCGCCTGGTTCACGTCCTCGCTGCCCGTCGAGTCGGTATAGCCGATGACCAGCAGCAGCGCGTTTTCGGTCGCATTGGCCTGCGTCGCGGTCGAGCAGAGCTGTTCCTTGTCCGCTTCCGACAGGTTCGACTTGCCGGTGTCGAAATGGACGTTGGTCGTGTGCTTGATGTTATACTTGTCGATGTCGCCCACGCGGCCGCGCAGCGCCTCGGTGGCCGCCGCCTGCTCGACGAAACGCTGCTCGGTGGCGTTGCGGATCATCGTCGCGGTCTTGAGGTCGCGGGTCTCGAACGTGATCTGGCTGGCGACGAGCTGGCCGCCGCCCTGCATCGTCTTCACCTTCACCGGCAGGCCGTTGAGCAGCGAGTCCGAAGACCTTTTGCCCTTGATCTTGGTGGCCGAATTGACGGCGACGATCGTGCTGCCGCCGTCGGCGGTCGTCACCTTCATCTTGTCGCCTTCGCGTGCGGAGATAACGCCCTTGATTTCAGGGCCCTTAGTCATCTCAACCGGCTCTGCGGTCGGCACGCCGTTGACGATAATATTGGGATCGTTCGCGTCCTGCTGTTGCGCAGACAAGCTGCCTGCGACGGGCAGAGCGACGATAGCAAGAAGGGCATAAAGACTTGGCCTGTTGGCAATGACACGCATATAGCGACTCCTCTATCCTGTCCCCCGGCTGACATTGCGTGTCCAGAACGACCTTTCTGCTGGATGAACGCTGTCCGTAAGAGCGTTCATGTTGCCGATGACGCGAGCGTGGCGTGCGGCGAATTGATGCAAAATGTGTCCGGAGCGTCGCTTTGAGTGACTGCCGACTCCGCCCCAAACTCGTCATTGCGAGCGTAGCGAAGCAATCCAGGCCCGTATGACAGTGGCTCGCGACCTAACTCCAGTGCGGGCCTGGATTGCTTCGTCGCCTTCGGCTTCTCGCAATGACGAGGTGGGGAGTGGAGCCTCTACGGAAAGGCGATCAGCTCCAGTTCGAGCTGCTCGACCTCCACCTCGGGCACGTCGAAGCCCGACAGGGTGACGCCCAGCAGGCGCACCCCCTGCTCCACCGGCTCCAGCGGGGCGAGCAGGGCCAGCGCGACTTCGGCCACCGTGCCGGCATCGTCGATCGGCACCGGCAGGGTCTTCGCCCGCGTGATCGTGCGGAAATCGGCGTAGCGCAATTTGATCGATACGGTGCGCCCTGCCTTGCCGCTGCGCGCCGCGTGGCGCGCGACCGTTTCGCTCGCGTCGCGGAAGAAGGCCGCCATCTCGTCATGCGCGAACACGTCCTGAAAGAAGGTCGTCTCGTGCCCGATCGATTTGCGCACCCGATCGGGCTTCACCTGCCGATGATCGATCCCCCGCGCGGCGAGGTAATAATAATTGCCCGACTTGCCGAAATGCCGGTCGAGCAGTTCGCGGCTCGCGCGGCGCAGGTCGGCGCCGGTGTGGATGCCCAGCTTTTCCATCCGCTTCGCCGTGACCGGCCCGATCCCGTGGAAGCGCCCGATCGGCAGCTTTCCCACGAAATCCGGCCCCGCATCGGGCCGCACCACGCAGATGCCGTTGGGCTTGTTCTGGTCCGACGCGATCTTGGCGATGAACTTGTTGTACGAAACCCCCGCCGACGCGGTCAGCCCCGTCTCCGCCTTGATCCGCCGCCTGATCTCCTGCGCGATCGCGGTCGCGGAGCCAAATTCGGGATGGCCCGCGCTGACGTCCAGATAGGCTTCGTCGAGCGACAGCGGCTCGATCAACGGGGTGAAATCGGCGAATATCTCGTGGATCTGACGCGACACCGCCTTGTAGGCGTCGAAGCGCGGCTTCACGAACACCAGATCGGGGCACATGCGCCGTGCCTGCGACGACGCCATCGCCGATCGCACCCCGTAGGCGCGCGCCTCATAGCTTGCCGCCGCGACCACGCCGCGCTCGCGCGTGCCGCCCACCGCCACCGGCTTGCCGCGCAGCGACGGATCGTCGCGCTGTTCGACCGAGGCGTAGAAAGCGTCCATGTCGATATGGATGATCTTGCGGCCATCGCTGTCGGGCCGATGCGCGCTGTCTTCAGGGGCGTCCACGGAACAAAGCCGATACAGCAGCAGCGCGGCTCAATCCATAGCGGCAATCATTGCATCGCGCGTCGCCATGCGGTTCGTCGCATGAAAGTGCGAAAATCGGAACCGTTCCGAAGTTCCAAGGGTTCTGCCTCCGAACTGATTTGTAAGGAGTGAGTGATGGCTACCACGACCCGCACCCGCTCGACGCCCAAGCGTTCCACGACGCCGCGTCGTCGCAGCACCTCTGCAACCGGGGCGACCCGTTCGGCGAGCGCGAAGAGCGCGTCGACCCGTAAGAAATCGACCACCACGGTCAGCGACATCAGCAGCCGTGCGCAAAAGGCGATCCAGTCGGTTCCTGTGAACCGCAAGACGATCTCGATCGGCCTGGGCGCCCTCGCCGCCGCCGCGATCGCCGGCGTCGCCGCCTATCTGGGCCGCGAGCGTATCGGCCAGCTCGCCACGCAGGGCCGCGAAAAGCTGTCGGGTGCTACCGCACAGAGCCGCGACACGCTCAAGAAGGTCGCCGACGACGTCAGCAAGCTGGCGCATGACCGGATCGACGAGGCCCGCGACAATATCCACCGCCTGCGCGGCCGGACCAACGGCTCGACCAGCAGCGAGTCGGCCGATGTCAGCGTCTCGGCGCTCGCGAGTTAACGCTTCCTCGTTAACCCTTCGACTATAGTGTTACCGCGCGGCACCCATCGGGAGCGGCGGGAACCGGAACGGCCGGGCCTTCGGACCCGGCCGTTCTTTTTTTCCGGGCGTTAACCGCCACGCAACGGCTCTGGGGATATGGTTCCCTTATTAAGTAGTGACCGCAATCTCTCTTAATCCCGCTTTAACCTTTTGCCTTCATATCTTCGATGGTTAACATCGGGGTTCCGATGAGCGGCGTGATGCTCTCGGGACGACATAGGCAAGGAACGACCAATGCGGGTTTTGCTGATCGAGGACGATCCCACCACGGCGAAGGCGATCGAGCTGATGCTCGGGTCGGAAGGCTTCAACGTGTATTCCACCGACCTCGGCGAAGAAGGCCTCGATCTGGGCAAGCTGTACGATTACGATCTGATCGCGCTCGACCTCAACCTGCCCGACATGCACGGCTATGACGTGCTCAAGAAGCTGCGCAACTCGAAGGTCCAGACCCCGGTCATGATCCTTTCGGGCAATGCCGAGATGGACTCGAAGGTCCGCGCGCTCGGCTTCGGCGCCGACGATTACGTCACCAAGCCCTTCCACCGCGAAGAACTGGTCGCCCGCATCCATGCGATCGTCCGCCGTTCGAAGGGCCACAGCCAGTCGGTCATCAAGACCGGCAAGCTGGCGGTGAACCTGGATGCCAAGACCGTCGAGGTCGATGGCGCCCGCGTCCACCTGACCGGCAAGGAATATGCGATGCTGGAGCTGCTCTCGCTCCGCAAGGGCACCACGCTCACCAAGGAAATGTTCCTGAACCACCTTTATGGCGGCATGGACGAGCCCGAACTCAAGATCATCGACGTCTTCATCTGCAAGCTGCGCAAGAAGCTGGCGCTGGCCTGCGGTGGCGAAAATTATATCGAGACCGTCTGGGGCCGCGGCTATGTGCTGCGCGATCCCGAAGATGGTCAGGTGTCGCAGGTCGCGTAACCCGCAACCGCACCCGATCGTTACAGGCGAAGGCCGGACCCCACGGGGTTCCGGCCTTTTCCTTGTCTAAAATCCTCCCCCGCCAGGGGGAGGTGTCAGCATCGCTGACGGAGGGGGAGGATGCGATGATCAGGAGTTGGCCGTCGTCCTCCCCCTCCGTCGCCTTCGGCGCCACCTCCCCTTGGCGGGGGAGGATTAAGAGTGGTCAGTAAACTGCTGTATCCGCTAGATAATCCTCGCCCCGCCCGATCGCCTTCACGCGCGGATCGCTGCTGTTGAAGTCGGGGCACAGCTCGGCGAAATCATGGTCGGCGACGCAGGCGCGCTGGAGCCGCCGCCGCGCCACGCCGGACAGATCGGGTCGCCCGTGCTGGAGCGCATAATTGTCCCAGATCACCAGATCGCCGCTGCGCCAGCGATGCTCGTACACATTGCCGGGCGCGTAGAGCAGGCCGAACAGCAGGTGGAGCAGTTCGTCGCTGTCGGTCTCGTTCATCCCGTCGAGCCGCACCGTCTGCATCTCGCTGACATAGAGGATCGCTTCGCCCGTCACCGGATGGGGGATTACGGCGGGCCGCTCGGCGCGCGGCAATATGTCGGGGATCACGGCCGGGATCGCGCGCCGCGACTGGACGATCGCCATCAGCGCCAGCGCCGACGTGCGCGACAGCCGATCGCGCAAGGCGGGCGAAAGGTGGCGGGCAGCCGCGATCGCATGGGCGAAGCGCGTCACCGTCTCCCCCTCCTCCACGTCGATCGCGTGGAGCGACAGCACCTTGATCGGCTCCTCGGTGAAGCTCAGGTCCGAATGGAAGGCCAAAGCGGTCGATCCCAGCGTGCCATCGACCGAAACCTCCGCCACTTCGCGCCCCACCGGCAGGACATTGCCCAGCGCGCCCAGCGCCCGCGCCTGCTCGTCCTGGCTCAGATGCTGGTTGCGGAAGACGAGCAGCTTGTGCTCGGCGAAGGCCTTGCGGATCGCATAGGCATCGACGGCATCCAGCGGCTGCGAAAGATCGAAAGCACTTTCGACGCCAAAGGGCGCCCCCACGATAGGCGTGAAGCCCGGCATCCCTATCTCCTCTCGTCTATTTTGAGGGGAGCTTATGCCTCGCGGGCGCGATGTCGAGTCTCAGAGGCCCGAGCCTCAGAGGATAGCGAGCAGGTTCAGCGACCAGTAGAAGGCGTCGCGCCCGCGCGCATTGGGCGCCTCGCGCAGGAAGCGGCCGGCGGTGATGTAGGTCGTATCGACTTCGAACTGCAGGTGATCGGGCACGATCCAGTATCGCGCGCGCGCGTCGAACTGGTGCCCTGCGAAGCGCCCCGAGCGCCCGGTGGGATCGATCACATTGCTGGTCGAGAAGGCGTCACTCCGCGAATGCAGCCACATCGGCCGATAGCTGGCATAGAGATCGGATCTTTTGTCGGGCACCGCATCGATCCGCACGCCCGGCGACATTATGTTCGCGCGGCTGATCGTCGCCAGCATCCCCGCCGGCGAATATTCGCCGCGCCGGAAGCCGAAGATCGTGTCGAACCGGCCATAATGTCCGCCGCGCCGATCGCCGCTCGCCACATCGGCGAACAGCGACAGCCGCGGTTTCCATCCGCCCGGCATCGTATAGCCAGCCTCGCCGTGGACGAACCACGCCAGCACGTCGAGCCGCCGGGCGTTCGCGGCCGCCGACGCGCTGATCGTTCCGCGCTGATAGCCGCCCTCCAGATCGAAATCGGCCGCGTCGACCGCCGGCTTGCGGATCAGCCGCAGCGCCACGGTGTCGAGCGAACGGTCGCGCGTCGGCCGCCCGACAATGTCCGATTCGCCCAGATGGAAGAAACTCAGCTCGCCGCTCGCCCCGCCGATCAGCTTCGCACGGCTCACCACCCCGCCCCACAGGACGAGATTGAAGCTCTCCTTGTCGATCCCGCGCTTATTATCGACAATCGAGTCGATATCGTCAGGCCGGCGCATCTGCGGCAGCACATAGACGAGCGCCGCCTGCCAGTCCCGGCCCACCCCGATATCGGCGCGCAGCCCGGTATAGCCCGCCGTCGTGTTGCGATAATCGTCGGCGGCGACCAGGCGGCGCGATCCGAGGTTGAGCATCATCCGCCCCGCCGTCGCCTTCAGCGTCGTGCCCGTGCCCAGCGCATCGCCCAGATCCGCCTCGATAAACGCCTGCACCGGTTCGAACGTGTTCACCTCGGTCGACGTGATCGCGCTGCGCCGGTCATTGCCATAGACGCGGCTGTCCCAAAGCTCGCCCAGCAGGCGGATCGGGCCGTCGCGATATTCGGCGCGGATCGTCGTGCGCAGATTATAGACGGTGTCGTCGCTGCGAAATCCAGGGCGGACCTGATTGTCGATTCCCTCTATCCGCGCGCGCATCGTGGCGCCCAGGGTCAGCCCGTCGGCCGCATCGGCACGCGCCGCACCGACCGCGCACAGGCATAGCCCGATCCCGATTTTCCATGCTGCCCCCACGGCCCCGCCCCTAGCCACGAAATGTTACGCTTCGCAACCGGAACAAGCATCGTGCAGGACGGTTAAGCGGGAACATCACAAGGCCGCATCTTCCCCTCTTGTGCAGCGCAGCGAAGCGTTGCAGTCTTTCCTCCGACGAAAATAAGAAGCACAAGGAGCTTATGGCGATCGAGCGCGCTTTCGACGAGATCTGGGGCTCCAGCGCGTCAAGGGAGGGCCGGCCCGAATTCACCGCCCTCGCCGACTGGATATCGTCCACCCCGCCCGCAGAGCTTGATCGGCGACAACAGGCCGCAGAGGCCGCCTTTCGCCAGCTCGGCATCACCTTCGCGGTCTATGGGGAGGAAGAAAGCGCCGAGCGCATCATTCCCTTCGATATCGTTCCGCGCATCTTCACGAAAACCGAATGGGCCGATCTGTCCGAAGGGCTCGTCCAGCGGGTCGAGGCGATCAACGCCTTCCTTGCCGACGTCTATGGCCCCCGCAAGATATTGAAGGACAAGGTGGTTCCTGAGGAGCTGATCCTCGGCAATCCGCAATTCCGGCCGATGCTCGACGGCGCCAAGCCGCCGCACGGCATCTTCGCGCATATCTGCGGCATCGATCTGGTCCGCACCGGCCCCGGCGAATTCTGGGTGCTGGAGGATAATGCCCGCACCCCATCCGGCGTCTCCTACATGCTCGAAAATCGGGAGGCGATGCTGCGCCTGTGCCCCGAATTGTTCGAGATGTTCCCGGTTCAGCCGATCGATTCCTATCCCGACTCGCTGCTGGAAACGCTCCAGTCGGTCGCGCCCCGCCCCGCCGGCAAGCCGGTCTGCGTGCTGCTCACCCCCGGCCATTTCAACTCGGCCTTTTACGAGCACAGCTTCCTGGCCGATTCGATGGGGATCGAGTTGGTCGAGGCCGCCGATCTCGAGGTCGACGACGACATGGTCTGGATGCGTACGATCGAAGGGCGCGTGAAGGTCGACGTCATCTATCGCCGCATCGACGACGATTATATCGATCCGTTGGTGTTCAAGCCGGACTCGCTGCTGGGCGTCCCCGGCCTGATCGCGGCCTATATGGCGGGCAATGTCGCGCTGGTGAACGCGCCGGGCACCGGCATCGCCGACGACAAGGCGATCTACAGCTACATGCCCGAGATCGTGAAATATTATTCGGGCGGTGAGGCGAAGCTGCCCAATGTCGAAACCTATCGCTGCCGCGAACCGCAGGCGCTGAAGTACACGCTCGACAATCTCGACAAGCTGGTCGTGAAGCTGGTCGACGGATCGGGCGGCTACGGCATGCTCGTCGGCCCGACGGCGACCAAGGCGCAGATCGAGGAATTCCGCGCCGCTTTGCTCAAGGAGCCGCAGCGTTACATCGCACAGCCCACGCTCGCGCTTTCGACCGTGCCGACGCTCACCGAAAGCGGCGTCGCCCCGCGCCACGTCGATTTCCGCCCCTTCGTCCTGTCCGGTTCGAAGGGCGTGACGATCACCCCCGGCGGGCTGACCCGCGTCGCGCTCCGGGAGGGGTCGCTCGTCGTCAACTCCAGCCAGGGCGGCGGCACCAAGGACAGCCTGATCCTGGCGGGAGACGCCTGATGCTCTCGCGCACCGCCGGATCGCTCTACTGGATCGGCCGCTATGTCGAGCGTGCCGAGTTCACCGCACGGCTGATCGAGGCGACGATCCGCCTCGACGCGCTCTCACCCCGTCCCGCGGGTCAGGGCGCGTGGGACAGCGCCCTGCTCGTCGCCGCCGCCGATTATGATTTCGGGCTGACGAGCGAGACGCGATCGCCTCTCAACATCAGCCGCTATCTCACTCTGTCGGCTAGCAATCCTTCGTCGATCCGATCCTGTCTCGATGCCGCGCGCAGCAATGCCAAGTCGGTCCGCACCGCCTTGAGCCGCGATGCGTGGGAGGCGATCAACCGCGCCTGGCTCAACCTGCGCGGCCGCGCGACCACCGGCGGCAACCAGTCGACCCTGGGCATTGTCGAGGCGATCCGCGCGGAGACGCGCGGCTTCGAAGGCGCGCTCCACCGGATGCTGCGCAACGAAGCCTATGCCTTCATCAGCCTGGGCGCCGCGATCGAACGCGCGGACAACACCGCGCGGCTGATCGACGTCAAATATCACCTGCTCCTGCCCGATGGCGAGAAGGTGGGCGGGCCGATCGACCGCGATCAGTGGACCACGATCCTCCACGCCGTCTCCGCCAACACCGCCTATCGCTGGCTCTACAGCGAGGGGCTGAAGCCGTGGCTCGTCGCCGAACTTCTCAGCCTTCGCAAGGAGATGCCGCGCAGTCTTGCCGCATCATCCGAAGAAGTCGTCACCCATCTCAACGCGATCGGCAAGCGCACCGGCCTCCAGTCCGAAGCCGATCGCCTCGCCCGCATGCGCCAGAGCGCGATCGAGCGGACGAGCATCGACACCATCTTCAACCACGGTCTCCACGAATGGCTGAGCGGCTTCATTTACGAAAATGCCCGCATCCATCAGGCGATCGGGGCGCAATTCCGGTTCGGCTGACATGCGCATCCTGATCAGCCACCGCACCGAATATCGCTTCACCGAGCCGCAGGCGCGCGTCGTCCAACTGCTGCGGATGACGCCCGACAGCCATCTGGGCCAAAGCGTCGTCGACTGGCGGATCGAGGTCGATTGCGACGCGCGCCTCAAAAGCCGCCGCGACGGCTTCGGCAACATCGTCTCGATGCTCTATCTGGAAGGGCCGATCGACTGCATCGGCCTCAGCGTCACCGGCGAAGTGCTGACCGAGGATCGCGCCGGCGTGGTCAACGGCGCGGCGAACCTGCTCCCCGCTGGCGTCTTCCTGCGCCCGACCGACCTCACCCGCACCAATGCGGCGATCGACCTGATCGGCGCGGCGCACGGCATCTCCGCCGACGATCCGCTGGGCGCGGCACATGCCCTGTGCGGCGAAATCCACGAACGGATCGCCTGCACCCCCGATCGCAGCACCGACATGCGCACCGCCGCCGAAATCCTGGAGGCGGGCGCCGGCTGCAGCATGGATATGGCGCATGTGATGATCGCCGCCGCCCGCGCCGCCGGCTTTCCCGCCCGCTTCGTCAACGGCTATCTGTGCGATGAAGAAGCCGCCCCACAGCAGCGCCAGGCGCCGCATTTCTGGGCCGAGCTTCACGTCCCCGATTATGGCTGGATCGGCTTCGACCCCGCCTGCGAACGCTGCCCCGACGAAAATTACGTCCGCGTCGCCATCGGCCTCGACTATCGCGACGCCGCCCCGATCTCGGGCGCCCGCATCGGCGGCGGACATGAGGTACTGCGCGTCGGCGTCGACGTCTCTTCCGAGGCCGTGGGGCAACTCCAGACCCAAAACTGACGTGCCGCCCGTAATTTCGGCGCCGTTATAACCATTGTTCACAATTGTTGTGGCGTAATTCACGTCAAAGAGAGCCTGCCCGTGCGAATCGGGCGGGGCGGGTTGCGGTGGGCTGCAAAGCGTCCGATGTTGGACCCGTTTCAGATTTGGGACGATGAAGCCGATGCGCGATTGGGGGAAATTGGTGATCGCGGGGGCGCTGCTGCTGGGCGCCACGCGCGCCTTTGCGGCGGAGGAGCCGCCGCTGCCCTATACGATGAAGCAGGGCGACATCCTGCTCACGCTCGCGCGCGATTATATGACGAAGGAGGCCGACTATCTGGTCGTGCAGCGGCTCAACCGGATCGCCGATCCGCGCCGCATTCCGGTCGGCACCGTCCTCCTCATCCCGCCCGCCATCCTGCGGACCGAGCCGGTGACGGGGCAGATCGCCTCGTTCCGCGGCGCCGTGACGGTCAACGGCAAGGAGGTCGTGGTCGGCACGAAGGTGAATGAAGGGATGCGCGTCGAAACCGGCGCGGGCGCCTTCGTCACCATCCGCATGCCCGATGCCAGCTCGGTCTCGCTGCCGTCGCAGAGCCGCATCCTCGTCACCCGCCTGCGCCGCATCGCGCTGACCGGTGCGATCGACGACGATTTCAAGCTCGAGGCCGGCCGCGCGCGCATGAGCGTCACCCCGTTCAAGGATCCGGGCAGCAAGTTCCGCGTCACCACGCCATTGTCGGTCACGGCGGTGCGCGGCACCGATTTCCGCGTCGCCTTCGAAGGCAGTGAAAAGGCCGCGACCGAAGTGGTCGGCGGCAAGGTCGAAGTGGCGCCCGACGTCGACAAGCCGATCACCGCGATCGGCCGCGGCTTCGGCGTGATCGCGACGCCCACCGGCGTCGGCGATCCGATCGCCCTCCTCCCCGCACCGCAGCTCGCCGCCGTCGAAAAGACCGCGAACGGCGCTACGATCAGCGCGAAGCCGGTCGACGGCGCGCAGAAATATCGGATCGCGCTGGCGGCGGACGCACGCTTCACCGAAGTGCTGGACGAGCAGTTGACCGACACGACCTCGGCCAGCTTCACCCTGCCGCCGACCGCGACCTTCTTCATCCGCCTGACCGCGATCGACGCGAACGGGCTGGAGGGGCTTCCGGGCACGTTTTCGCTGAGCGGGCAGCTTCCCGCTTCGCGCTAACCGCCTCTCCTCCCCACTCGTCATTGCGAGGAGCCGCTTGCGGCGACGTGGCAATCCACTCCGCAGTTCGGAATGGATTGCTTCGCTCCGCTCGCAATGACGAGTGAGAGACTTAGATCGGCACGCCGTGGTTGAGATACCCCACCGGACACGCCGCAACGTAACGATCCGGGCGTGACCGATAGGCCCGCGCCGCCGCCGCATCGGGCAACGGCACCAGCCACCCGCGATCCGGGTTCCACACCGACAGCTTCGGCCCATAGGGCATGTCGTTCGCCAGCGAGTAGGTGATCGTTTCGACCTGCCGGTCGCCCCATGTCAGCCGGTCGGTGACGACATCGGCCCTGATCGGCCGGCCGAGGGTCAGGCCGAGCGCCGAGCTGCTGTCCCAATAGGTTTCAAAGACGATCCCCGGCCCGATATAGGGGCACACGCCATCGATGATCACCATATCGCCCGCCGGCACACCCGCCAGCTGCACCTTCGCCTTGTCGAGCAGCTGCCACTGCCGCGCGGCGGCGGTCGTCCAATAATGGCCGATATCGGCGATGCGGATCGTCGCCAGCACCGCCATGATCGCGATCAGCCCCGCAAAGGCCGCCGCGCGCCGCTGCGCCGGCACCCGTTCCGCAAACATCCCGGCCACCGCCACCAGCGTCAGCGCGATACCCAGCGCCGCCGCGCCCGCCGTCCGGTTCGCGACGCCGGCGGGCGAGATGTTGACCGCGCCCGACATCAGGAAGGTGCCATAGCCCGCGAACATCAATGCGACGCCGCCCAGCGCGAACATCCACGGCCGCGCGGGCCATGCGGGCGCGGTCCGCGACAGCCGCCACCCTGCCAGCCCCCCGATCGCCAGCGCGGCGGCGAGCGGCGCGATCAGCCGCCCCTCCCCCGCCATCGTCGCGATCGACCGGAACGGCCCGGCGACCGTGTCGCCGAAATGGACGGTGAACAGAGCGATCAGGTTGATGCCGTGATCGACCCGCCAATCGTGGTGCAGATCGATGAAGTGGCCGACGAGCGTGCGGAAGAACATCATGTCCAGCGGGGTCGCGCGCGCCGAAACCTGCCCCTTCAGCACGATCGCCGCGCCCACCACCACGACATTGGCGATCTGTGGCAGCACCGCGCGCAGCATCGGCACGCCGCTGCGCCAGCGCCGCCACCCGACCAGCGCCGCCCCCAGCAAGATGATCGGCGCGAAAATCTCATAGAAGGCGAGCACCAGCGCGCCCGACACCAAAGACGCGATCTTCCACCGCGTCCGCCCCGTCCGTTCCCAGCGCAGATCGGCGAGGATCGCGACCAGGGTGAACAACAGGCTGAACCCGACCTGGAAGGTCGACATCCACACCCGCATCGTCGAATGCTGGGGCAGCAGCAGGAAGGCGAGCGTCAGCGCGAAGGCGATCGCGCGGTCGAATCCGATGCGGATCAGCAGCCGGTGGAGCAGCGCCATGCACGCCGCCAGCACCGCCAGATTGATCAGGTGATAGGGCAGCGGATTGAGCCCGAACATCTTGTAGAGCCAGGCGAACTCCAGCCCCTGCAGCGGCCGCGCAAGCGCCGGATAGAAGAGGCCCGCGCGCACGAAATCGAACGTGCTGCCGTCGAGCGCCGCCTGATAATGCGCGAAAAAGTCCCAATCGTCGGTGTAGAAGCCCAGTCCGAACACATAAGGCAGCGCCGATATCAGGAAGATCGCGACCAGCCAGATCGTGTCCGCTTTTATCTGCCGCTGCATCACGTCTCCACCGTCGCTCATCGTGCGAGCATGGCAGAGGCGGCCGCCCCCCTCAATGGCATGGACGCCGGATCGCTTCGGCCCTAGATTCACCCGCAACGATCCGATCGACCGAAAGACATTTGCGAATGAAGCTGTTGAAGGGCCTGTGGGCATTGCTGGTGGGCGTGAAGGATGCGCTCGTTTTGCTGGCGATGCTGATCTTCTTCAGCTTCCTGTTCGTGGCGCTCTCGGTCCGCCCGACGACCGCCGCGACGCCGTCGACCGGCGCGCTCGTCGTCGATCTGACCGGCAGTCTGGTCGAGCAGCCCGCCGAAACCGATCCGATCGCCCTGCTGTCGGGCGGCGGCGGGGTTTCGCGCGAAACGCGGCTGCGCGATCTCGAACGTGCGCTCGATGCCGCATCGACCTCGTCGAACGTCAAGGCGATCGTCCTCGATCTCGATCGCTTCACCGGCGGCAGCCAGGCGACGATCGCCGCCGCCGCCCGCGCGATCGACAAGGCGCGCGCCGCGGGCAAGCCCGTCTTGGCCTATGCCACCGGCTATACCGACGACGGCTATCAGCTCGCCGCGCACGCGACCGAGGTGTGGCTTAACCCGCTGGGCGCCGTGATCCTCACCGGCCCCGGCGGCGCGCGGCTCTATTATAAAGGGCTGCTCGACAAGCTGGGCGTGACGACCAAGGTCTATCGCGTCGGCATGTTCAAATCGGCGGTCGAGCCGTACACCCGCACCGATCAGTCGCCCGAAGCGCGCGCCGCCAATCAGGCGCTGGCCGATGCCCTGTGGGCCAGCTGGCAGGCCGATGTCGGCAAGGCGCGGCCCAAGGCGAAGCTGACCGACTATATCGCGCATCCCGATCTCGCGAGCGTCGCATCGAAGGGCGATATGGCGCAGGCCGCGCTCGCCGCGAAGCTGGTCGATCGGCTGGGCGATCGCAACGATTTCAACGCGCGCGTTTCCGCGATCGCGGGCGATGCGGGCGACGGCGGGGTCAATGATTTCAAGGCGATCCCGCTCGATCGCTGGGCCGATTCGCATCCGGAGAAATCCAGCGGCACCCCGATCGGCGTGCTGACCATCGCAGGCACGATCGTCGATGGCCGCGCGGCGCCCGGCGCGGCCGGCGGCACCACCATTTCCGATCTGCTGCTCGATGAGCTGAAGAAGAACCGCATCAAGGCGCTGGTCGTCCGCGTCGACAGCCCCGGCGGTTCGGTGATGGCGTCCGAACAGATCCGATCGGCGATCCTGCAGGCGAAGGCGCGCAAGCTGCCGATCGTCGTTTCGATGGGCGGGCTGGCGGCCAGCGGCGGCTATTGGGTGTCGACACCGGCGGACAAGATCATCGCCGATCCCGCGACCATCACCGGATCGATCGGCGTGTTCGGCGTCCTCCCCACCTTCCAGGGCACACTCACCAAGGTCGGCCTGTCGGCGGACGGGGTGAAGACCACCCCGCTGTCGGGCGAGCCCGACGTGCTGCGCGGCACCTCGCCCGAATTCGACGCGCTGTTGCAGGGATCGATCGACGATATCTACCGCCGCTTCACCGGCCTCGTCGCCGAAAGCCGCAAGCTGCCGGTCGCGCGCGTGCGCGAAATCGCCGAAGGCCGCGTCTGGGCGGGCAGCACCGCCAAGGGGCTGGGCCTCGTCGACCAGTTCGGCGGCGTCGACGATGCGGTGGCCGAGGCCGCGAAGCTCGCCAAGCTCGATCCCAAATCGGTCCGCCCGCTCTACATCGAAAAGGCGCCGAGCAGCTGGAAGGAAATGCTCAAGTCGCTCACCCGGCCCGAGGAGGAGAGCGGCGAGAATGGTTCGGTCGACGTATGGACCCGCGTTGCCGGCCGCCCCGACGCGCTGATGCTGCGCGCGCTGGCCGATGCGCGCGAGGTTTTGACCGGCCCGGCGATCCAGGCCCGCTGCCTCGAATGCGCGTCGGACACGCCGGTCCGCGCGTCGCGTGACCAGAGCCTCTACGAAGGGTTGATCGCGTGGGCGACGCGCTGATCCGCGCCGCCACCCCCGCTGACATCCCTGCCATTGCGGCAGTCTACGCGCCTTATGTGCGAGATACGGTCATCAGCTTCGAACTGGAGCCGCCGTCCGAGGCAGAAATGGCGCGGCGGATGGCGGGTATCGCCGCGCGCTACCCCTATCTCGTGATCGAGGAGGATGGAGTTGTGCAGGGCTATGCCTATGCGGGCGCCTTCAACGATCGCGCCGCCTATCGCTGGGTTACGGAGACGACGATCTACCTCGCCGCATCCGCCAAGGGTCGCGGCCTAGGTCGCCGCCTCTACACGGCCTTGCTCGACGATCTGCGCGCGCGAGGCTTCAACGCCGCGACCGGCAAGATCAGCCTGCCCAATCCGGAAAGCGTCGGCCTCCACGAAAAGCTCGGCTTCACCCTCGTCGGCGCGCACCACAAGGTCGGCTGGAAATTCGACGCCTGGTGGGACATGGGCGTCTTCCAACTCGACCTCGCCCCGCGCGAGATGCCGCCGATGGAGCCGCGGTTCGGGCCCTGAGCCGATTGAAGGGGCATCGCAATCGGCCTAAAGCGGCGTTGGGGGACGCATCACATGACGATCAGGATTAGCTTCGCCTGTCTGACGATGATGGCAATGGCCTATGCCGCGCCGGCATCGGCCGAGCGGCGCTATTTCCACAAAGCGGCGGTGGATCGCGACACGTTCGTCAGCGACTATGGCCAATGCGCCGCACTGGCCGGAGGCGTGCGGCCGGTGCGCTACACCGTCCATTCGACCAATGCGTATCAGGAAGCCGCCGGATCCTTCTTCGCCGGCTTCTTCGGATCGCGCGAGACGCGCAGGCTGCAGGGCAACGTGCTGCAGGTCTGTATGGCCGATCGCGGCTATCGGCAGCATATCGCGAGCGACGCGCTGTGGGATGAAGTGAAGAAATTGCCGCAGGACAAGCAGATCGATCGGCTGTTCGAACTCGCCGCCGCGCCTGATCAAACGGCTCAAGGGACCACGAAATGAAGCGCATCTTCCTGGCTGCGACCATAGCCGTTGCAACCGCCGGCCCCGGCATGGCCGAAACGCTGAAGGCGGTTCCAACCAGCCTCGATCCCACCAAGGCCTATATCTTGGTCGAATATCGCCTGATCGCCAACAACTTCGCAGACTTGCCGGGTTCACGCAAAACCCTGCCGCTGATCGCGGGCCTTTCGTTCGGTTCCTATGACGATGCCGCGCACGACCTGAAAAAGGATGCCAAGGGTCACCCGCTGATCGAAGCGTTCCGCAACCGGGAGATCGTTCGGGTCGAAGGCGCGCGATTGCACCTGATCGAAACCGATCCGGGTTTGTGGGTGATCGCGGGATGGGGCGACACCTCCTTCGCGCTCGGATCGTATAGCTTCCGGCTGGAAGCGGGCAAAATCACCGATCTAGGCGTGGTGACAGGCGCGCAGGACTGGGCCGAAGGGGATCGCGCGATGAACAGCGGCGATCTGATGAAGATGGCGCTTCTCGGCCCCTTCGCCAAACAGCCCGCCATCGCGCCGATGCGCGCCAGCTTCCGTCCGCGCGACGAGGGCGACATTCCCGTGCCGATGACGCTTACCGGCGTGACCTATGCCGTCGCCTTCACCCCGGATCAGAAGTTCGGCAATTATCAGGGCCGGCTCGTCAACCGGATCGAAGGCGCCAATGCGCGCCTGCGCGACGGCGCGACGCCGAAGGCCGACTGACGGTTCTTAGCCAAATTTCGCCGTGCACATCTTCATCGTCTCGGCCGGCGCGCCCAGCTTCGCCATGCCGCTCAGCGCCTCGTTCTTCATCGCCTGCGTCTTGGCGAAGTTGTTGGCGCCCTTGGCCTTCATGCCCGCGCCCACCGCCGTATCAAGTTCGCGTTTCATCTTGTCGTAGCCGGCAAGCTCGCTCTGCCCCTTCTCATCCACCGTCGCGACCGAGCGGCGCAGGAAATCGCCCATCGCGTAGCAGCCGAGCTGCGCGTCGAACTTGCCCGCCGGTAGTTCGATCCCGCTCGTCTTGATCGTGGCCGGATAGGCTTCGTCGCACGCCGGCTCCAGCTTCTGCCATTCGCCGGCGGTGATCTGCTCCTGCAATTCGCCCATCTTCTTGGCGACGGCGGAGGCGCGATCGATGTTGAAGCTGTCGCCTTCGGAACCCGCCAACATCGCATAATGGGTGATGCGCAATTGTTCGGCGAAGGGCAGTTCGGCCTTGATGTCGGCCTGCGCCGCCCGCGCCCGCGCCGCGCTCACCACCGCGCAGGTCGCCGCCTTGTCGATCGGGTCGGCGGGCAGCTCCAGCGGCTTGGGGCCGCAGCTTGCCAGCAGGGCGCCAACCAGACTGGGCGTCAGAAGAATCGGCAGAAATCGACGCATCACACCATCCCGAATGATGAACATTACGGGAAGGATACGTTTGCGGCCCCGCGCGGTTCCCCGGCGTCAGCGCCTGTAGGCAGGCAGTGCCAAACCTCGGGCGATTGCCAGCGCGCGCAGGATGAACCCGGCCAGCGCCCCCACCCCCGCCGCCACGAACGGATCGACGCCCAGCAGGCTGAGCGCCACGAACAGCCCGGCGGCAAGCGCCGCGGCGGTCACGTAAATCTCCGGTCGCAACAGGATCGACGGCTCGCCCGCCAGCACATCGCGGATGATGCCGCCGACGCACGACGTCACCACCCCCATCGCAAAGGCCGGCAGCGGCGGGATGCCGTAAGCCAGCGCCTTCCAAGCGCCGAACACCGCATAGGCCGCCAGCCCCAGCGCGTCGAACCAGTCGAGCGCGCGTTCCCGCCACCAATGGCGCGGCGTCGCATAGATCAGGATCGCGGCGGCCAGGCACACGAAGATCGGACGATTGTCGTGCAGCCAGAAGACCGGCGCGCCGATCAACAGATCGCGCACCGTCCCGCCCCCGGTTCCCGTCACGCCCGCGAAGAAGGTGAAGGTGACGAGCGTCTGCCGCAGCTTCGCCGCCGCCAGCGCGCCCGACGCGGCGAACAGGGCGATCCCGACCGTATCGAGCATCGGCAACACGCTGCGGACGAGTTCGAAATTGGGGTGCATGCTTGGCGTCATAGCGCCGCCTCCCCTCCCCGTCATCCCGGCGGAGGCCGGGATCTCAGGAGATGGGGAGACCAGCGAGCGGCAAGAGACGCCAGAGATCCCGGCCTCCGCCGGGATGACGGCTAAGGCCATGTCTCGCCATTGCGAGCCCCTGAAAGCGACGAAGCAATCCACTCCGGGTTGGAATGGATTGCTTCGCTACGCTCGCAATGACGAAGGTGCGGGAGAGAAGGTTGTGCCCCCTCTCCCGCAAACCCGATCAGATGTGGATCGGCTTGCCGGTCACCGCCATCGCGGCTTCCTTGATCGCTTCCGAATGGGTCGGATGCGCGTGGCAGGTATAGGCGATGTCCTCGCTGGTCGCGCCGAACTCCATCGCCTGCGCGGCCTGCGCGATCATCGTGCCGGCGACCGACGCGATGATATGGACGCCCAGAACCTTGTCGGTCTTGGCGTCGGCGATCACCTTCACGAAGCCTTCGGGCTCATGGTTGGTCTTGGCGCGCGAATTGGCGAGCATCGGGAACTTGCCGACCTTGACGTCGCCACGCTCCTTGGCCTGCTCCTCGGTCAGGCCCACGCCGGCGATCTCGGGCATCGTATAGACGACGCCGGGGATCACATCGTGGTTCACGATGCCGGTCAGGCCCGCGATATTCTCGGCCACCGCAATGCCTTCATCCTCGGCCTTGTGCGCAAGCATCGGGCCGGGGACGACGTCGCCGATCGCCCAGATGCCGGGCGTCGCGGTGTCGAAGTCGTGGCCGATCTCGATCTGGCCGCGCTTGTTGACGGTCAGGCCCGCACGCTCCAGCGCGAGGCCATCGGTGTTCGGACGGCGCCCGATCGACACCAGCACCGCATCGGCCTCCAGCGTCTCCGCCGCACCGCCGGCCGCCGGCTCGACCGTGACGGTCGCCTTGCCGCCCTTGCTGGTCACACCGGTCACCTTGGTGCCCAGCTTCAGCTCCATGCCCTGCTTCTTGAAGATCTTGGCGGCCTCCTTGCGGATTTCACCGTCCATGCCGGGCAGCAGCTGATCGAGGAACTCGACCACGGTCACCTTGGCGCCCAGGCGCTTCCACACCGAACCCAGCTCAAGGCCGATCACGCCGCCGCCGATCACGACGAGGTGCTTGGGAACCTTGGTGAACTCCAGCGCGCCGGTCGACGAAACGACGACCTTCTCGTCGATCTCGACACCCGGAAGCGGCGTCACCGACGAACCCGTCGCGATCACGATGTTCTTGGCGCGATAGCTCTTGCCCGCAACGTCGATCGTGTCCTTGCCGGTGAACGCGCCGTGGCCCTTAAGCCATTCGACCTTGTTCTTCTTGAACAGATATTCGATGCCGCCGGTCAGGCCCTTCACCGCGTCCTTGCGCTGGCCCTGCATCGTATCGAGGTCGAGTTCGACCGTCGCCTTGATGCCCATCTTGGCCATCTCGCCATTGACGGCCTTGTCATAATATTCGGACGCGTGAAGCATCGCCTTCGAAGGGATGCAGCCCACGTTCAGGCAGGTGCCGCCCAGCGTCTCGCGGCTTTCCACGCACGCGGTCTTGAGCCCCAGCTGCGCCGCACGGATCGCGGCGACATAGCCGCCGGGGCCGGCGCCGATGACGATCACGTCGAAATCATAATCAGACATTGTCTTGGTCCTCATTCAGAGGATGAAACAGGCCGCCCATCCCAAGCTTGCTCGGGATGGGCGGATAATGCGTGCGATCAGAGGTCGATCAGCAGACGGGTCGGATCCTCGATCGCGTTCTTGAGCGCGACGAGGAAGGTCACCGCTTCGCGACCGTCGATCAGGCGATGGTCGTAGCTGAGCGCCAGATACATCATCGGGCGGACGACGACCTGGCCGTCGCGGACGACCGGGCGGTCCTCGATGCGGTGGAGGCCCAGAACGCCCGACTGCGGCGGATTGATGATCGGGGTCGACATCAGCGAGCCGAAGACGCCGCCGTTGGAGATGGTGAAGGTGCCGCCCTTCATGTCTTCCATCGACAGCTTGCCTTCCTTGGCGCGCTTGCCGAAATCGCCGATCGTCTTTTCGATGCCCGAAACCGACAGGTTCTGCGCGTCGCGGATCACCGGAACGACCAGGCCGTTCGGCGCCGAAACCGCGACCGACACGTCAACATAGTCGCGATAGACGATCTCATCGCCTTCGATCGATGCGTTGACCGCGGGCACGTCCTTCAGCGCCATCACGGCCGCCTTCACGAAGAAGCCCATGAAGCCCAGGCGAACGCCATGCTTCTTTTCGAACAAATCCTTATACTTGTTCCGGGCCTCGATCACGGCGGTCATGTCGACGTCGTTGAACGTCGTCAGCATCGCGGCGGTGTTCTGCGCTTCCTTCAGGCGCTTGGCGACCGTCTGGCGAAGGCGGGTCATCTTGACCCGTTCTTCCTTGCGCTCGCCGGCGGCCGAAGCGACCGGTGCGGCGGCGGCCGGAGCAGCAGCCGGAGCGGCCGTCTTGGGCTGCGACTTGGCGGCGGCGATCACGTCATCCTTGGTCACGCGGCCATCCTTGCCGGTGCCACGGATCTTCGACGGATCGACCCCATATTCCAGAACCGCGCGGCGAACCGACGGCGACAGCGTCAGCGCGTCGCCCGATTCCTCGACCGGCGCCGAAGCCGGCTCGGCGGGCGCAGCCGCTTCGGCCTTGCCCACCGCAGTGCGATCCTCGACCGCCGGGGTCGCCGAGGTGGAAGCAGCCGCCCCCGCCTCGATGCGCGCGATCACCGCGCCCACGTTCACCGTATCGCCTTCGTTGACGACGAGTTCGCCGATCACGCCGGCGACGGGCGAAGGCACTTCGACCGCGACCTTGTCGGTCTCCAGGCTGGCAATGGGTTCGTCGACCTTCACGGCCTCGCCCGGCTTCTTGAGCCACTGGCCCAGCGTCGCTTCGGTGATCGATTCGCCGAGCGTCGGCACCACAACATCGGTTGCCATCTTACTTACCCTTTACTTCGTGGCCGAGCGCATCGGCGATCAGTGCAGCCTGCTGCACGGCATGATTGCGGGCGAGGCCGGTCGCGGTCGCGGCGGCCGCCTTGCGGCCGGCATAAACCGGACGCTGCGACTTGCCGCCGACATCGGCCAGAACCTTCTCGATATACGGCTCGACGAAGGTCCAGGCGCCCTGGTTCTTCGGCTCTTCCTGTGCCCACACCACGGTTTCGAGGTTGGGCATCCGGCCAAGGCGCGTGATCAGCGCATCGGACGGGAACGGATAGAGCTGTTCCAGACGCAGGATGGCGGTGTTCTGGTCGCCCGCCGCGTCGCGCGCCTCGGCCAGCTCGTAATAGAGCTTGCCCGACACCAGAACGACGCGCTTCACGTCCTTGTCCGCCGGCGGATTGTTGTCCGGAAGGACGCGCTGGAAGCGGGTCTCGCCGGTGAAATCCTCCAGCTTCGACACGGCCGACTTGTGCCGCAGCAGCGACTTCGGCGTCATGACGATCAGCGGCTTGCGGAACTTCCGGATCATCTGACGGCGCAGCATGTGGAAGTAGTTGGCCGGGGTCGTGCAGTTGGCGACCTGCATATTATCTTCAGCGCACAGCTGCAGATAACGCTCCAGACGCGCCGAGCTATGTTCCGGCCCCTGCCCTTCGTAACCGTGCGGCAGCAGCATCACCAGACCGTTGACGCGCAGCCACTTGGCTTCGCCCGACGAGATGAACTGATCGATGATGACCTGCGCACCGTTGGCGAAGTCGCCGAACTGGGCTTCCCACATGACCAAAGTGTTCGGCGCCGCCGACGCATAGCCATATTCGAAGCCGAGCACGCCGAACTCGCTGAGCGGCGAGTCGAGCACCTGGAAACGGCGGTCCATCGCCGACAGCGGGATGTACTTGTGGCCATCCTTCTGATCGACCCAGACGGCGTGCCGCTGGCTGAACGTGCCGCGGCCCGAATCCTGGCCCGACAGGCGGACGCCATAGCCTTCCTTGAGCAGCGAACCGAAAGCCAGCGCCTCGCCGGTCGCCCAGTCGAAGCCCTCGCCCGAGGAGAACATCTCCTTCTTGGCTTCCAGGATGCGACCCAACGTCTTGTGGATCGTGATCCCTTCAGGAACGGTCGTCAGCTGCTTGCCGAGATCCACGACGATCTCTTCGGTCAGCCCGGTATCTGCCGCGCGTTTTTCGGTGATCGCTTCGCGCGGTTCGGCAAAGCCGGCCCAGTCGCCTTCGAACCAGTCGGCCTTGTTGACCTTGTAGGTCTTGCCCGCTTCGAACTCGCCTTCCAGCTTCTCGACGAACTCGGCCTCATGCGACGAGGTCCAATTGTCGTTGATCACGCCTTCCTGAACGAGCCGCGCATTGTAGATCGCGGACACCGGCGGATGCTTGCGGATCACGTCGTACATCAGCGGCTGGGTGAAGCCCGGCTCGTCGCCTTCGTTATGGCCGAAGCGGCGATAGCACCACATGTCGATCACGACGTCGCGCTTGAAGGTCTGGCGATATTCGGTCGCGATCTTGCAGGCGAAGGTCACGGCTTCGGGATCGTCGCCGTTGACGTGCAGGATCGGCGCCGCAACCATCTTCGCGATATCCGACGGATAGGGCGACGAACGCGCGAACTGCGGGCTGGTGGTGAAGCCCACCTGGTTGTTGATCACGAAATGGATCGTGCCGCCGGTATTGTAGCCGCGCAGGCCCGAAAAGCCGAAGCACTCCATGATCACGCCCTGCCCTGCGAACGCGGCGTCGCCGTGCAGCAGGATCGGCAGAACCTTCTCGCGCTCCAGATCGTCGAGCTTGGTCTGCTTGGCGCGCGCCTTGCCCAGCACGACCGGATCGACGCACTCGAGGTGCGACGGGTTCGGCGCCAGGCTCATGTGAACCTTGTTGCCGTCGAACTCGCGGTCGGTGGAGGTGCCGAGGTGGTACTTCACGTCGCCCGAACCGCCGACATCTTCCGGGTTCGCCGAACCACCGGCAAACTCGTTGAAGAGTGCGCGATAGGGCTTGGCCATCACGTTGGTCAGCATGTTCAGACGGCCGCGATGGGCCATGCCGAAGATGATCTCGTTGACGCCGTAAGCGCCCGAATATTTGATCACGGCTTCCATAGCCGGGATCATCGATTCACCGCCGTCGAGGCCGAAGCGCTTCGTGCCGACATATTTGCGGCCGAGGAACTTCTCCCACTGCTCAGCTTCGATCACCTTGTTGAGGATCGCCTTCTTGCCCTCGGGCGTGAAGTGGATCTCGGCGTCCTTGCCTTCCATCCGCTCCTGGAGGAAGCGGCGCTCCTCCACGTCGGGGATGTGCATGTATTCGAGGCCGATATTGCCGCAATAATTCTTGCGCAGGATCGCCAGGATCTCACGCGGGGTCGCATATTGCAGGCCCAGGAAACCCGCCACGAAGACCTGACGGTCCATGTCGGCTTCCTTGAAGCCGTGCCATTCGGGGCTGAGGTCGATCGGCTCCTCGCGCTTGGACAGGCCCAGCGGGTCGAGATTGGCGAGCAGATGGCCGCGCACGCGATAGGTGCGGATCAGCATCAGGGCGCGCATCGAATCCTGCGCGCGCTGCTCGATCTCTTCCTGGCTGACGGCGGGCGCCGCAGCGGCGGCCGGAGCAGCCTTGGGCGCACCGCCCTTGGCGGGCTTGGGTGCAGGCTCCATCTGAGTGGGATCGAGGCCGGCGGTCAGCGAGTCGGTGCTGCTGAGCGGCCAGTTCGGATTGGCCCAGCTAGGCCCCGAAACGCTTGCTTCGATGTTGGAGAAATAATCCTGCCAGCTCGGCTCAACGGACGATCTGTCCTGGCGATACTGACGATACAGATTCTCGACGAATGAAGGCGAAACGCCCTCTGGCCCGTCGAAAGCCACGCCTTCGATACCCAATGTCACCTCCTGGTCTGCACCCACCCCGGAGCTTAGGTCCGAAGCGCAGCAATTGGCGGGGCCGATATAGGAGCGGCTTGCGTCGAAGGCGAGACGGTATTTGCATCTATCAGGTAGAAAATGCGTGGCTGGCTATATTTTGATTTCAACGCCCCTTTGATCCTCCCCCGGAGGGGGAGGGGGACCGGCGCAGCCGGTGGAGGGGTAGCTGGAGAAGGAGTGCCTCGCTGCCGGCAAATACCTCTCCACCACGCCTTCGGCGCGGTCCCCCTCTCCCTCCGGGAGAGGATCTAAAACGAAAACGGCGGCCGGGTTGCCCCGACCGCCGCTTCAAATCGTACCGATAGCGAAGGGTTTAGCCCTTCAGCACCTCGGCCAGCGTTTCGCCGAGCAGCGAGGGGCTCGACGCCACCTTGATGCCGGCAGCTTCCATCGCCGCGATCTTCTCTTCGGCGCCGCCCTGGCCGCCCGAAACGATTGCGCCGGCGTGGCCCATTCGGCGGCCCGGAGGCGCCGTGCGGCCCGCGATGAAGCCGGCCATCGGCTTCTTGCGGCCCTTCTTGGCCTCATCGATCAGGAACTGAGCGGCTTCCTCTTCGGCCGAACCGCCGATTTCGCCGATCATGATGATCGACTTGGTCTCGTCGTCCGCCAGGAACAGCTCGAGCATGTCGATGAAGTTGGTGCCGTTGACCGGATCGCCGCCGATGCCGACCGCGGTGGTCTGGCCCAGGCCGATCGCCGAGGTCTGGAACACCGCTTCATAGGTCAGCGTGCCCGAACGCGAAACGACGCCGACCGAACCCTTCTTGAAGATGCTGCCCGGCATGATGCCGATCTTGCACTCGTTCGGGGTCAGGACGCCGGGGCAGTTCGGGCCGATCAGGCGCGACTTCGAACCCTGCAGCGCGCGCTTCACCTTGATCATGTCGATGACCGGGATACCCTCGGTGATCGTGACGATCAGCGGCACTTCCGCGTCGATCGCTTCCAGGATCGAGTCGGCCGCGAAGGGCGGCGGAACGTAGATCACCGAAGCATCGGCGCCGGTGGCCGCAACCGCCTCATGGACGGTGTTGAAGTTGGGCAGGCCGATGTGGGTCGTGCCGCCCTTGCCCGGCGTCACGCCGCCGACCATCTGCGTGCCATAGGCAAGCGCCTGTTCGGTGTGGAACGTGCCGGTGTTGCCGGTCATGCCCTGGGTGATGACCTTGGTGTTCTTGTTGACGAGGATCGACATGGACTGTTGAGCCTTCCGGGAAGAGGTTGTCGATTAAGCGAGCGAGGGGTCGATGCCCTTACAGGCGACCAGCAGTTCCTTGACCGCGTCGACCGAGACCTGAAGATTGGCCTTGGCTTCGTCGTCCAGGCTCACTTCGATGATCTTTTCGACGCCGCCCGCACCGAACAGCACCGGCACGCCGACATACAGGTCGTTCACACCATATTCGCCCGACAGGTAGGCCGCCGCCGGCAGGATGCGCTTCTGGTCGCCCAGATAGGCTTCCGCCATCGCGATCGCCGAGGTGGCGGGCGCATAGAAGGCCGAACCGGTCTTGAGCAGCGCGACGATCTCGCCGCCGCCGCCACGGGTGCGCTTGACGATCTCGTCGATGCGCTCCTTGGTCGACATGCCCATCTTGATCAGATCGGTGACGGGGATGCCCGAAACGGTCGAATATTCGAGGACGGGGACCATCGTGTCGCCGTGGCCGCCCAGCACGAACGTGTTCACGTCCTTGACCGAGACGTTGAACTCGTCGGCGAGGAAGTGGCTGAAGCGCGCCGAGTCGAGCACGCCGGCCATGCCGACGACCTTGTTGTGCGGCAGGCCCGAGAATTCGCGCAGAGCCCAGACCATCGCGTCGAGCGGGTTGGTGATGCAGATGACGAACGCGTCGGGGGCGTTGGCCTTGATGCCCTCACCCACGGCCTTCATCACCTTCAGGTTGATGCCGAGCAGGTCGTCGCGGCTCATGCCCGGCTTGCGGGCGACGCCGGCGGTGACGATGATGACGTCGGCGCCCTTGATGTCGGCATAATCGTTCGAGCCGATGATCTTGGCGTCGAAGCCCTCGACCGGGCCGCACTGCGACAGATCGAGCGCCTTGCCCTGCGGAACGCCCTCGACCACGTCGAACAGAACGATGTCGCCCAGGCCCTTGAGAGCCGCGAGGTGAGCCAGCGTGCCGCCGATATTGCCGGCGCCGATCAACGCAATCTTAGTACGAGCCATCAGCCCCTCCCGAAAGAAATCGCATGACTAAGGCGGCCGCGCGGACACGGCCGCCTGTAGAACGGTGCCCGCTTAGCCTCGCGATCCGGCATGGGCAACCACCGGATTCGCATCACAGGACGATTTTTCATGCAGCGCAGCAATCGGAGGAGCACCGCCACCCTTTCCTCGTCATTGCGAGGAGCCGAAGGCGACGAAGCAATCCAGGCCCGCACTGGAGATCGTCGCGAGCCTCTCACATGCGGGCCTGGATTGCTTCGCTACGCTCGCAATGACGAGAGAAAGAGGGCGGCGATGCCCCGCCCTACTCCCCGTGCCCCGCCGCCAGATAATCCTGGCTCTGCATCTCCATCAGGCGCGACACCGTGCGTTCGAACTCGAAGGCGCCGTCACCCTCGGGATAGAGCGCCACCGCCTCAGCCTCGGCTGTCGCCAGCAGCTTGACCTTATGTTCGTACAGCGCGTCGATCAGCACCTTGAAGCGCGCGGCCTCGTTGCGGTTGTCGGGGCCCATCAGCGGGATGCCGACGATGATGACGGTGTGATAATTGCGCGCGATCGCCAGATAATCGGCCGCACCCCGCGCCTCGGCACACAGCCGCTTGAACGAGAAGACCGCGACGCCCTTCAGGCTCTTGGGAACGTGCATCGTCCGCCCGCCGGGCACCGAAAGCTCGGCCGAGGGCACGTTGGCGGCATCCTCGGGCGGATAATCGGTCAGGCGGAAGAAGGCGCGCGACACGGCCTCGGTCGCCTTCGCGCCGTTGGGCGAATACCAGGTCGGGAATCCGCCCAGCCGCTCCAGCCGGTAATCGACCGGCCCGTTCAGCGACAGCACGTCGAGCCGATCCTTGATCAGCGCGATGAACGGCAGGAACAACTGGCGGTTGAGCCCGTCCTTGTACAGATCGTCGGGCGGCCGGTTCGACGTGGTCACCACGGTCACGCCCGCGTCGATCAGCCCGGTGAACAACCGGCTGAGAATCGCCGCATCGGCCATATTGTTGACGACCATCTCGTCAAAGCACAGCAGCTTCGCCTCGCCCGCCACCGCCTCGACCACCGGCGGGATCGGATCGCCCTTCTCCTTGGTCCGCTCGACGCGCAGCCGATCGTGGATCTCCAGCATGAATTCGTGGAAGTGGACGCGGCGCTTCGACGGCATATTCACGCAGTCGAAGAACAGATCCATCATCATCGATTTGCCGCGGCCTACCCCGCCCCACATATAGAGGCCGCGCGGGGGCGGCGGCGGCTTCTTGAGCATCCGCCACAGCACGCTGCCCTTGTTCGGCTGCGCCTCGAACTGCCGCGCGAGTTCGGCGAGTCGCCCCACGGTCGCGCGCTGATCGGGATCAGGGCGAAGCTCGCCCGCCGCGACCAGAGCCTCATATCGGGCGAGAACGTCGGTCATTTGCCTGCGGATGCCTTTTTCACCGTGCCGGTGAAGGCGGCACAACTTTGTCCGTCCTGCTCCATCACCCCGCGCACGAAATACATGCGATAGGTTTCGCGCAGCAACTCGACGACGATGTCGATCGGCTTGCCCGCGCGCAGCGGTGCCAGGAATTGCGTGGAACTGTCGACGGTCGATCCGCCGACGACGCGCTCTATCCCCATCGCGATCGGGCCGATGAACAGCACCTGATCGACCAGCGCCATCACATAGCCGCCATGCACCGTGCCCTTGCCGTTCAGATGGCGCGGCTCGACTTCGAAGCGGCAGCGCACCCGATCGGGTGCTTCGACGGTGTAGCGGATGCCACCGAACAGATCGACGAACCGCCCAACCTCCATCGCCGGGCGATAAAGCCAGCCGGGATGGTCGGGATCGTCGATGAAGCCGCGACTTTCCTCGTCCGCCCAATAATGCGGAACCGCTCCGTTTTCCGTGTCGTCGCTCATCAGCTCAGCTTGCGCAGGGTCGCGGTGCCGTGGATCGCGACATCATCGCCCTGCCCGATCAGCAGGCGCAGAAACTGCATCCGCCCAGTCTCGCGGATCAGCTCGACCCGCCCTTCCAGCGTCCGCCCCAGCGACGCCGCCGCCGGATAATCGAATGCGATCGAGATGGTGACGCACGGCACGTCCGCCGCGCGCAGGAAGACCCCGGCGGCATGTTCGGCAAGACCCGCCAGAAAGGCGCCGTGGATCATCCCGTGCAGATTGCCGGCATGGGCGGGCGCCTCGGCGCGGATCGCCATATGAGCGCCCTCGCGCCGATAGCGGATCGGCGCCCAGGTGGCGGGCCAGGTGCCCGCCTCGCTCATGTCCCAGATATGCCAGCCGTCGCTATCGATCGGATCCGGCACGATCAGATCTGGCGCTCGACTTCCATCTTCTTGATCTCCGCGATCGCCTTCGCCGGGCTCAGACCCTTCGGGCAGACGTTCGCGCAGTTCATGATGGTGTGGCAGCGATAGAGACGGAACGGATCTTCCAGCTCGTCGAGGCGCTCACCGGTGAACTCGTCGCGGCTGTCGGCGAGCCAGCGATAGGCCTGCAGCAGGATCGCCGGCCCCAGGAACTTGTCGCTGTTCCACCAATAGCTCGGGCACGAGGTCGAGCAGCAGGCGCACAGGATGCACTCGTACAGGCCGTCCAGCTTCGCGCGGTCTTCCGGCGACTGCAGGCGCTCCTTGCCCGACGGGGTCGGTGTGACCGTCTTCAGCCAGGGCTGGATCGACGCGTACTGCGCGTAGAAGTGGGTGAAGTCGGGGACGAGATCCTTGATCACGTCCATGTGCGGCAGCGGGGTGATGCGCACCTCGCCCTTCACGTCCTCGATCGCGGTGGTGCAGGCGAGACCGTTCTTGCCGTCGATGTTCATCGAGCACGAACCGCAAATGCCCTCGCGGCACGAACGGCGGAAGGTCAGCGACGGATCCTGCTCGCTCTTGATCTTGATCAGCGCGTCGAGGACCATCGGGCCGCACTCTTCCAGATCGATCTGGAACGTGTCGTAGCGCGGATTCTCGCCGCTGTCGGGATCGTAGCGATAGACCTTGAAGTTGCGCGGCTTCTTCGCGCCTTCGGCCCGGACCGTCTTGCCCTTCTTGATGACGCTGTTCTTGGGAAGCGCGAATTCGGCCATGAATCGAAACCCCTTTGTTCTCGCGGTCGCGATAGCGCGTGTTTCCCGAAGGCTCAATGGTGCAATGCGGCTTACGGGTTTCCTTTCGCGGTATCGTCATTGCGTGTGGGGTAATGGGGCACATGATGACGAACACCGGCTCGCTTGCGCACGCGCAGGGACAATCTAGAAGCGGGCTCGAAATGGACGCACCGGATACGCCCCCGACATCACGCCACGTGGCCAAGGGCGCGGGCACCGCATTGCTCGCGCGGGCGGGCGGTGCGATCGAGATCATATCGCAGCCGCTGTACGTCCTGCTGTTCGGCCTGCCGACCTACGGTCTCTACACCGTGCTGTGGGCGGCGGTGAACCTGACCGAGAATATCTTCGACATGGGCATGACCAACGCGCTGCAGCGCGTCGTGCCGCAGGCGAAGAACGATGCCGAACGCGCCGCAGCACTTCGATCGGCCATGATCGCGGGGGTCGGCCCCTGTTTGCTCATCGCGCTGCTTGCGTCGCTCGCGGCGCCGTGGATCGCCCCGATCGTCAATGTCGCCGCCAAGGATGCGGACGCCGTCGTCACCGGCATCCACATCTTCGCCTGGGCGCTCCCCTTCTGGGCCTATGTCGAGATCGCGACCTCGGCGCTGCGTTCCCGCAAGGCGTTCGGCCCCGAAATCCGCCTGCGCATCCTGTGGGAACAGGTGATGCGGATGATCGCGGCGACCGCGCTCTGGGCGCTGGGCGCCGGCGCGCTCGGCCTGCTGATCGCGCACATCACCTCGCTCGCGATCACCTGCATCCTCTCGACCCGGCTGCTCAAACGCTATTACCGGCTCGATCTCGCGTTGCTTCCCGCCGGGCAGGATATGTTCAACAGGACGTTGGTGGCGGGCATTTCGGTGCTGCCCAGCAACATCATCGGCCGCCTGTTCGCCGATGCGCCGCCGCTGATCCTGAACGTGATGATTCCCGGCGCCGCGGGCGCCAGCGCATCGGGCCTGTTCGCCATCGCGCGCAAGATCGCCAGCGCGGTGCAGCTGATCCGTCAGGCCTTCTCCTACGTCATGGCCCCGCTCGCCTCCGAAGCCGTGCGGCATGACAAGCGCGCCGTCACCGAAATCTACGCCTTCGCCACCCGCCTCACCACGATCGTCGCCTTGCCGATCGTGTGCGGGCTGATCGGCACGGGCAGCGCGGTGCTGGGGCTGTTCGGGCCGGCGGGTCAGGCCGCATGGTGGCCGCTCGCCTTGCTGACGATCGCGCGGCTGATCGAGGCGATTACGGGCGCGGCGGGCGCGATCCAGAACGTCATCAGCCGCTATCACCACCCGCTCTACGGCGCGGCGCTGGGCCTCATAACCTCGCTGATCCTGATCGCCTTCCTGCTGCCCGAAGAAGGGATCGTCGGCATGGGCATCGCCGTCGCGGCGGGGATTGTCGTGTCGGATATCGTGCCGGTGTGGATGCTGTGGCGGCACGATCATATCCAGCCGTTCGAGGCGCCCTACCTGCGCGTCGCGACGATCTCTACCCTGATCAGCCTCGTCATCCTCGGCCTCACCTTCGCCGCCACCCCGCTGCCCGATGCGCCGCGCCTGATCGGCGGCGTCATCCTGATCCTCGCCGGCATCTGGGCCTCGGGCCGCTTCGGCCTCCCCGAAGGCGACAAGCTGGCCCTGGGCAAGACCGCGCGGAAGCTCCGCCTCATCTAACGCCCAAAAGCCGTCATCCCGGCGGAGGCCGGGATCTCAGGAGGTTTTTGCGACCAGCTTGCGCCTAGATGCTCGCTGAGATCCCGGCCTCCGCCGGGATGACGGATATCAGTTTGGAGGAAGCAAGGTCCGCGCGGCGAAGATCGCCTCGACCAGTTCGTGATCGGACAATTTGTCGACGTCGATACAGGCTTCGGCCTGCGGCAGCACCACGGCCTTCGCCCGGATCCCCAGCCGCCGCCCCGCAATCGCGATCGCCTGATCGAGCGAAGCGATCCTGAGACCAATCAGCAGCGCCAGACCATAGCCGAACGCCCCCAGCACCGCGCGCGCCTTCTTGCGCTGCTGCTCGATCCCGCGCCACACGCCCAGCGCCTTTTCTGCGCCCGACCCGCCCAGCCAGAACAGGTTCGCCCCCGAATAGGCCCCGCCGCGAAAGCGCAACCAGGTCCGCTTGTTCCCCGGATAGGCGGCCTCCAGCGTCCGCCGCTCGACCAGCGCCACGCCGATATCCGCGCCCGCCGCGCCCGCCACGAACGCGTCGACCATCGCATTGCTCAGCAGCACATTGTCGGCCGTGGTGACGAGGATCGGCCATTGCAGCCCGCGCGCCGCAATCGCGCCCAATATCGCCTCGACGATCGATCCCGGCCCGTCATGCGTTTCAACGCGCGGATCGCCGCGCAACCAGCGGGTCTGCGGATGCTCGAAGAACCCTTCCGGCGCCTGCCCCACGATCACCAGCCGGCCGACATCGTCGCGCTTCAGCAAAGTCTGCGCCACCCGATCGAGCATCGGCCGCCCCGCGACGGGGACCAGCGCCTTGCGCTCGATCCCGAAATGGCTGGCCAGCGGGTCCACCCCCGGCCTTTGCCCGGCCAGCAGGATGATGGTGAGTCGCGTGTCGTTCATCGGCGAAACTCTTGCGTCACGAAGTTCGTATCGGCAAGGAAGCCGGCCCACACCTATATAGAAGACGATGAGCAAACTCCCCGCCCCCGCCGTCCTGATCGCCGGCACCAATCCGACCCCGATCTGGGGCATGTCGAGCGAGGAACGGCTGCACCGCATCGCCCGCGCGCGCGGCCTGCCGACCACGCGTGGCGAGCCCGACGGCCCCGTCCTGATCGCGGCGGCCAGCCATGTGTTCGATCATCAATGGATCGGCTTCATGCTCGCGCGGCCCGGCAGCGTGCTGACCAGCGGCGACGTGCCCGTCCTCGCCCACCTCACCGGCAATCGCTCCGCCGATCTGATCCGCAAGGCGATGGCGGAGGGGCATCCGCTCCCCGAAGGCCTGCCGGTCGAGATCGTCCGCGCCGAGGATCATCGCGTTTTCTATAACGAGGCCCTGCGCAAGCGCGAGGAGCCGATGCTCGAGCCGCTGACCCCCGGCAATGTCCGCGCGATCGAACGGATGAGCTATTTCGGCGCCTATAAGGGCGTCACCGACATCCTCACCAAATATCTGTGGCCCGAATGGGCTTTGGTGCTGACCCGCATCGCGGCGCGCATCGGCCTCACGCCCAACATGATCACCACGATCGGCGCGATCTTCTGCGTCGTCGCCACGGTGCTGTTCGCCTACGGCCATTATTGGCTGGGCATGGCGGCGGGCCTGTTCTTCATGGTGCTCGACACCGTCGACGGAAAGCTCGCCCGCTGCACGATCACCTCGTCCGCCTGGGGCAATGTGTTCGATCACGGCATGGATCTGGTCCATCCGCCCTTTTGGTGGTGGTTCTGGGCGACCGGCCTTGTCCATTGGGGCCTCGCGCTCGACAGCACGACCTTCTGGTGGGTGCAGGGTGTGATTCAGATCGGCTATTGGGTGCAGCGCGCGATCGAGGGCATCTTCATGCATCGCAATGCCGGCATGCACATCCATGTCTGGCAAAAGATCGACAGCGATTTCCGCCTGATAACCGCACGGCGCAACCCGAACATGGTGATCCTTTTCGTCGCCACCGCGTTTCAGCGTCCCGACATCGGCCTGATCGCGGTCGCGGTTTGGACCGGCCTTTCGTGCCTGTTCCACCTCGTCCGCCTGATCCAGGCCGAGGTGCGGCGTGCGAAGGGAGACGCGATCACATCATGGCTGGCAGCATGAACGACACGATCCGCGCCTTCGGGCATCCGGCGACCCTGGTGCATGAATATGCCCACTGGGTCGTCCTGCTCCGCCCTGCGCAGCCGACTTTGGGCGCGCTGGTGCTGGCGGCGAAGGACGATGCGCTGGCCTTCGGCGATCTCCCCGCAGAGGCGCATGCCGAACTGAAGGTCGTCACCGCCGATATCGAAGCCGCGCTCACCGCGGCGGTCGGCTATGCCAAGATCAACTATCTGATGCTGATGATGGTGGACCCCCACGTCCACTTCCACGTCCTCCCCCGCTACGAGGGGTCACGCGAGCAGGCGGGCGCCTCGGTGACGGACGCCGGCTGGCCGAAGGTGCCCGCCTTGGGCGAAGCGGTGACGCTCGACGATGCCCAAAAGGCCGCGCTGGTCGAATGGCTCCAGGGCCACTGGCCAAGATAGTCGTCATCCCGGCGGAGGCCGGGATCTCAGGAGGCTCTTGCCTCAACCTTGTCGCGACTCTGCTGAGATCCCGGCCTCCGCCGGGATGACGCTTCAGCCAGCAACCCACCCGTCGGTCAGCGCCTTGGCGATCGCCAGATCCTCGGGAAAGTCGACCTCGGCCCAGTTCTGCCCCTCGATCGAAACGGTCCCCACCACGCCCGTCGGCGCGAGCGCGTGGATCGCCTTCAGATACCAGTTCAGAGTCCCCTCGGGCGTCCGCATCATCGCTTCCACCTGATCGCGGAAGATGCGCGGGCCATCGCCCTTGAAGCCCAGCATGCCGATCGATTCCGCATTGGTCTCATGCGGCTTCAGCGTCTTGCCGATCTGCAACAGCCGATCGCCCTCGCGCTGCACCTTCATATCGTCGAGGTCGTAATCGTCCTTCACGTCGATCGTCACATTGATCGGCGCCTTCGCGCCCGCGATCAGCGTGCCGACGATCCCCGGCGAAACCAGCGTATCGCCGTTCAGGATGATGAAGTCCTGATCCATCTCCTCGCGCACGATCCAGCACGAGCCCAGATTGTCAGCGACCTTGTAGAACGGGTTGAAGCGCGGACGGATCGTCAGGCCGGGATGCGCGGCCGCAATCTCCGCCAGCGCCGCATTCAGCTTGGCGTCCTGAAATCCGGTGACGACCGCGATCTCTTCGATCCCGTTGGCGACGAGCGAGGCGACCTGCCACGCGATCAGGGTCTTGCCCGAAAAATCGATCAGGCATTTCGGCCGATCGGCCGTAAGCGGCAACAGGCGCGATCCCTGTCCGGCCGCGAGGATGATGGCTTTCTTCATGGGGTCGCCCGCTAGGCCGGAAATGCGGCAGGATGATGGAGCAAATCGTTACGCCGCCGTCCGTGCAATTAGGTTGGCGGGTCGAACCGTGGTATGGATTCGTCATTGGCGCCCCCGACCCGCAGGCACGGCGCCGAATGACAGTCACGCTAAGGCTGCCGCTTGTTAAGCAGGACAGCCGATATGTTGCCCAAAGTCGTCATCGCCCAACGCACCGGCCATGCGCCCCCGACCTTCGCGGGCCATTGCAACGACGTGCCCATCACGATCAGCCTCGATAGCAGCGCGGTCATGCGCTTCGGCGGCGACACCACCTATGAAGGCGCGCTCGCTTTGTCGCCCGACCAGATCGACTCGATCGAACGCGCCGCCGCCCGCCTGATGAGCCTGCGCCCCGCCAACGACCATCCGGGCCACGCGCTCTCGATCTCCGCGCTCGATCTGGAATAGGCGCCCCCGCCCTTTCCTCCCCACTCGTCCCCCTTCTCGTCATTGCGAGGAGCCGCAGGCGACGAAGCAATCCAGGCCCGCACTTGAGAGGCTCACGACCTACTCCAGTGCGGGCCTGGATTGCTTCGCTCTGCTCGCAATGACGAGATGGAGAACAAACCACGAATCTCATCTTGACAAAACGAACCATTTGGGTTAACCACCCCACCATCCTCTCGCATGATCAGCGTGAGGATGCAGGACCGGCCCGGAGCAGAGCTCGCTCCGAACCGGGCCGTGACAGGTCGGCGCGAAGTCATCCGGTTTAAGAAGCGGATGCGCATCGCTTCTCGCCGGCATGTGCTGGACGAACCCGCCGGTGGGCGGAGGCGATTTGCGGTTTCGAAGGAAAGACAGGGCCGATCCACTGCGGGAAACCGCATCGCGGGTAGCCCCGACCGGACAGACCACTTCTCGTTTCCAATCGCCGGGGCCATCCCCTGCAAGGATGGCAGCAGCCAATCGCAGGACCGCATCCCCTGACCTGTCGCAGCAGGTAAAGCATGTCGGTTCGGTCGGCCCCAGCCATGCCCGCACGACTACTTCGCACTACCCAACGTCCGGGTGCCCTTTTGGCAGGACGCGCCGACCTTCACCTGTCCTGATTCTACGCCACGAATCCGTCCACCAAAGATCCTCCCCGATCCGGGGAGGTGTCAGCGCAGCTGACGGAGGGGGCGGGAGGCCAGACGCATCGCCTGTGGCCAGCCCCCTCCACCGCTTCGCGGTCCCCTCCCCGTACCGGGGAGGATTTACAGCCTCACCTCCCCACCGAAGCAGAAGGAAGAAGCGGGACCCCGGATCAAGTCCGGGGTGACGTCGCGTGTAGGATCGACACACCACAAAACCAAAAAGGCCGGACGTTTCCGCCCGGCCTCTTCGTCATCAGTGGTGGACCGTCCCCGTCGCCGGCCCGGGAGCGCCCGGGGGCGGGACCGGCTGGCTGGCGAGGTCGTCGGCCTCGGTCCATTCGATCGGGGTCGTCTGCGCCGACAGCGCCAGTTCGAGCACCTCGTCGACATGCGACACGGGGATGATCTTCAGCCCCTCGCGCACGTTCGCCGGGATTTCGGCCAGATCCTTCTCATTCTCCTTGGGGATGAGAACGGTCGTGATCCCGCCACGCAGCGCCGCCAGCAGCTTCTCCTTGAGGCCACCGATCGGCAGCACGCGGCCGCGCAGCGTAACCTCACCCGTCATCGCGACTTCGCGGCGCACCGGAATGCCGGTCAGCGCGGAGACGATGCAGGTGACGATGCCGATGCCCGCCGACGGCCCGTCCTTGGGCACAGCACCTTCGGGCAGGTGGATGTGGACGTCCTTGCGGCCGAACAGGCTGGGCTTGATGCCATAGCCCGGCGCGCGGGCGCGCACGAAGCTGAAGGCTGCCTGGACCGATTCCTTCATCACGTCGCCCAGCTTGCCGGTCGTGTGGACGCCGCCCTTGCCGGGCACCGTCACCGCCTCGATCGACAGCAATTCGCCGCCCACCTCGGTCCACGCCAGCCCCGTCACCGCGCCGATCTGATCCTCTTCCTCGCCGATCCCGTACCGGAACTTACGGACGCCGGAGAATTCGTGCAGGTTTTCGGGCGTCACGACGACGCTCTCGGCCTTGCCCTCCAGAATGCGGCGCAGCGCCTTGCGCGCGACCTTGGCGATCTCGCGCTCCAGCGTGCGGACGCCCGCCTCGCGGGTGTAATAGCGGATCAGGTCGCGCAGCGCGGCCTCGGTCAGCTCGAACTCGCCCTTCTTGAGGCCATGCGCCTCGACCTGCTTGTCGAGCAGATGCTCCTGCGCGATCGCGACCTTCTCGTCCTCGGTATAACCCTCCAGACGGATGATCTCCATGCGATCGAGCAACGGCTGCGGCAGGTTCAGGCTGTTCGCGGTGCACACGAACATGATGTCCGAAAGATCGACGTCGATCTCCAGATAATGATCCTGGAACTTGTTGTTCTGTTCCGGATCGAGCACCTCGAGCAGCGCCGACGCCGGATCGCCGCGGAAATCCTGGCCCAGCTTGTCGATCTCGTCGAGCAGGAACAGCGGGTTGGACGTGCCGGCCTTCTTCAGGTTCGTCACGATCTTGCCCGGCAGCGAACCGATATAGGTGCGGCGGTGGCCACGGATCTCGGCCTCGTCGCGCACGCCGCCCAGCGACTGGCGCACGAACTGACGTCCGGTCGCCTTGGCGATCGAACGGCCGAGCGAGGTCTTGCCCACGCCCGGCGGGCCGACGAGGCACAGGATCGGACCCTTCAGCTTGTTGGTGCGCGCCTGGACCGCCAGATATTCGACGATCCGGTCCTTCACCTTCTCCAGCCCGTGATGATCGGCATCGAGCACGGCCTGCGCCGCCGCAATATCCTTCTTCAGCTTGGACTTCTTGCCCCACGGCAGGCCCAGCAGCACGTCCAGATAGTTGCGCACCACCGTCGCTTCGGCCGACATCGGCGCCATCGTGCGCAGCTTCTTCAGCTCCGCATTGGCCTTGGCGCGCGCTTCCTTGGACAGCTTGAGTTCTGCGATCTTCTGCGTCAGCTCGGCCAGCTCGTCGCCGCCATCGCCTTCGTCACCGCCATTGCCCAGCTCGCGCTGGATCGCCTTCAACTGTTCGTTGAGGTAATATTCGCGCTGGGTCTTCTCCATCTGCCGCTTCACGCGGCTGCGGATCTTCTTTTCGACCTGCAGGACGCCCAGCTCGCCTTCCATCAGCGCAAACGCCATTTCGAGCCGCTTGGCGGCGTCGAGTTCGACCAGCAGCGCCTGCTTCTCGGCAACCTTGATCGAGATGTTGGCGGCGACCGAGTCGGCCAGCTTCGACGGATCCTCGATCTGGCTCAGCTGGACCGATGTTTCGGCCGGCAGCTTCTTGTTCAATCGCGCATAATTTTCGAACTGGTCGATCACCGATCGCATCAGCGCCGAAAGCTCATGGCTCATCGGCTCGGCGGGTTCGGCCGCTTCCTCGTCATCCGACGTGGCGGGCTCCAGCGTTTCGATCGCGGCGTTCAGATGCGTCTCGCCCGCGACCAGTTCGGTCAGGCGCGCACGCTGCTTGCCCTCGACCAGCACGCGGACCGTGCCGTCGGGCAGTTTCAGAAGCTGCAATACCGTGGCGACAACGCCCAGATCGTAGAGCGCATCGCGATCGGGATCGTCCTCAGCCGGATCGAGCTGCGCCACCAGGAAGATCGACTTGTCCGCCGCCATCGCGGCTTCCAGAGCGGCCACCGATTTTTCGCGGCCGACGAACAGGGGCACGATCATGTGCGGGAACACGACGATGTCGCGCAGCGGCAGCAGGGGCAGTGTTTCGGTCATCTAGTCTCCAGGGGCGGACTCGGGGTCCGCCGTTTCGACAACCTATATGGGCGGGCACTGGTTCACTATCAATGAACCTGCCGCCTCCCCGCCGCACCTTTGTCTTTTCGCGCCAACAGATGAGGTTTGTGCGCCCAATTCATCCTCCCCCGCCAGGGGGAGGTGGCGCCGAAGGCGACGGAGGGGGAGGACACGAAGCCTTCAGTTGGCCGCCGCCCTCCCCCTCCGTCAGCTGCGCTGACACCTCCCCCTGGCGGGGGAGGATGAGAATTGCCCTACTCCGCCGCCATCGCCACCGGCGCGGCCTGCGCGCCGCGCACCAGCCGGCCGGGCAGGTCGCCGGTCGGCACGCCATCGCGGGAGATCGTCCGGCCCGACACGATCGACGCGCGATAGCCGCTCGCCTTCTGCATCAGCCGCCGTCCGCCGCCGGGCAGGTCGCGCACCGCCGTCGGCGCGTGGAGCGCCAGCTTCGCGGTGTCGATCACGTTGACGTCGGCCTTGTATCCGGGCGCCAGCACGCCGCGATCGTACAGCCCCACCGTCTCCGCCGGCCGCCGGGTCAGCGTCGCGACCGCCTGGCTCAGCGGCAGCAGCCCGCGCCCGCGATCGCGCACCCAATGCGTCAGGATATGCGTCGGGAAGCTCGCGTCGCAGATCAGCCCGTAATGCGCGCCACCGTCGCCCAGCCCGAAGATCAGGTTGGGATGGTCCATCATCTCGCGCAGCAGATCGAGCGATCCGTTCACGAAATTGCCCAGCGACAGCAGCAACTGCGCCTTGCCGTCATTCTGGAGCAGATAGTCATAAGCCCATTCGAACGGGTCCACGCCCTCGCGCGCGGCGCGTGCGGCGACGCTGTCCTCCGGGGTCGGCTCGTAGTTCGGCGGATCGCCCAGCGGGAACATGCGGGTGAAGTCGCGCGTGCTCTTGGCCAGCGGAATCTGCAGGTCGGCTTCCTCAGACACCAGCCGCGCGCGCACTTCGGGCTTGCGCAATTCGACCAGCCGGTCCTCGTCCGAAAGCGCCGCCAGCGGCGCGAAGCTCGGGCAGAAGGTGAACGGGTTCCACGACAGATTGTGCGCCAGGATCATCCCCACCGGGCGCGGGAAGATCTGGCCGGTCAGCTTCGCACCGCCATCATTCGCCTCGCGCAGCACCTTCATCACGTCGTGGCTGTCGGTGTGCGCGCCCATCGTGAAGGTGAAGGGGCGGCCCGACGCCGTCGTGATCCGCTCCATCATGCGCACGTCATGCTCCCACCCGTCCTCGGGCGTGTTGCCGACCATCTGCATGATCCCCCCGCCCGCGTCGGTCATGCCGTCGGCCAGGTTCTGCAGCTCCGCCTCGGACGAACGATAGGTCGGGATATATTTGCCGTCGGACGTGCGGTGGATGAACACGCGCGACGTCGCGCAACCCAGCGCCCCGGCCTCGATCGCTTCCTTGGCGATCGCGCGCATCTTCGCCAGATCCTCCGCGGTCGCCTCCTCGCGCTCGGCCCCGCGCTTGCCCATCACATAGACGCGCAACGGGCTGTGCGGCAGATAGGCGGCTACATCGATATCGCGCGGCCGCTTGTCGACCTCGTTCAGATATTCGGGGAAGGTTTCCCAGTTCCACGAAAGGCCCGCATTCATCACCACGCCGGGAATGTCCTCGACCCCCTCCATCACGGTGATCAGCAGGTCGTGATCCTCGGCACGGCACGGCGCGAAGCCGACGCCGCAATTGCCCATCACCACCGTCGTCACGCCGTGGTTGGACGAAGGCTCCATCCGGTCGGACCAGATCGCCTGCCCATCATAATGGGTGTGGATGTCGACGAAGCCGGGGGTGACGATGCACCCCGTCGCGTCGATCTCCTCGCGCGCGCTGCCAAGGTTCTGGCCGACCGCGGCGATCACGCCGTCGCGGATCGCGACATCGGCCTGATAGGGTTCGGCGCCGGTGCCGTCGACGACCGTGCCGCCGCGGATGATGATGTCAGATGTCGCCATCTCTCTTCCTTCCAACAATCAGATTTCGAGCAGCGCGCGGGCGTCTTCGGGGGTCGCGACCTCGTGGCCCATCGCCTCGATGATCGCGACGCAGCGCTTCACCAGCTCGACGTTCGTCGGCTGCCCTTCATGCTTGTAATCATGATCTTCCAGCCCGATCCGGCAGTGCCCGCCCATCGCGATCGCGTAGGGCAGCAGCGGGATGATATCGCCGCCGAAGCAGCTCGCGAACCAGGAGGCCCGCACCCCCTTCAGCATGTCGGCATAAGCCTCCAGGCTGGCGGGCGTCGGCGGCAGGCCGAAGGGCTGTTCGGGGCCGCCCAGATAGAATTTCACCAGCAGCGGCTCACCCAGCACGCCCATCTCCAGGAACTTGAGCGCGGTGCGCAGATGGCCCGGCTCGAAGATCTGCAGCGTCGGCCGGGTGAGGCCCAGCGACGTATGATGCTCGATCACCTCGCGGGTCGTGTCGATCAGGTTCTGGTAGAGGTGCGTGCGGATGTAGCGTTTGTTCGCCTCGTCCCACCACGCCAGGTTCACCGAACCCATGTCGCACGCGCCGACATCGGGCTTGGTCGCCGGATCGGCCGACAAGGCGGTATAATGGCGGAAACGCTGCGGCACGTCGGCCCCGCCCGAAAAGGTCGGCCACAGGATCGGCGACACGCCCTCGGCGCGGATGCCGCGCATGATCGCGGCCAGATCGTCGACCTCGTCATTCCAGCCGCCATCGGGCTGCTTGGCGTGGAAATGGATCATCGATGCGCCCGCGCGCGTGGTGGCGACCGCATCGGCGATCACCTCTTCATTGCTATACGCGATATTCCGGTTCTGATCCCGCAGGTTCATCCCGTTGATCGCGGCCTCGATCATGACCTTGGCCATCAACATCCTCTCTCTCGGGCGGCTTTACGGCCGTCTTTTCCGACGCCCCTTTGTCTCACAGCGACGGATCGGGGTGCAAGCCGGGCGCAGATCGCGCACTTTGGCGGAAATCGGCCATAGCGATTTGATTATGCTGGGTTTTAGCTCAGATCGGCGCCCGTCATTGTCGTTCGCGCGCAACTTATGGCGCGAACGCGATATGCGAAGTGGTGGAAGCCGCGCCGATTTGACCCAAAGGCCGCCAGGGTCCATAATCCGGGCTTAGAGATGGCGCAGACCCAGGCATATCACGAGGCCGACGATTATTCGGTCAAGGTCACCCGCTTCTTCACGGAGCAGCCGGTGAGCTCGGTGATCCGCACGCCCGACAATCATCTGGTCCTGTTCCTGCCGCTCAGCCGGATCGATCCCGGCCAGGCGCGCTGCCCGGAGTTCGGGATCACCGATTATGTGCAGGGCGGATCGATCCGTTTCCGCCCCGCCGGCGTCACCTATGAATGGCGCAACCTGCACGGGCACACCCGCGTCCTGATCCACGGCTTTTCGAACGATCGCATGCATCAGGCGGTCGAGCGCGATTTCGGCTGGACCGACGAACAGCTGGAGCGCGGGCTCGATCTCGCCGGATCGCGGCTGACCCCGCTGATGCTCCACATGCTCGACGAAGTGACCCAGCCCGGCCTCGGCAGCGCCGCCGTCACCGATGCCCTGTCGACCGTGATGATCTACGAACTGTGCCGCTACCTGTTGAAGGAGCGCGTGCCGGTCGAGGCGAGCGGCGGGCTTTCGAGCCGCCAGCTGGGCCTGATCCGCGATCGGCTGGAGGATGATCCCGCCGTCGCGCTCGACGAACTGGCGCAGCTCTGCGGCATGGGCACGCGCAACCTGCAGCGGCTGTTCAAGGCCAGCACCGGCGAAAGCGTGTCGAGCTATGCCCGCCGGCTCCAGATCGCCCGCGCGCGCGCCTTCCTCGACAGCACCGATCTTCCGCTGAAGGAAGTCGCGTTCCGGCTGGGCTTCACGCACACGAGCAGCTTCAACGCCGCCTTCCGCAAATCGACCTCTCAAACCCCGGCCGACTATCGCCGCCGCACCCGCAAGGGCTACACCGCGCTCTCCTGAGGGCTGGCATGGCGCACCTGCACCCATAAGGCGCCCAGCAGAACCAGCGGCGCCACCCCCACCGGGATCGCCCCGAACGCGATCATCCTTCCGGGCAGCAGATAAGCAACGCACAGCACCGGCGCCTCCCACGCCGCCAGCCGCCGCCAGCGCGTCGCCAGCGTCAGCCCGAAACCGAGCGTCGCGACCGTCATGTCATAATCGAACGCATAAGGCAGTATCAGGAAGGTCGCGGTCGCCGCGATGAACGCCAGATCCCCCGCCCCCGCCTTGCGCGCCCGCCATAGCAGCGCCAGCGCCGCGAGCGCCGTCGCCGCCTGCACCGCGATACCCAGCATCGCCGGATAACCGCGCAAAGCGACGAGGGTGGTCGGCATCATCCGGAAATAGAGCTGATCCCCCGGCGCCTCCAGGATCGCGCGCTGCGTCTCGGGCGCCTTGGTCAGATAATCGATCCAGATGCCGGTCCCAAACAAAGCCGCGCTCACCGCCACGATCGCCAGCGTGCCCGCCACCGCCACGCCCAAAGCGGTCCACCGCCGCCGCGCGATCCAGATGATCGGGATCAGCAGCCCCAGATGCGGTTTCACCGTCAGCAAAGCGGCGGAGAGCCCCGCTTGCCCCTGCCGCCGGTCCATCGCGGCGAAGGCGAACAGCCACAAAGCCCCCGCCAGCAGCCCATATTGCCCCGCCCAGATGTTGATCAGCGCGCCGGGCGTCAGCGCCGCCATCCAGAGCGGCAGCCCGCGCATGAACGGCCGCGCGGCGATCAGGAACAGGCCCGTCGTCGCCACCAGCCACGTCGCCAGTGCCGCCGGATAGGGCAGCAGCGACAGCAGGGCGGCCGGGATCAGGCTCTGCGGCGGATAGGAATAATTGTGCGGCAACAGCCCCGCAAACATCCCCCGCGCCGCTGCCCAATAGGCTTGCGGATCGTAAAGGATGTCGAGCCGCCCGCCCCAGGCGAGCTTGCCACCCACCCAAATGTTCACGAAATCGCGCCCGATCAGGACGCCATGTTCGGGCACGAGAAGCCCCCGCAGATGCCCGATATCGAACGCGAACAGCAGCAGAGTGGAGACGGTGCCCGCAAACCACAGCACCGCGACCGCCCCCGTCGGCGCGGCGTCCGGCCCCCGTGCGTCCGACACCTGTGCGTGCGGCTCGATCAGGCGCCTGCCCCCGCAGCAAAGCGCGCGCGGACCGCCTCGGTCACGGCGCGGCGGTCGATCTTCGCATTGGCAGTGCGATCGAACGGATCGGGCTGCACCACATAATCGCGCGGTGCCTTATAATCGGCCAGCCGCGCGCGGACATGCGCGTCGAGCGCCTGCGTATCGATCGCCACCCCCGGCTGCGCCGCGATGGCCGCGACCACGCGTTCGCCCAGCCGATCGTCCGGCACGCCGACCGCGACAACCTCACGCACGTCCGGGTGGGTCGACAAGGCGGCCTCCACCTCGGCGCAATAGACATTCTCGCCGCCGGTGATGATCATCTGCGTCTTGCGGTCGACGAGGTGGAGATAGCCCTCCGCATCGAAGCGCCCGACATCGCCGGTCAGCAGCCAGCCGTCGACGATCTTCGCGGCGGTCGCCTCCGCATTGCCGAAATAGCCCTGCATGACGACCGATCCGCGCATCGCGATCTCGCCCGTTTCGCCCTGCGGCAGCGGCTGCGCCTGATCATCAACGATGCGGATGTCGGTCAGCGGGTTGGGCCGCCCGACGGCGCCCGGCCGCGCGGCCAGATCGGGGCCGCCGATATTGGTGCCGGCGCCGTTGCTCTCGGTCATGCCATAGCCCATGCCGATCGTGCAGCCAGGCAGCTTTTCCTTCATCTCGCGCACCAGATTGTCGGGGAAAGGCGCGCCGCCCGCGCCGATCGACCGCAAGCAGCTCAGGTCATGATCGGCGAAGATCGGGGAGCGGAGAATGTCCCACATCATCGTCGGCACGCAGCCGATCGATTCGATCCGATGCTCGGCGATCAGGCGGATCGCTTCTTCCGGATCCCAGCGCGACAGGCGGTGGATACGCCCGCCCTGCGCCAGCGCGCGCAGATAGACATTGTGCAGCCCGCTGACGTGGAACAGCGGGGCGATCATCAGGTTCGCGCTCTGCCGCGCGAGCATCGCGTCCGCCGCCGGCCCCATCGCCGCGCGGATCATCTCGGTCCCCACCGCATTGGCGAACACGCTGACCGACAGCCCCGCGAGCATGCTGCGATGCGCGAGCGCCGCGCCCTTGGGCCGGCCGGTCGTGCCCGACGTGAACATCATCGCCGCCAGCTCACCCGGATCGGCGGGCCGCGCGAAGAAGGGGGTTTCGGGAATGGCCGCGATCAGATCGGCATAGGATGCGACGCCGGGCAGATCGCCGTCCGTAGCGATGAGAGGCACATTCATCCTCCCCCGCCAGGGGGAGGTGTCGCCGGAGGCGACGGAGGGGGAGGACGGCGATGATCCAGAGGTTTCGTGTCCTCCCCCTCCGTCAGCTACGCTGCCACCTCCCCCTGGCGGGGGAGGATTAGAGGAAGCCAACAGCCGCGCGATCCGCTTGCCGTCAGCGATCACGAGCGCGCAGTCGGTATCCTCGATCGCGCGGGCGATCTCGCCGCCCGTCCCCCGGCTGTTGATCAGCACGCCGACGCCGCCCAGCATCGTGACCGCCGTAAAGCTGGTCAGATATTCGCGGCAATTCTGCATCACGATTCCGACGCGGCTGCCCGCCCCCACCCCGAAACGATCGCGCAACGCCACCGCCAGCCGCGCGGATTCGGCAAAGATGTCGGCATAGGTGAAGGTCGTGTCGCCATCGACGAACAGGATGCGATCGCCATAGGTGTCGAGCGCCTGTTGGTAGAAATCGGGCAGCGTGCGCGCGAAGCCGCGGAACAGGCGCAGCGGCTGGCCATCGACCATTTCGGTCACCATTTCCCAATCGCTGCCGGGCGCCATCACGCGGCGTATCGCCTCGGCCCTGTCGATCGCTCCGCTCATGCCCCGTCTCCCTATTCGATCCCGCGCCCGGCGACCAGCGCCGCCGCCCGCTCGCCGATCATCATCGCGGCCGCGCCCGTATTGCCGTTCACCAGTTCGGGCGCGACGCTCATGTCCGCGACGCGCAAGCCGCCGATCCCCTTCACGCGCAGCTGTGGATCGGTGACGGCATCGGCGTCGCTGCCCATCCGGCAGGTGCCGCAGACGTGGTAGTGATTGCCCACGGTCGCGCGGATATGTTTGGCGATCTGCGCGCGGCTCGTCACCGCCGGTCCCGGCCCGACCTCCGCCTCGATCAACGTCGCGAGCGCCGGCTGCGCGGCCAGTTCGCGCATCCGCAGCGTCGCGTCGATCAGCGCCTCCATATCGCGCGCATCCTCGAAATAGCGCGGATCGATCACCGGCGGCGCGAACGGATCGGCCGAACGCAGCCGCACTTCGCCCCGGCTCTTGGGCCGCCCTTCGTTGATCCCCAGCGCGAAACCGTGCCGATCGGGCAGCAGCCCCAGCGGCCCGCGCCGTTCGCCGCGCAGCATGCCCGCGACGAACAGCTGGAAATCGGGATGGCTGAGCGCCGGATCGCTGCGGAAGAAGCCGCCATAATTGCCGGTCCCCTCCGCCAGGAAACCGCCCCGCCCGAACAGATAATGCGCAACCTCGATCGCGCCCTGCACCGGCTTCAGATAGTTATAGGCGGTGACCGGCGCGTTGACCGTGTAGGTCAGGACATAGGCCGTGTGGTTCTGCAGATTGCGCCCCACCTGCGGGCGATCGAGCACCACGGGAATGCCCAGCGCCTTGAGCGCATCGCCATCGCCGATCCCCGATTGCAGCAGCAGCTTCGGGCTGTTGATCGCCCCGCCCGACAGGATCACTTCGCCCTCCGCGCGGATCGTCTCGATCCGGCGGTCGCGCGCCACCTCGATCCCGACCGCCCGATCGCCCTCGACGATCACGCGCAGCACGGTCGCGTCGGCCATCACCGTCAGATTGGGGCGATGGCTCAATATGCCCGGATAGGCGCTCGCGGTGCTGGCGCGGCGGCCCCTGGCGATGAACCAGTCATAATGGCCCATGCCGTCGGGTTCGGGCACCGACAGATCGTCCAGCCGCGCATAGCCCGCCTGCGCCATCGCCTCGGCCGCCGCGTGGATGATCCCCAGCCGCGATCCGCCGCGCACCACCGACATCGGGCCACCATTCCCGTGCCAGCGCCCGCCGCCCCGCGCGCTGCGCTCCAGCTTGCGGAACCACGGCAAGACCTCGTCATAGCTCCAGCCATCGGCGCCGAGCGCGCGCCAATGGTCGAACTCATGCGCAAAGCCGCGCGAATAGCACATGCCGTTGATCGCACTCCCGCCGCCCAGCACCCGCGCCTGCGTCATCGACAAGGCACGTCCGTTCAGCGCCGCCTGCGGCTCGGTCATATAGCCCCAGCCGTTGCGCGGATCATAAGCGACGCGGAAGATCATGCCGGGGATCGTCGACAGCAGCCCCGCATCGCGCCGCCCCGCCTCGACCAGCAGCACGCGGACGTCGGGATCGTCAGACAGGCGCGATGCGACGATGCAGCCGCTGCTGCCCCCGCCGACCACGATATGATCATATCCCGCCGTCACCGGCCTCTCCCTTATTGTTTTCTCGTCGCCGCCACCCCCTTGACATCGCGGTCGCGGGACGGTGGAAGCGGCTCAACGGTAAAAGAGCAAACTCTTTTACTCGGGACAATGGTCAGAGGCGTTTAGGCGACATGGATTTCCGCTACACAGAAGAAGATGAAATCTTCCGGCAGGACGTGCGCGCCGGGCTGCGCGCCATCCTTCCCGCCGACATTCGCGAGCGCCAGCGGCTGACGACGACGATGAATTCGGACACGCACGATCAGCGTGACTGGTTCAAGCTGCTCGACGACAAGGGCTGGTCGGTCCCCGCCTGGCCGGTCGAATATGGCGGCACCGGCTGGAGCGCGATCCGCAAATACATCTTCGAAGACGAGATGTATCTGGCGAGCGCGCCCGAATTCCAGTGGACCGGCACCCACATGGTCGGCCCGGTCATCTACACCTTCGGCAACGATGCGCAGAAGGCGCGCTTCCTGCCCGAAATCCGGCGCGGCACCCATATCTGGTGTCAAGGCTTCTCCGAACCCGGCTCCGGCTCCGACCTCGCCTCGCTGCGCACCCACGCGAAGCTCGAAGGCGACAAATATATCGTCAACGGCCAGAAGATCTGGACCAGCACGGCTTACGAGGCCGACTGGGGCTTCTTCCTGGTCAAGACCGATCTGACCGTGAAGCCGCAGGCGGGGATCAGCTTCCTGCTGATCGACATGAAATCCCCCGGCATCACCGTGCGCCGCATCCCGCAGATCAACGATGAGGAGCATCTGTGCGAGGTGTTCCTCGATAACGTGGAAGTGCCCGCCGAAAACCTCGTCGGCACGCCCGGCAAGGGATGGACCTCGGCCAAGTTCCTGCTGGAGCATGAGCGGACATCGAGCGCCTTCATCTTCTGGAACAAGCGCGAACTGCGCCGCGCGCGGATGATCGCCGACGATATCGTGCACGATGGCCGCCCGCTGTCGCAGTCGCCCGCCTTTGCCGGTCGCCTGGCACGGCTGGAGGCCGATCTGGCCGCGCTCGAATGGTCGGTGCTGCGCGTGCTGGCGAACGAATCGCACGGCTTCGATGCCTCGGTCGCCTCGTCGATCCTGAAGCTGCGCGGATCGGAGATGCAGCAGGCGACGACCGAGATTCAGGTCGATCTGCTCGCCACCCGCGGCCTGCGCGCTTATGTGCCCGGCCGCGATCAGCCCGCGCCCAGCCTGCCCGACTGGCCCGAATATGTGCCGGGCCGCACCGCGATCGCCACGATCATGCGCGCCGCCACTCTCTACGGCGGCACCAAGCAGGTGCAGAAGAACATCCTCGCCAAGCTCGCCTTCGGCCTCTGAACGGAAACGCCCAGATGAACTTCGATTATAGCGAGATGCAGCAGATGCTGCTCGACAGCGCCGAGCGGCTGATGAAGGAGCGCGGGCAGGTCGAAAAATGGCGCGAACGCCGCCATATCGACAACGGCCTCGACGCCGATGGCTGGGCGCAGTTCGCCGAGCTTGGCTGGCTGATGCTGCCGATACCCGAGGAAGCCGGAGGCCTGGGCGGCACGATGGAGGACGTCGCCCTGCTTAACATCGCGCTGGGCAAGGGGCTGGCGACCGAACCCTATATCAACAGCGTGGTCCTGTGTGCCCACATCCTCGCGCAGGCGGGCGGCGCGCAGGAGGCTCTGCTGGGCGGGATTGCGGGCGGCGAGGCTTTGGTCGCGCTTGCCCATGCCGAGATCGGCGACCGCTACGATATCGATACGCCGCGCGCGACCACGGCGGTGCATGACGGCAACGGCTATCGGATCGACGGCGCCAAGTCGGTGATCTTCGACGCGCCGTCCGCCACCCACTTCATCGTCAGCGCCGATCTCGCCGATGCGGGCACATCGCTGTTCGTGGTCGATGCGGGTGCTGCGGGCCTCGGCCTCTCCAGCTATCCGCTGGTCGATGGCACCCGCGCGGCAGACCTACGCTTCGAGGGCGTGACGGTCGATGCCGACGCGCTGCTGGCGTCCGGCGCCGAGGCGACCGACCTCCTCTTCGCCGCGACCGATCGCGCTGCGATCGCCGCGGTCGCGCAGGCGGTGGGATCGATGGAGGCGTGCCTCGATCTCTGCTCGGCGTACATGAAGGAGCGCAAGCAGTTCGGGCAGCCGATCGGCAATTTCCAGTCGCTCCAGCATATGATCGTCGACATGCTGGTGGCGACCCACCAGTCGCGCTCCGCCCTCTACGGCGCGCTCGCCTCGCTCGACGGCGAAGCGCAGGCGCGCATCCGCGCCATCTCCGCCGCCAAGGTGGTGATGGGCGAGGCGAGCCAGCTCGTCATGCGCCACGGCGTCCAGATCCACGGCGGCTACGGCGTGACCGATGAATATGCGATCAGCCATCATTACCGGCGGCTGCTGTCGCTGGAGAAGGCTTACGGGGATATCGAGTATCATGTGGCGCGGCTGGCAGCGGCGCACCACTGAGGCACGCAAAATCCTCCCCCGCCAGGGGGAGGTGTCAGCGTAGCTGACGGAGGGGGAGGACACGGCTAACTCCGGGCTGGTCGCCGCCCTCCCCCTCCGTCGCCTTCGGCGCCACCTCCCCCTGGCGGGGGAGGATAAGAGGCGACGAACCACGGAGAGGAGTGTGGCGCAAAAGCCCCGCTTCCCTGCCCCCAAGCCACCCTCCCCTTGCCTTTCCCCCGTCCCGAGCGCACATGCGCCGGCTCGAAAGGATATCAGGACCAATGGCGACGAACTGGACGCCCGACAGCTGGCGCAATCACGAAGCGGTGCAGATGCCCGTCTATCCCGACGCGGGGGCGCTCGCCTCGGCGGAAAAGGAGCTGTCGAGCTATCCGCCGCTGGTGTTTGCGGGCGAGGCGCGCGCGCTGACCGCGGATCTCGCCAAGGTCGCCGAGGGCAAGGCTTTCCTGCTCCAGGGCGGCGACTGCGCCGAAAGCTTCGCCGAATTCCATCCGGACAATATCCGCGACACGTTCCGCGTGCTGCTGCAGATGGCGGTCGTGCTGACCTATTCGTCCAAGCTGCCGATCGTGAAGGTCGGCCGCATGGCGGGCCAGTTCGCCAAGCCGCGTTCGGCCCCGAACGAGGAAATCGGCGGTGTCTCGCTGCCCAGCTATCGCGGCGATATCATCAACGATATCGAGTTCGCCGAAGCCGGTCGCTCGCCCGATCCGCAGCGGATGATCCGCGCCTACAACCAGTCGGCCGCGACGCTCAATCTGCTGCGCGCCTTCTCGCAGGGCGGCTATGCGAACCTGCACCGCGTTCACAATTGGATGCTCGATTTCATGGGCCGGAGTCCCTGGGCATCGCAATATGCGCAGGTCGCGCAGCGGATCGGCGACGCGCTCGACTTCATGGCCGCGTGCGGGATCAACCCGGAAACGGTGCCGCAGCTTGCCGGCACCAGCTTCTACACCAGCCATGAGGCGCTGCTGCTCCCCTACGAGCAGGCGCTGACCCGCCGCGACAGCACCACCGGCGACTGGTACGACACCTCCGCCCATATGCTGTGGATCGGCGATCGCACCCGCTTCGAAGGATCGGCGCATGTCGAATATCTGCGCGGCGTGGGCAATCCGATCGGCCTCAAGTGCGGCCCGAGCCTAGAGCCGGACGCGCTGCTGCGCATGCTCGACACGGTCGATCCCGCGCGCCAGCCCGGCCGCGTCACTCTGATCACGCGCTACGGCCACGACAAGATCGAAAAGCACCTGCCCAGCCTCGTCCGCGCGGTGAAGCGCGAAGGGCGTCAGGTCGTGTGGTCGTGCGATCCGATGCACGGCAACGTCGTGAAGGCCGCCAACGGCTACAAGACGCGCCCGTTCGAGCGCATCCTGGCCGAAGTGCGCGGCTTCTTCGCGGTGCACCGGGCCGAAGGCACGCATGGCGGCGGCATCCATGCCGAGATGACCGGCCAGAACGTCACCGAATGCACCGGCGGGGCGATGGCGGTGACCGACGAGAACCTCGCCGATCGCTACCACACCCACTGCGACCCCCGCCTGAACGCAGGCCAGTCGATCGAACTCGCCTTCCTGCTGGCCGAAATGCTCAACCAGGAAATGAAGGACCGCGCGAAGGACGCGGCATAAGCCGCGTCCTCGTCACCCAATCCTCGCCACAAACTCCTCGTCATTGCGAGGAGCCGCAGGCGACGCGGCAATCCAGTTCCGCACTTGAGAGGCTCGTGGCCCACTCACATTCGGGCCTGGATTGCTTCGCTACGCTCGCAATGACGAATTAGGCGGCGGACATCGTCACCGCCTCGATCTTGTTGCCATCGGGATCGTGGACGAAGGCGGCGTAATAGTTGGCGTCGTAATCGGTGCGGATGCCGGGGGCGCCGTCGCTGTGGCCGCCATGCGCCATCGCGACGTTGTGGAAGCGATCGACCATTGCGCGATCGCGCGCCGTGAAGGCGACGTGGGCGCCGTTGCCCGCGCTCGCCGCCCGCTCGTCCGACGGGCGGATCAGGCTGAACTCGATGTCGCCGGTGCCGTAATGGACGCCATAATCGTCGAGCATCAGCCGCCGCATCCCGAGCACCTCCATGACCGGATCATAGAAGGCTCGGGCACGCGCGACGTCGTCCGTCCCGAAGGAGACGTGGTGGATCATCAGAGGGCCAGCAGCGCCTTTTCGATCTTGTCGGTCGGGTGGCGGGTGAGATCCTTGTCGATCTCCGCGACGATCTTTTCGGCGACCGCCTTGTCATAATGTTTGCGCAGTTCGCCCAGCGTGCGCGGCGGGGCGATGATGATCAGCTTTTCGAAATCGTCGACCTTCTGCTTGAGCATCAGCGCGGTATCGGCGGCGAAGCGATCTTCCTCGATCTGGTGATAATCCGGTTCCTCCATAGCGCTCTGGCGGCCGCCGACCGGCGACATGGCGCGGCCGGCCGCGTCGGTCTTCATCTCGCGATCGGCAAGGTCGGCGTGGGCCGCCTGATCCTCCACGACGAGGTTGGGATATTGAGCATCGCCTTCGTTGCGCAGGAACAGGCTCTTGCGGCCATCGGCGACGAGGACCATTGCGCCGTGAACGATAAGCATGGGGGCGATCTCCTTGTTCGGTTTTGATGCCGAACCAACGCCCTGCCCCTCAAGCGGTTCAATATCGCGGGAATATCTTCCGGACGAGCTGCCCCTGCCACGGGGTGCCGTGATAATTGAAGAAGAACCAGCCATAGACGGTGGTGAAGAACAGGGCGGCGAAGGCCATCGGATCGCCCTTTTCCCGCATCCGGCGATAGAGGGTCAGATCGGCGGCGCGGCGATCCTTCTCGCTCCCGCCGCCGTGGATTCCGTAGGCGAGATCGTGGGCGTGGCAGCCTTCGTTACGATCATATTTGCGCCCGTCCATGAACAGGCAATATTGGCGTTTCCCATCGGGCATGGACCGAGTAGACAGCCGCGATGCAGGCTTTCAAGCGCAAAATCTTCTATCTCAGCGGCTTCGATCCACGCGGCGCCCGATATTATCACCAGATGTTCGGCGAACAGGCTACGCTGTTCAACGCGATGGCGGGCCGCCACGTCACCGTCGGCAAGCGCCGCCGCGAACCGCCGCATTCGGTGGCGTGGACGATCGAGGATCGCGATCCCGATACGCGCACCGACTATGTCTTTCTGGGCTGGGACGATGTGGTGCGCACCCATTGGGTGAAGAACCCGCTGGCGCTGCTCAAACGATCGGCCGCCGCCTATTGGAACTTTACCCGGCTGCTCGACTGGCCGATCGTGAAGACGTTTCCGTTCGGCGTCCGCTTCGCCTTCTATTATCCGGGCGTCTCCGCGATCGCGCTGCCGATCCTGCTGGGGCTGCTGCTGTGCCTGCCGGCGATCGCGCTGCTCGGCTGGGGCTGGGGATTGGCGGTGACGGCGATCGTGGCGGTCGCGGTGTCGATGTTCATCGTGAAGAAGATCCAGGGCTTCTGGCTGCTGCGCTTCATCATCTTCAACGATACGCTGGCCAACGATCGGCTGCCGCCCGATGTCGAGGCGCGGATGAACGAATTCGCCGATCAGATCGCCGCCAGCTTCGACGAGGATTGGGACGAGATCCTGTTCGTCACGCACAGCAACGGATCGATCATGGGCGTGCCGATGATGGCGCGGCTGCTCGATCGCTTCGGCGGCGCGCTGCCCGATCGCTTCGGCTTCGTGACTTTGGGATCGTGCATCGCGCTGATCGGCAATCGCAAGGACAGCCATCGTTTCCACGAGATGCTCGCACAGGTCGGCCGGGGCGATTTCCGCTGGCTCGACATCGGATCGATCACCGACGGCGCGTGCATCGCCGGCATCGATCCGTGCATCAGCACCCGCGAACCACGCCGCGCCCGCCTGTTCCAGACGAGCCCGCGCTGGTTCAAATATTGCGACCCCGCCACCTATCAGGCGCGCCGCCGCAACAAGTATGAGACGCATTTCGATTATCTGCGGACGTTCGATCGCCTGTCCCCGCTCGATTATATCGCGCTGAGTTCGGGCGCGCGCCCGCTGGCGCAGTCGATCGCCGCATTCGAGGCCGAAAATGGCTGATCAATGCCCCGTAACCGGTGAGCGGCATGATGGCGACGCGCCGATCTTCACCCCGCCCTATCCCGTTCCGCACAAGAGCAAGGCGTCGCTGTTCAAACGGTTCCTGACCGGATGGAGCAGCTGGATCCACACGCTGTTCGAAAAAAGCTATACGATGCGGATGGGCGAGATCCGCCTGCCCCGGCTCGATTTCTACATCGCCAACGATCTGGAGGTCGTCGATCGGGTGATGGACGATCGCGAAAAGGCGTTCCCCAAGCATCCGTTCCTGAACGACCTGCTCGACCCGCTGATCGGCAACAGCGTCTTTTCGGCCAATGGCGAAGATTGGGAACAGCAGCGCGCGATGGTGAACCCCGCCTTTGCGCACACCAACCTCAAGCGCGTCTATCCCGCGATGCAGGGCGCGGTGGACGATCTGATGGCGCAGATCACCGCGCTCGATCGCAGCAAGCCGATCGGCGTCGATCCGCTGATGACGCATGTCGCGGCCGACATCATCTATCGCACGATCTTCTCGGTGAAGCTGGACGGGGCGAGCGCGGACGCGATCTACCGCGCCTTCCATCGCTATCAGGAGAATATTCAGCCGGGCGCGATGCTGCGCCTCTACGGCCTGCCGACCTTCGGCTATCGCCGCCGCGCAAAGAAGGCGGCGGCCGATATCCATGCGGTGTTCGGCCCGATCGTGAAGGCGCGCCACGACGCCTTCCACAGCGGCACGGGCGAGGCGCAGAAGGACATCCTCCAGTCGCTGATGGAGGCGCGGCATCCGGTGACGGGCGCGCCCTTCACCTACGAACAGATCATGGAACAGGTCTCCACCATCTTCCTGGCGGGGCATGAGACGGCGGCGAGCACGATGACGTGGGCGCTCTACCTGCTGTCCGAATGCCCGCATCTGCAGGAGGCGCTGGCCGCCGAGATAGAGCGCGTGGCGGGCGATGCGCCGCTGGGCTTCGAACATCTGCGCGGGCTGGACGGGGTGCGCAACCTGTTCAAGGAAACACTGCGCCTCTACCCGCCGGTCAGCTTCTTCGTCCGCGAGATCACTGCGCCGACGACGATGCGCGACAAATTGCTGCAGAACGGCGCGATGTTGGTCGTCTCGCCGTGGCTGATCCAGCGCAACCGCGACAATTGGAAATGCCCGCACGCCTTCGCGCCCGATCGCTTCGACGATCCGGCCGAAGCCGAAGCCGCCAAGCGCGCCTACATGCCGTTCGGCAAGGGACCACGCATCTGCATCGGCGCGGGCTTCGCGCAGCAGGAGGGCATCTTGACGCTCGCCTCGGTGATCCACGCCTTCCGCTTGCGCTACCCGGATGCGCCCAAGCCCGAACCGATCAGCCGCCTGACGCTGCGGCCCAAGCATGTCGTGAAATTGTTCTTCGACGATCGGGGTTAGTTGCCCCTCTCTAATCCTCCCCCGCCAGGGGGAGGTGGCGCCGAAGGCGACGGAGGGGGAGGATACGAAACCTCCCGTTAGCCGCCGCCCTCCCCCTCCGTCAGCTACGCTGACACCTCCCCCTGGCGGGGGAGGATCAATGGGGGCGTCACGCCGCTCGCAACTGCGCCACGAACGTTTCGGTGGCGGCCTTGAGGCTGAGCGCGTCGGCGGACAGGCGGGTGGCGGCGGTCTGAACGTTGCCCGAGAGCGCGCCGGCGGCGTCGGCGGCGTGGGCGACTTCGCTCATCCGGTCCGCCATGTCGGCGGCGTCCTGCGCGGTGCCGTCGGCATGGCCGCCGACGCTGTTAGACACGGCCAGCTGTTCGGCGATCTCGGCGACGATCCGGTCGGACGTGACCCCCAATGAACCGACCACATCCGCAACCTCGGCCAGCGCGCCTTCGACCGCGCTTGCACGCTCGTCGACCGTGGCGACCAGAGCGGTGATCTTGCCGGTCGCGTCCTTGGCCTGGCGCGAGAGCAGCTTCACCTCATCCGCCACCACCGCGAAGCCGCGCCCCGCCTCGCCTGCGCGCGCAGCCTCGATCGAGGCGTTGAGCGCGAGGAGATTGGTGCGCGAAGCGATGTCGGCGATGATGTCGGCGAAACCGACGATGTCGGTGGTCCGCTCCGCAAGGGCTGCGAGCGAATCGTCACCCTGTTCGGAGCTGCGCTGCGCAACCGCGGTGAGCGCGCCCTGTTCGTTGACCTGGCTGGCGATGCGCGCGACCGAATGTGCGACCGCGCCCATATCGGCGGCGACTTCGCGTGATCGTTCGGTGACGGCATGCGCGGTCAGCGCGACGTCGCCCGCCTTGCGGCTGGCCTCCACCGCCAGAGCATTGAGTTCGCGCGAAGAGCCTTCGAGTTCGCCCGACGAGGACAGGACCGAGCGGACCACGCCCGCCACCGAATGTTCGAAGCGGTCGGCCAGATCGAGCAACGTCACGCGGCGGCGTTCGGCGGCAGCGCGCTGTTCCTCGACGCGGGCGGTGCGTTCGCGATCGGCGATCCGTTCGGCCTCGATCTGCGCGGCATAAGCCTGTTCGGCATAGGCGCGCGCCTTGATCGCACGCTCGGTCGCCTCCTGGCTTTCGACGAGCAGGTGCTGCGCGGTGGCGCGGGCCGCCTGCTGCGCGCGGAGCAGGCCGGCGAGGCGTTGGGCGGCGAAGCCCAGAAAGGTGCACTGGAGCAGCACGACCGCGCCGTGCAGGAAGACGCGGCCGATATCGCCGCTGTCGGTGGAGAGGAACACCCATTGCGGGCGAACCATTTCCAGCATCAGATGGTGAACCGCGATGATCCCGGTCGCCAGCACCAGCGGGCGCCAGTCGCACAGCACGACCAGCGCGCCGAGCCCGACGAAGAAATACATGTGCAGGTCCATCTGCCACGCATGGCCGGTGAACACGTAGAGGAAGAGTGCGGGGTGCAGCGCGATCATCATCGCGACGCTGAGCATCGCGGGCAGATCGTGGCGGCCGCGTAGCGCGCACTGGGTGGGTACGATGTTGATCGCAACGCCCATCAGCAAAGCGATCGTCAGATCGTCCGCCCCGATCACGAGGCCGCAGATCGCCATCACGAACAGGCTTGCCCACCCGCAGGCGCATAGGAGCCGGATGCCGTTGATGCGGATCAGATCGAGATCGCCAATCTCCCCCGCGCGCGTCACATCGCGGGTCAATATCCCGATTTTGCTGAGGACGGTTTCCGCGCTGATCATGCCGTCCCGCATGGCGCGGAAATGGTTAAGAAAGCCGTGCGACAGGGCTTAGACTTTGGTCGCACCGGTCCGATAGCGGACCAATTGCCTCCTCCTGTTCCCCCGCGCGATGAAAGCCTCTAAAGGCGTGCGCATATGACATATCAGGTTCACATCATCGGCGGCGGCCTCGCCGGTTCGGAAGCCGCGTGGCAGCTGGCGCAGGCGGGCATCAAGGTGCGCCTGTCGGAGATGCGCGGGGTGGAGGGCACCCCCGCGCACCAGACCGACAGCCTGGCCGAACTCGTCTGTTCGAACAGCTTCCGGTCGGACGATCCCGCCAATGCGGTCGGCCTGCTCCATCACGAGATGCGCGCGCTGGGTTCGCTGATCATGGCTAAGGCCGACAAGCATCGCGTGCCCGCCGGCTCCGCGCTGGCGGTCGATCGCGAGGGCTATGCCGAGGGCGTGACCGAGGCGATCGCGAGCCATCCGAATATCGAACTGGTGCGCGAGCGCGTCGACGCCCTGCCCGACGGCCGCGTGATCATCGCCACCGGGCCGCTGACGGCCGAGGCGCTGGCCGGGCAGATCGGCAGCGCGACCGGCGAGGATGCCCTGGCCTTCTTCGATGCGATCGCGCCGATCGTCCACCACCATTCGATCGATATGGACGTCGCATGGATGGCCTCGCGCTGGGATAAGGGCGAGACCAAGGACTATATCAACTGCCCGATGACGAAGGAGCAGTATCTGGCCTTCCACCAGGCCCTGATCGACGGCGAGAAGGGCGAGTTCAAGGAGTGGGAGAAGAACACGCCCTATTTCGACGGCTGCATGCCGATCGAGGTGATGGCCGAGCGCGGCGTCGATACGCTGCGTTACGGGCCGATGAAGCCGGTGGGGCTGGATAATCCGAAGACCGGGCGTTGGCCCTATGCGGTCGTCCAGCTGCGGCAGGACAATGCGCTGGGCACGCTTTGGAACATCGTCGGCTTCCAGACCAAGCTGAAGCATGGCGAGCAGGTGCGCATCTTCCGCACGATCCCCGGCCTGGAAAATGCCGAGTTCGCGCGGCTGGGCGGGCTGCACCGCAACACCTTCATCCAATCGCCGCGCCTGCTGGACGGGACGCTGCGCCTGAAGTCGCGGCCGAACATCCGCTTTGCGGGGCAGATTACGGGATGCGAGGGCTATGTCGAAAGCGCCGCGATCGGCCTGCTCGCGGGCCGCTTCGCCGCCGCCGAGATCCTTGGCACCGAAATGGCGCCCCCGCCCCCCACGACCGCGCTGGGCGCGCTGCTGGGCCACATCACCGGCGGGGCGGAGATTGACTCCTATCAGCCGATGAACGTCAATTTCGGCCTGTTCCCCCCGCTCGTCGACGCCAAGGGCGGCCGCAAGAGCAAGAGCGACCGCAAAGCGATGTACGCCGAACGCGCGGGCGAAGCGCTGAAGGACTGGATGGCGGCTTAGGCCAGCTTGCGCCCCACCAGCAGCGGCAGCACGCGCATCGTCGAGCCGGCGTGGAGGCCCGCATCGTCCGCCCATGCGCGCGGGTTGCGGAAGGTGCCGAGGACGATGTCCCAGATCGGAAGGTCCGAATAATTGTGGCCGTGGACGCCGCGCTGATGGTGGAGCGCGTGGCTTTCGGGGCGCTGGACGATGTAGCCCAGCCAGTGCGGCGTGCGGATATTGGCGTGCTGGAACATCGCGAGGAAGGTCGCGGCGAGCGCGACGATCAACGTGGCCTCCGGCGACAAGCCTACGATCCCGACGAGACAGAGCGAGCTGAGCAGCGCCCATCCCAGCATATCGAGCGGGTGGAAATAGAAGGCGCCCCAGATGTCGACCCGTTCGGCGCTGTGATGCATCTGATGGAAGGCGCGCCACAGCGGATCGAAGCGGTGCATCGTGCGGTGCCAGACATAGACACCGAGTTCGAGCAGCAGCAGCCCGCCCACCACCTGCACCACAAAGGGCAAGGCGCGGCCATCGAACAATTGCCGTTCGCCCAGCCACGCATCCCACAGGAATGGCGCATAGGTGCCGATCGCGAAGTAGAGGACGGCCGATGCGGCGCCCATGACGGGCCACAGACCGATGCGGGGAAAGTCCCGCGCGCGAAAGATCAGGTCGACGATCACGAATGTCGCGAACATCCCCAATGCGATATAGTGAAATATAGTCATGCCCATCCCGATGATTCGATGATGGCAGACCAATTAGGCCGGACGACGAGCGCGCTCTAGAAGGCGCAGGGTCGGTTCGGCCCAAGCCATAGAAACCGTTAAATTCGTTACTGTTTCACTGTCCGGCGCGCGGGGGACTGGCCGATGGCCGAAGGTGTGATCGACAAAACCATACCGGGAGTACAGTCGGACGGCGACGCGCCGTCCAAGGGCGTGCGCACGCGCGAGCGGATCATGGACATCGCCGAGGAGGCGATCCTGCACAAAGGCTTTGCCGCGACTTCGATCGACGAACTGGTCGAGGCCGCCGGGATCACCAAGAGCGGCTTCTTCTATCATTTCCACGACAAGAACGATCTGGCGCGGCAGATCGTCGCCCGCTTCAGCGAGCGCGACAACCGCATCCTCGATCAACTGACCGAGCGCGCGCGATCACTGTCGGACGATCCGCTGCAAAGCTTCCTGATCTTCATCCGCCTGTTCGCCGAGACGATGGACGACCTGCCCGAACTGCACCCCGGCTGCCTCGCGGCATCGATCACCTATCAGGAGCGCTTCTTCGATCGCGAGGTGACGCGGCTGATCCGCGAGACCGCGATCGGATGGCGCACGCGCTTCCACGACTGGCTGTCCGAGATCGCCGAACTTTATCCGCCCGCCATCCCCGCCGATCTGACCGCGCTGGCCGACCATTTCACGGTCGTCGCCGATGGCGGGATCATCACGTCACGCGCGCTGGGCGACAAGGCGATCATCGGGCGGCAGATGCGGCTGCTTCACGATCATGTGAAATTGCTGTTCGGCGGGCGCTGATCAGGCCTGAACCAGCTTCGGATTGCCGTGCTCAATCGCGAAGGTCGCGCGGGTGCTGACCACGCCGCCGGGTTCGTGGACCTTGTCGACGGTGCGGAAGCGGCTGGTCCACAGGTCGGGCGCGACATCGCACAGCAGATAGCCGCGCTGGTCCTGCTTGAACTTTAGCGTCGGGTTAGCGGCCATCACCTGCGCCTGATCGTAGCGCGCATCGCTGCCCGATCCGCCCGAACTGATCGATGTGGAGACGAACTCGACCGCGACGGGCTTGCCCGCGCCGTCGCCGGGCGCAAGCTCGCCCGCGAAATTCTGATGCTCGTCGCCGGTCAGCACCACGACATTGCCGAGGCCGTCGAGATTGCGGAGCAGCCGATCGCGCGGGGCGAGATAGCCGGCCCAGCTGTCGAAGTTGCGCGTCGGCTTCGGCCCCGCCACGCCGTCCCGATCGCGCGCGAGGTTCATCATCATCACCTGTTGCGCCAGCACGTTCCAGCGGCCGGCCTTCTGCCGCAATTCGCTGGTCAGCCACGCCTCCTGCGCCGATCCCAGCACCTGCGCCTTCGGATCGCGCACGGCGTCGCATTCCGCCGTGAAGTTTTCGCCGCACGGCCGGGACGTGCGGAACTGGCGAGTGTCGAGCAGGTGGATGTCGGCGAGATCGCCGAAGCGCGCGCGGCGATAGGCCTGGATCGACGCGCCCATCGGGATCGAGGCGCGGCGCAGCGGCATATATTCGTAATAGGCCTGAAACGCGGCCTGTCGGCGGAGCAGGAACAGTTCGGGCGGGGTGCCCTGCGCGCTGTGATCGCTGACCCAGTCGTTCGAGACTTCGTGATCGTCGAAGGTGGCGAACCAGGCGGCGGCGCGGTGCGCGGCCTGCAGGTTCGGATCCATCCGGTACTGGGCGTAACGCAGGCGATAATCGTCGAGGCTGTAGAGTTCATCGCCCAAATGATCGCGCACGACCGGGATCGATCGACCGTCATGGCCGGGCTTGCTCATCAGCTTGCGGCGGCCTTCGTAGATATAGTCGCCATAATGGTAGAGGAAGTCGATCTCCTGATCGGCGATGTCGGCAAAAGCGGTGTAGAGGCCGTCCTCCCACGCCTGACAGCCCGCGACCGCGAAGCGCATCCGATCGGTGCGCACGCCAATGGCGGGCAGCGTCTTCGCACGGCCGATCGGGCTGACCTCGCGCCCGATCCTGAAGCGGTAGAAGTAGGGCCGCGCGGGCTGGAGGCCAGCCAGTTCGACATGGACCGAATGGCCGATTTCGGGGCGGGCGGCGGCGGTGCCCTTCTGGATGATCTGCTTGAAGCCCTCGTCGGCCGCGACCTCCCAGTCGACATCGACCTTCGCCATCGGCATCCCGCCGTGCCGATCGAGCGGATCAGGCGCGAGCCGCGTCCAGATCACGAACCCATCCGCCGCCGGCTCCCCCGCCGCGACGCCCAGCCGGAAGGGATAATCCCGAAACAGCATCTGCGCCTTGAGGATCGCAGGCGCCGCCGCCGTGGCGGCCGCCGCACCGACCAGCAGGCCGCGACGGGTGATGAAATGGGTCAAGCGAGCACTCCGAATGCGGGAATGCGCGGGCTATGCGGACGTTCCGTGACGGAGATGTGTCGGCAGCGGCGAGACGATGACGCCAGCAAAAATGACTCGCGAACAGTCAATCGAGCTTTTGAAGCTGATTTTTTACGACATTCATCGCTGTGCTTATCCAAGCGCTATCTGGGAAATGCGCCGCTAAGGGGGCCATGCCCGCAGCGCTGCTAAGAGCAAGAGCAAGCAGGGCCGCAACTGCAACTTTCGACACAGCAGTCGATAAAGAATCCGATGTTTTCCGAGCAGATTTTTCAAATAAATCCGCTCCGTAATTAAAAACACTTATGATCATATTCTCAATTGATCGCCAAACGGCATAAACAGCCTTCACAGATGCCTCTGCAGGATTAGCGATCAAACGATTTAACGCAAAAAGTGTTCTAGGAACATTTTCATTAACATGTTCTGTATTTTTATTAACTTCTTCAATTATTCTTTGAAGAACACCTGATATTTTTACAATATCATCCGTAGAGGTTTTAGCCTCAGCGGCTTGAGTGACAAAACGATGCCACTCAGGGAATTGAGCCACATACATATTTATATGTAGCGCATGAGACTTAAGCATAGCCGCCACAATGTCCGGCAGCTCTTTTTCAAATCTCTGACATATTATCTCAAATCCAACATTAGCCATCCCTAACCGGACAATGTCCGAGTTCGAATTAACCTTATCTTGAATATCCTTAATACTATCAAGCAGGCGCTTGTCACAATTTGTCATTTCGAGGTGACGAATTATCTCGTCACCCCTAGACGTTATCTCTTCTTTAGCTTGAAAAACATTGTTCTCATCTTGTTCAAGCGGACAAGCTGGCTGCTTGACCACAAGAAGGATGCCATCAACCACGTCAAATTTCGCGGGAGCAACATACTGCTCCCTAGGAACCACCGCTTTAATACGCCTGGCTGAAAAAGTGTCTGCGTTATCGAAAAACGATGCCTGCGGCAGAAAACGCTCGATGGACTGCAGGAGCAATCCAAGGGCCTCTCCTAGAGAAATGGTGCCTCCAGCCAATTTAGGGTCAAGCCTAGTCTGCCTTACCCTCATCGCCCTACCGCTATGATAGCGGATAGGAGAGAATTGTCGGAATATCGGGCTATCTATTAAATCCCTTAGCTCCTGATACAGGACATCTAAAGGATCATCATCTCCAGTATATGCAGCCTGACGGAAATCAAAGCTAATTTCTTCTAGCGTCAAGTAAAGGGCACGAACACGGTTTCGAACATCACTCTGGCCTGATCGAACAATATTCAAATCGATGCTTTGCTTCATAGAAGCAAGAACGATCAAAATATCGTCGACTACCTGTCGATCCATGCTCGAATGTCCAAATATTTACTCGGCCGCGACGCCATCCCCGAACAGGCCCGCCTCGAGCGCGTCCTCGTTCGCGGCCGGAACCGCCTTGGCCGCCTTGCGCTTGTCGAAGGCGTCCCACACGTCGTTCCACTGGCCGCGGGTGGCGGCCTTCGAATATTCGGTCGCGCGGGTTTCAAAGAAGTTGGCGTGTTCGACGCCGTTGAGCAGCGGGGCGAGCCAGGGGAGCGGATGCTCCTCGATCATGTAGATCGGCTTGAGGCCCAGCTGGCCCAGGCGCCAGTCGGCGATGTAGCGGACATATTTCTTGATGTCCTTGGGCGTCATGCCGTTGACCGGGCCCATTTCGAACACGAGATCGATGAACGCGTCCTCGATCCGCACCGTCTTCTGGCACATGTCGAGAATGTCGTCCTTGACCGCCGGGGTCAGGCAGTTGCGCTCCTTCACGAAGGCGTGGAACAGGCGGATGATGCCTTCGCAGTGCAGCGTCTCGTCGCGGATCGACCAGGTGACGATCTGCCCCATGCCCTTCATCTTGTTGAAGCGCGGGAAGTTCATCAGCATCGCGAAGGACGCGAACAGCTGCAGCCCTTCGGTGAAGCCGCCGAACATGGCGAGTGTGCGGGCGATATCCTCATCGCTGTCGACGCCGAAGGTCGCCAGATAATCGTGCTTGTCGCGCATCTCCTTATACTGAAGGAACGCGCTATACTCCGTCTCGGGCATGCCGATCGTGTCGAGCAGGTGGCTGTAGGCCGCGATGTGGACCGTTTCCATGTTGCTGAACGCGGTCAGCATCATCTTGATCTCGGTCGGCTTGAACACGCGGCCATATTTGTCGTGGTAGCAATCCTGCACCTCGACATCGGCCTGGGTGAAGAAGCGGAAGATCTGCGTCAGCAGGTTGCGCTCATGATCGGTGAGCTTCTGCGCCCAATCGCGGCAATCCTCGCCCAGCGGCACTTCTTCCGGCAGCCAGTGGAGCTGCTGCTGGCGCTTCCAATATTCGAAGGCCCACGGAAATTCGAAGGGCTTGTAGGCGCGCGATGCGGAGAGGAGCGACATGGGGTGAGCCTTCCGTTCAGCTGAACAGGATGATGACGACGGCGAGCGCGAACATGACCGCTGCCGACAGGAGATTGCGGGCGCCGAAGGCGCGAAGCTGGGCGGGCGTTTCCTCACCCTCCCCCAGCACCGCGCCCGCCGGCGCGCGGGCGGCCTTGCGCGCCCGGCCGTACGCCGCGAAGGCGAGGCCGAGGCACAGCAGGCCGACCAGCGCGGTCACGGCCGCGATGATCAGGGGCAGGTTGAGGTCGTCCACGTCAGCCGGCCTTTACTGGCACGCCAGACATTCGTCGTAATCCTTCACCTCGACCTCGATCTGGCGAAGGTCGATCGTGTTGTCGGCCTCGACGCCGCCGGCGAAGCCCGCGCGCTGGATCGACTTGGACCGCAGATAATAGAGCGACTTGATGCCCAGTTCCCATGCGCGGAAGTGGAGCATCAGCAGATCCCACTTTTCCACGTCGGCCGGGATGAACAGGTTCAGCGACTGCGCCTGATCGATATAGGGCGTGCGATCGGCCGCGAGCTCGATCAGCCAGCGCTGGTCGATTTCGAAGCTGGTCTTGAACACGTCCTTTTCGTCCTGCGTCAGGAAATCGAGATGCTGGACCGAACCGCCGCGTTCGAGGATCGAGCTCCACACCGCATCGCTGTCCTTCGACTTTTCGGCGAGCAGCTTCTGCAGATAGACGTTCTTGATCGAGAAGCTGCCCGACAGCGTCTTGTGGGTGTAGATATTCGCCGGGATCGGCTCGATGCAGGCCGAGGTGCCGCCGCAGATGATGCTGATCGACGCGGTCGGCGCGATCGCCATCTTGCAGCTGAAACGCTCCATCACGCCCTGATCGGCGGCGTCGGGGCACGGGCCACGCTCGGTCGCCAACAGCATCGACGCTTCGTTAACGCCGGCGTTCACATGCTTGAAAATCTTGAGATTCCAGCTCTTCGCCATCGCGCCTTCGAAGCCGAGGCCCCGCGCCTGGAGGAAGCTGTGGAAGCCCATGACGCCCAGGCCCACCGAACGTTCGCGGCTGGCGCTATACTTGGCGCGGGCCATCTCGTCGGGCGCGCGATCGATATAGTCCTGCAGGACGTTGTCGAGGAAGCGCATCACGTCTTCGATGAAGCGCTTGTCGCCGTTCCACTCATCCCAGGTTTCGAGGTTGAGCGAGCTGAGGCAGCAGACCGCGGTGCGATCCATGCCGAGATGGTCGCGCCCGGTGGGCAGCGTGATTTCCGAGCACAGGTTCGAGGTCGAAACCTTGAGGCCCAGATCGCGGTGATGCTTGGGCATCGTGCGGTTCACGGTGTCCGAGAAGACGATGTACGGCTCGCCGGTCGCCAGACGGGTTTCGACCAGCTTCTGGAACAGCGCGCGCGCATCGACCGAACCGCGCTTCGATCCGTCCTTGGGGCTCTTGAGCTCCCATTCCGCCCCGTCGCGCACCGCCTCCATGAAGGCGTCGCTCAGCAGCACGCCGTGGTGCAGGTTGAGCGCCTTGCGGTTGAAATCGCCCGACGGCTTACGGATTTCGAGGAATTCCTCGATCTCCGGATGCGAGACGTCGAGATAGCAAGCGGCCGAACCGCGGCGCAGCGACCCTTGCGAGATCGCGAGCGTCAGCGAGTCCATCACGCGGACGAAGGGAATGATGCCGCTGGTCTTGCCGTTCAGGCCGACCGGCTCGCCGATGCCGCGCACCGAACCCCAATAGGTGCCGATGCCGCCGCCGCGCGCCGCGAGCCACACATTCTCGTTCCAGGTGTTGACGATGCCCTCAAGGCTGTCGTCGACCGAGTTGAGATAGCAGCTGATCGGCAGGCCCCGGCCCGTGCCGCCATTCGACAGCACCGGGGTGGCCGGCATGAACCACAGCTTCGAGATATAGTCGTAGAGCCGCTGGGCATGCGCCTGATCATCGGCATAGGCCGACGCCACGCGGACGAAGAGATCCTGATAGCTTTCGCCGGGCAGGAGATAGCGATCCTTCAGCGTCTCCTTACCGAAATCGGTCAGGAGAGCATCGCGGCCATGATCGACCTCGACGGGATAGGGCTGCGGCAGGATCGCGGTCGAATCGATCGCTTCCTTCTTGGCGGCCTTCACCGCTGCTTCCACCATCGTCGCCACGTCGTTCGAGCTCACTTCGCTGCTACCAGAAAGATCCACCGCCCTTACTCCGTCCACACACCGTAGCGCATAGGCGCTCGCGGGGTTTGTTCCTGTTACGTTCATAGCAGAGGCAGTGGGACATAGATAGGGTGTCCGGACGGGATATCACCCCCGTCCATCGACGAATCCTGTCATGTTCCGGCTCGTTGCAGCGATTCGCGAGGGCCCCCGCCCATCCCGATCGAACCACCACAATTTGCGTCAGCCCCTGTATGCCAACACCATCTATAGTGCCGCATCCACGGGCAGGCGCAAGATGGAAAATTCCTCTTTCCACAGATGTTTCGCTTGACGCGGAAAACCGGGCATCGCGTGCGAGCCGCAGCTTTCAAACAGCTGAACGCGCCGTAATTTTTCCTTAATGCAACCTTGTGAACATTCCACGGTTCTCGCTTCGTCCAACCGACGGAGAAAAAGAATCATCCGTAAGTTTGTGCTCGCCGCGATGATCGTGATCACCGCCGCCCCCGCTGTGGTGGCCGTCGATTCTGCCGCTGCGCAGGATCGCCGCGACTGGCGCGACAATGGCCGCCGGGACAATGATTGGCGCAACGGCCGCAATTACGACTGGAACCGTTATGACCGTCGTGGCGGCCGCGATCATTATGACGCATCGCGCTATTATCGCGACGATCGCCGCTACAAGGAACGGCGCCTGACCCGCAACGACCGCATCTATCGCGGCGATGATGGCCGCTATTATTGCCGCCGCAACGACGGCACGACCGGCCTGATCGTCGGCGCGCTGGCGGGCGGCGTGCTGGGCAACGTCATCACCAACGGCAATTCGTCGCTGCTGGGCACTGTGATCGGTGCAGCGGGCGGCGGCCTGCTCGGCCGCTCGATCGACCGCGGCGAGGCGCGCTGCCGGTAAACCTAGCCCTTCCTCGTCATTGCGACCCCGAACTTGATCCGGGGGAAGCAATCCAGGCCCGAACCAGAAGAGGTTCGTGACCATCTCCAGTGCGGGCCTGGATTGCCGCGTCGCCTCCGGCTCCTCGCAATGACGAGCTTTGGGGGAAGAGGTTTAACGGAAGGAAGTTCCGTTAGCTTGACCCCCGCCCCTCCGCGCGCCAATCCGGCGACATACCGGAGGGGATTATGACCGACACCATCGCGCCGCCGTCACCAAGGCGCATCCTGCTGGCGAGCCTGACGGGCACGTCGGTCGAATTCTACGACTTCTATATCTTCGCGACCGCCGCCAGCCTGGTGTTCGGGCCGACCTTCTTCGGCGGCTTCGCGCCCTCCACCCAGCTGATCTGGTCCTACACCTTGCTCGGCCTCGCCTTCCTGTCGCGGCCGCTGGGCGCGTGGGCGTTCGGCCATTTCGGCGACCGGATCGGGCGCAAGTCCACATTGGTCGCGTCGCTGATGGTGATGGGCGGATCGACTTTGCTGATCGCCTTCCTCCCCTCTTATGAGGCCGCCGGCTGGCTGGGCGCCTTCCTGCTCGCGGTGCTGCGCTTCGGGCAGGGCTTTGGTCTGGGCGGCGAATGGGGCGGTGCGGCGCTGCTCGCGGTCGAGAATGCGCCGCCGAACAAGCGCGGGCGATACGGCATGTTCCCGCAGCTGGGCGCGCCCGTCGGCTTCATCGCGGCGAACGGCCTGTTCCTGATCCTGGGCGTCGCCATGACGCAGGAGCAGTTCATGGCGTGGGGCTGGCGCCTGCCCTTCCTCGGTTCCGCCGTGCTGGTCGGCGTCGGGCTGTGGGTGCGGCTGAAGCTGACCGAAACGCCGGCGTTCAAGGCCGCGCTGGAAGAGGCCGAGCCTGCCAAGGTGCCGATCGCCGAACTGTTTCGCGAGCATATGGTGCCGACGATCGCGGGCACCTTCGCCGCGGTCGCGTGCTTCGCGACCTATTATCTCGCGACCGCCTTTGCGCTGGGTTACGCGACCAAGAATCTGAGCATTCCCAAGGAGACGTTCCTGGGCGTGCAGCTGACCACGATCCTGTTCATGGCGGGTGGCATCGCGCTGGCGGGCTGGTGGTCCGACGTGAAAAGCCCGCGCTACGTGTTGATCGCGGGCTGCATCGGCACGATTGCGACCGGCGTATTGCTCGGGCCGCTGTTCGCGGGCGGGCATCTGACGCCGATCTTTCTCTGGCTGGCGTTGGCCCTGTTCATGATGGGCTTCGTCTATGGGCCGCTGGGCGCCTTCCTGCCCTCGCTGTTCCCGCCGCGCGTGCGCTATACGGGCGCGTCGATGACCTTCAACATCGCGGGCATCCTGGGCGCCGCGCCGGTGCCCGCCGTCGCCCAATATCTCGCCGAGCGCGGTGGCCTGTCCTACGTGGGCTATTATCTGTCGGCGTCCGCCATCGTCAGCCTCGCGGCGCTGTGGTGGACGCGCCACCATGATGGTAAGCACGCCTGATGTTCTTCGGCTTCCTCGACGAATTGCGCAGCGCGGGCATCCCCGCGAGCCTCAAGGAGCATCTGACGCTGCTCGAGGCGATGGATCGCGACGTGATCGGGTGGAGCGCGGAGGAATTCTATTATCTCGCCCGCGCGACCTATGTGAAGGACGAAGGGCTGCTCGACCGGTTCGACCGGGTCTTCGCCAAGGTCTTCAAGGGCTTGCTCGACGAAGCGGGCGAAGGCGCTGAACTGCCCGAGGACTGGCTGAAGGCGGTTGCCGAGAAATTCCTGACGCCGGAGCAGATGGAAGAGATCAAGTCGCTGGGCGACTGGGACGAGATCATGGAGACGCTCAAGAAGCGGCTCGAGGAACAGCAGGGCCGGCACGAAGGCGGCAACAAGTGGATCGGCACCGGCGGCACATCGCCCTTCGGCAATTCGGGCTATAATCCCGAAGGCATACGCATCGGCGGCGAGAGCCGGCACAAGCGCGCGATCAAGGTGTGGGAGAAGCGCGAGTTCAAGAATCTCGACAATGATGTCGAGCTGGGCACGCGCAACATCAAGGTCGCGCTGCGCCGCCTGCGCCGCTTCGCGCGGCAGGGCGCAGCCGACGAACTGGACATCGATGGCACGATCGACGGCACCGCGCGGCGCGGCTTCCTGGATATCCAGATGCGGCCCGAGCGGCGCAATGCGGTGAAGCTGCTGCTGTTCCTCGACGTCGGCGGATCGATGGACCCGTATATCAAGATGGTCGAGGAGCTGTTTTCGGCCGCGACGACCGAGTTCAAGCATCTCGAATTCTTCTACTTCCACAATTGCGTTTACGAAGGGCTATGGAAGGACAATCGCCGCCGCTTCGCCGAGCGGACGCCTACCTGGGACGTGCTCCACAAATTCGGGCACGATTATAAGCTGGTGCTGGTGGGCGACGCGCAGATGAGCCCGTATGAGATTTCGCACGCGGGCGGATCGGTCGAACATATGAACGAGGAGCCGGGGGCGCTGTGGCTCCAGCGGCTGACCAACGTCTATTCGTCGGCGGCGTGGCTCAACCCGGTCGAGGAACGCTACTGGCCCTCCTCGCAATCGACCCGGATGATCCGCGAGTTGATGGACAACCGGATGTTCCCGCTGACGCTGAGCGGCCTCGACGACGCGATGCGGTCGCTCGGGCGGAAGAAGTAGGCGCCCTAGCCTCCCGCCCCCCCACTCGTCATTGCGAGCGTAGCGAAGCAATCCAGGCCCGCACTGGAGAAGGTCGCGAACCCCTCCTCTACGGGCCTGGATTGCTTCGTCGCCTTCGGCTTCTCGCAATGACGACTTTGGGTCATATTGTCGCGGACAGGCGGCGATCGGGGGCGATCGGCGGGCCTGCGGATGGGGGTTCCGATGGCGCGATTTGCCGTATTCGCACTGCCTTTATTGCTGGTCGTGGCGCTGGTGATGCTGATCAATTCGTGGAGCGATACGCCCGCGGTGGAAACGACACCGCCCGCCGATCTTTCCGCCGTGGTGGCGCTGCCCAACGGATCGGTGCTGACCGCGCCTAAGGGGAGCGTAGGCCGCGACATGGTCGACTGGCTGGCGTCCGATGACGATACCGAGCGCCGCTTCGAACTGGGCGGGCGCGAATTTGACGGGCGGTCGATCGAACCGACGATGGAATCGAAGGTGCGGATCGAACGCGGCGTCGCGATCCTCAAGGCCAATCCCAAAGTCTCGCTAGAGGTGATCGGCTATACCGCCGCCACCGCCGATGCTGCGGCCGACCTGAAGCTGGGGCAGGCGCGCGCCGACTGGGTGGTCAACGCGCTCCACGACGGCGGCATCGCATCGAGCCGCATGACCGCCCACAGCCGCGGCGGCGCGGACCCGATCGGTGACAATGCAACGGCCGAGGGCCGCGCGAAGAATGAACGCGTCGCGATGATCCTCCGCCACCAGCACTGATTAATTGGCACTGACAAAAATTGGCCCGGAGGATTGCTCCCCCGGGCCATGAGGCTCCCGGAAATTCGCGGGCTAAGCCCGCGAAACTCATGTGCGGCTTTACGCCGCAAACTGGTTCATCGTGTTGTGGACGCCGCCGGCCTTAAGCGCGGCTTCACCGGCGAAATATTCCTTGTGGTCGTCGCCGATGTCGGAGCCCGACATGTTCTGATGCTTCACGCAGGCGATCCCTTCGCGGATTTCCTTGCGCTGCACGCCCTTGACGTAGCCGAGCATGCCCGCGTCGCCGAAATATTCCTTGGCGAGGTTGTCGGTGCTCAGCGCCGCCGTGTGATAGGTCGGCAGGGTGATCAGGTGATGGAAGATGCCGGCGCGCGCCGCCGCATCCTTCTGGAAGGTGCGGATCTTCTCATCGGCCTCGGCGGCCAGATCGGTCGCGTCATAGTCGACCGACATCAGCTTGGCGCGATCATAAGCCGACACGTCCTTGCCAGCCTGCGCCCAGGCATCGAACACCTGCTGGCGGAAGTTCAGCGTCCAGTTGAACGACGGCGAGTTGTTGTAGACCAGCTTGGCGTTCGGGATCACTTCGCGGATGCGATCGACCATCGACGCGATCTGCTCGATATGCGGCTTTTCGGTCTCGATCCACAGCAGGTCCGCGCCGTTCTGGAGCGAGGTGATGCAGTCGAGCACGCAGCGATCCGCCCCGGTGCCTTCGCGGAACTGGAACAGGTTCGACGGCAGGCGCTTCGGGCGCAGCAGCTTGCCGTTGCGGTTGATGATCACGTCGCCGTTGCGCGCGGTCGCGGGATCGATCTCTTCGCAATCGAGGAAGCTGTTATACTGGTCGCCAATGTCGCCCGGCGCATTGCTGACGGCGATCTGCTTGGTGAGGCCGGCGCCCAGCGAGTCGGTGCGCGTGACGATGATGCCGTCCTCGACACCCATTTCGAGGAAGGCGTAACGGCAGGCGCGGACCTTCGCGAGGAAGTCCTCATGCGGCACGGTGACCTTGCCGTCCTGGTGGCCGCACTGCTTTTCGTCGGACACCTGATTTTCGATCTGGAGCGCGCAGGCGCCCGCCTCGATCATCTTCTTGGCGAGAAGATAGGTCGCCTCGGCATTGCCGAAGCCCGCGTCGATATCCGCGATGATCGGCACGACGTGCGTCTCGTAATTGTCGATCGCGTGAATCAGGCGCTGCGCCTCGACCTCGTTGCCGGTCTCACGTGCCTTGTCGAGTTCGCGGAACATGCCGCCGAGTTCGCGGGCGTCGGCCTGCTTGAGGAAGGTGTAAAGCTCCTCGATCAGCGCGGGAACGCTGGTCTTCTCATGCATCGACTGATCGGGCAGCGGGCCGAAGTCCGAACGGAGTGCTGCGACCATCCAGCCCGACAGATAGAGGTAACGGCGCTTGGTGGTGCCGAAATGCTTCTTGATGCTGATCAGCTTCTGCTGACCGATGAAGCCGTGCCAGCAACCGAGCGACTGGGTGTAGTCGGCCGGGTTCAGATCATAGGCCGCCATATCCTCGCGCATGATCTTCGCGGTGTAGCGGGCGATGTCGAGGCCGGTCTTGAACCGGTTCTGCAGCTGCATCCGCGCGACCGATTCGGCGCTGATCCCATCCCAGGTGCCGTTGAAGCCGCTGATGAGCTGGGCGTGGTGCGCGATCTTGTCTTGATAGGTCATCGGATCCTCGTGGACGCTTAAGAACTGCGAGGGCCGATAACGGGAGAGCGCCCGCCGATGCATGTGCGCTGCGGCGAAAAAGGCGTAGCGATGAAAATTTGGGCGGGGTTAGGGGTGTAGAGTTGTAAAGTCCTTACACCCCTTCTTCGTCATTGCGAGGAGCCGTAGGCGACGCGGCAATCCAGGCCCGTACTAGAGTTAGTCGCGAGCCTCTCTCATGCGGGCCTGGATTGCTTCGCTACGCTCGCAATGACGAGAATTTTGGTCAGTAGAGCAGGTGCCCGCGCCGTTCCTCGATCCACGCCTGTTCGTCGGGAATGGTCAGCGCGTCGAGATCGCCCGGCTCCGCACCCGCATCGTCGACCCATTCGCGCAGCGCGGGGCCGCCGTTGATCACGTCGATCGCGAGCTTGTCGAACACATATTCGTACGGGAAATCGCGCCACAGATCATAACCGGGGTGGAGCGACCGGATCGCCTTGAACGCCAGCGTCTGGAGCCGCCACGGGCGGAAGGCCGCGTGATCATAAGCCGCGCCCTCGGCATGGATGAACACGCCCGCGCACAATTGCCCGACATGCTTGTGAAAAGTCGGCTGAAACCAGACATCGCGCAGCGTGCAGCCTTCCAGCCAGTGCGGCGCGATCCGGCGCATTTCGGCGATGATCGCGCGGGCATCGAGATCGGGCGCGCCGAACATTTCCAGCGGGCGCGTGGTGCCGCGCGCTTCGGACAGGTTGGTCCCCTCCAGCATCACCGTGCCCGCATAGGCCCGCGCCATATTGACGTTGGCGGCATTGGGACTGGGATTGATCCAGGGGCGATCGACCGGCCAACCGAAGCCCGCGGCCTCGGGCGCCCAGCCCTCCATTGCGATCACGCGATAATCGACGTCCAGCTTGAAGTGGCGGATGAACCAATGCCCCATCTCGCCCAGCGTCATGCCGTGGCGCATCGGCATCGGCCCCGCCCCGACGAAACTCTCCCAACCCGGACGCAGGGTCAGCCCCTCGACCGGGCGGCCCGCGGGATTGGGGCGATCGAGCACCCACACGCTCTTGCCGTGCATCGCGGCGGCTTCGAGGACGTAGAGGAGCGTCGTGACGAAGGTGTAGATGCGGCAGCCGACATCCTGCAGATCGACCAGCATCACATCGAACGTGTTCATCGACTGGCCGGTCGGGCGGCGCACCTCGCCATAGAGGCTGAACACCGGCATGCCGTAGGTCGGGTCGGTGAAGTCGGGCGACTCCATCATATTGTCCTGCAGGTCGCCGCGCACGCCATGCTGCGGCCCGAACACCGCCGAGACGTTGAGCCCGCTCGCCACCAGCGCGTCGAGGCTGTGCGTCAGATCCGCCGTCACCGAAGCGGGATGCGCGAGCAGGGCGACACGCTTGCCTTCGAGGGGTTTGCGGAGCGTGGGGTCGGCGAGGAGCCGGTCGATACCGAAGTTCATGGGGCCAGAAATCATGGGAGGCTGGGTGCCGGGAGTTCGATCGCGAAGCAAGCGGCATCGTGGAAGTCGGGCTTGCCCGGCGGATGCGCGAGCGCCCAATAGGATTTGCGCCCCTCCACATCCTCGATCACCGCCGACAGGCCGATCCGCCGCCAGTCGCCGCTGAGCGCCGCGCAATCGACGAACACCGCCTGGACGAAGCGGCTGCCTTCATTGTCCACGAAGATGTCGGGCGCGGGCTGGCGCAGCATCATCGCCATCCCCTCGCGATAGCGATCGAACCGATAGGCGGCCCAGCAGCGCGACGGCGCGAAGTTGAACTCGGCATAGCCCTCGCCCAGCCCCACGAACGCTTCGAAACAGCTATGCTGCCACAGGCCGTCGGCGCGTGCCGGCTCGCCAGGCGGCGGCAGGCGCAACTGGGCGATCCGGCCGATGATCACATATTCGATCTTCAGCACGTCGCGGCCCATCAGGGTCGCCTTGGCGCCGACGGTGATGTCGGGCGCCTCGCACGCCGGATGCGCGATCAACGCCCGTTTCGCCAGCACCCTACTCAATCGTCGAACCCCATGCTAATCGCCCGCGCGCTATGACCGAACATAAATCCGATCTGCTGCGCCTTCTGGACGCGCGAGGCTATATCCATCAGGTGACCGACGCCAGCGCGCTCGATGCGCTCGCGGCCAAGGGGATCGTCCCCGGCTATATCGGCTTCGATCCGACCGCGCCCTCGCTGCACGTCGGTAGCCTCGTGCAGATCATGCTGCTGCGGCGGCTGCAGCAGGCGGGGCACAAGCCGATCGTCCTGATGGGCGGCGGCACAGGCAAGATCGGCGATCCCAGCTTCAAGGACGAGGCGCGCAAGCTGCTGACCACCGATCTGATCGCGAGCAATGTCGCGTCGATCAAGCGCATCTTCGAACGCTTCCTGACCTTCGGCGACGGCCCCACCGACGCGGTGATGGTCGACAATGCCGACTGGCTCGACAAGCTGGAGTACATCCCCTTCCTGCGCGAAGTGGGGCAGCATTTCTCGATCAACCGGATGCTGAGCTTCGATTCGGTGAAGCTGCGGCTCGATCGCGAGCAATCGCTGAGCTTCCTCGAGTTCAACTACATGATCCTGCAGGCGTACGACTTCATGGAGCTGTCGCGCCGTTCGGGCGTGCGGCTGCAGATGGGCGGCTCCGATCAGTGGGGCAATATCGTCAACGGCATCGAACTCGCCCGCCGCATGGATGGGACCGAGGTGTACGGCATCACCACGCCGCTCATCACCACCGCCGATGGCGGCAAGATGGGCAAGACGATGTCGGGCGCGATCTGGCTGAACGAAGATGCCCTGCCCGCTTATGATTACTGGCAGTTCTGGCGGAACACGCACGACAAGGATGTCGGCCGCTTCCTGCGCCTGTTCACCGACCTTCCGCTCGACGAGATCGTGCGGCTCGAGGCCCTGGGCGGGCAGGAGATCAACCAGGCCAAGATCGTCCTCGCCAACGAAGCGACCGCGATGTGCCGTGGCGCCGAAGCGGCGGCTGCGGCGGCCGAGACCGCGCGTCGCACCTTCGAGGAAGGTTCGGCGGGCGGCGACCTGCCGGCCTTCGCGGTGCCAGGCGGATCGATCGGCATCCTCGACGCGCTCGTCAACCTCGGCCTCGTCGCATCGAAGGGCGAGGCCAAGCGCCTGATCAAGGGCGGCGGCGCGCGCATCGACGGCGAGAAGGTGTCGGACGAGAATGCGGTCGTGACCGTCAGCGGCGACGGCGTGAAGCTGTCGGCGGGCAAGAAGGCGCATGGGGTGCTGACGCTGTGAAGGCGGTTCGGCTGCTCGCATTGATCGGGGTCGCCGCGCTGAGCATTTCCGCCAAGCGCGCGCCCTCCCCGCTCGACGGGCTGGCGGCCGATTATGTCCACCTGAGCCTGGAAGCGGGCGAACGCGAGCCCGGCTATGTCGACGCTTATTATGGCCCGAAGATCTGGGCCGAGGAGGCGAAGGCCAAGCCCGGTACGCCCGCCGAACTGCTCGCCCGCGCGCAGGCGATCGAGGCGAAGCTGGCGGCGGTGAAGCCGACCGGCCTCACCCCCGACGATCGCCGTCGCCTGACCTTCCTGAAGGGGCAGGTCCACGCCGCGACCACGCGGCTCGCGATGCTCACCGGCACCAAGTTCAGCTTCGCCGACGAGGCTAAGGGGCTGTTTTCGGTGCGCCCGAAACTCAAGCCGCTGTCGGCTTATGATCCGGTCATCGCCGAGATCGAGAAGCTGGTGCCCGGCGAAGGGCCTCTGTGGAAGCGGGTCGACGCCTTCCAGAATCGCTACGTCGTGCCCGCCGATCGGCTGGAGCCCGTCATGCGCGCCGCGATCGCCGAATGTCGTGCGCGCACCGCCGCGCATATCGCGTTGCCCGATCAGGAGCGGTTCGACCTCGAACTCGTCACCGGCAAACCGTGGAGCGGCTACAACTGGTATAAGGGCGACGCGCACAGCCTGATCCAGATCAACACCGATCTGCCCGTCCGCATCGATCGCGCGATCGATCTGGGGTGCCATGAGGGCTATCCGGGGCATCACGCGCTCAACATGCTGCTGGAGCGCAAGCTGGCACTGGCCAAGGGCTGGACCGAGTTTACCGTCTATCCGCTCTATTCGCCGCAAAGCTTCATCGCCGAAGGATCGGCCAATGCGGGGATCGATCTCGCCTTCCCCGGCGCGCAGAAGGCCGCGTTCGAAGCAGCGAAGCTCTATCCGCTCGCCGGCCTCGATCCGGCCAGCGCCGCGCCTTATGATCGGCTGCTGGGCCTGCTCCACAAGCTGACGGGCGCGCGGCTGACGATCGCGGAAATGTATCTGGACGGAAAGATCGACCGCGCGAAGGCGATCGACCTGATTCAGAATTACCAGTTGCTCAGCCCCGAACGGGCCAAACAGAGCCTCAGCTTCACCGATTCTTACCGTAGCTACGTCATTAACTACGGCCTGGGGCAGGATATGGTCGCCGCCAGCCTGAATCGCGCCGGAAAGGCGCGGTGGAAGCGGATGGAGGCCATTATATCGGAGCCGACGACGCCGGCGGATCTCCGCCACTGACACCGGTTTACGACCTTTGGCCAACGGCCGGCCGCAAAAGATGATGTTAGGTAGGTTTTAAGCGTAACGATTTACCATTTGGTAAGTCGGCGAAAGGATTCTGTCCTTAACACAAGGACATGACCCGAATGACCCAGCCCTTGCCGAAGCCGATGCAGACGCCAGCCGCCGACCCCGCCGAACTGCGTCGCGCGCCCCGTGACGAGGTGGCTCTCCCGACCCGCATGATCGACGCGCAGAATCGCGCGGCGGACGTGCTGCTGGTCAACGTTTCCCCGCTGGGCTTCATGGTCCGCGAATATGGATCGACCGAAAAGGGTTCGATCGTGAAGCTGCAGCTTCCGCGCCTGGGCGATGTGCCCGCGAAGGTGGTCTGGTCGCTGGGCGGCCGGATCGGCGCCGAGTTCCTGACGCCGATCGATCAATATGCCTACACCGCCATGCTGAACGCCGCGAAAGCGCGCCGCCAGCGTTGGCCGATGGGCTGACAAATCAATCCTCCCCCGCCAGGGGGAGGTGTCAGCGCAGCTGACGGAGGGGGAGGACGCGGCTAACTCAAGTTGGTCGTCGTCCTCCCCCTCCGTCGCTTTCAGCGCCACCTCCCCCTGGCGGGGGAGGATCAGATCAGCGCCTTCTCCAGCACCACGAAGCTGAGGTCGTCCCGCGGCGGATCGCCATAGGGAAAGGGCAAGGTTTCGCCCGTCAGCGCATAGCCGCGCCGCTGATACCAGGCGATCAGCGTGTCGCGGATGTGGACCACCGTCATCCGCATTGTCCTACCGCCCAGCGCGCGTGCCGCATCCTCGGCGCCCTCCAGTAACCGGCGGCCGATGCCGCCCGCCTGCAGATCGGGCCGCACGGTCAGCAGGCCGAGATACCAGGCCCCCTCACCCGCCGGCTCGATCCACACGGTGCCGAGCAATGTGCCGCCGTCGCGCAGCAGCATGAGCCGCGCCTCGGGCTTGGCGGCGATATCGGCGCGCAGTTCGTCCACGGTCGTCCGATCGCCGCCGATATAGTCCTCACGCGTCCAGCCCGCATGATCGCCGCCGCGATAGGCGAGGTTCGCCAGCGCCACGACTTCGGCAAGGTCGGTATCGGTCGCGATCGTCAGGCTCATTCGGTCATCCCCCAAAACTCGTCATTGCGAGCATAGCGAAGCAATCCAGGCCCGCACCAGAGAAGCTCGCGACCATCTCTTATGCGGGCTTGGATTGCTTCGTCGCCTTCGGCTCCTCGCAATGACGAGCAGATACGAAAAGGCCCGAGGATCACTCCCCGGGCCTTCTTCTACTCTATCGAGACCGATCAGGCGCGGCCGGAAAGGCCCAGCGATCCGATCGCCTTGTCGACAAGCGCCTTGTCCGAACCCGCATCGTGGCGTTCGGCGATCAGCTTGGCGGCGGCAGCCGCGGCGGCATCGGCCGCGCGGGTGCGGACCTCGGCGATCGCTGCGCGCTCGGCGGCGGCGATCTTGTCCTCGGCCATCTTGCCGCGACGCTCGATCAGCGTGGCCGCATCGACGCGGGCCTGCGCGACGATCGCCTCGGCTTCGGCCTTGGCATGGGCGAGCATGTCGGCGGTTTCGCCTTCGACCGCCTTCTGCTTGGCCTCATATTCGGCCTTCAGCTTTTCGGCGTCGGCGCGAAGCTGCGTCGCTTCGTCGAGCTGGGCGCGGATCGCGGCGATCTTGGAATCGAGCGCCTTGCCGATCACGGCGGGCACCTTCTTCCACAGCATGATCAGGATGACGATCAGCATCGCGATCGACACCCACGCCGTGGCGTTCAGGCCCAGCGCGGTGGGATCGACGTGATGTTCCTCGGCGCCGGGCGCCTCGGTGGTTGCGGTATGCGCGGTGTGAGCCATCGTCTAGATCTCCCTCACGCCGCCATCACGGCGCCGACAGCCTTCTTGGCGTCCGACGCATCGATGGTGAGACCGGCAACCTTGGCGACGAGATCCTGCGCCGCTTCCGCGGCAACGGTCTCGACCGAACCGAGTGCTTCGGTCTTGGCCGCGTTCAGTGAAGCCTGGGCTGCGATCGCCTTTTCGGCGAGCACGGCGTCAGCCGCCTTCACGCTCTTTTCGGTTTCCTGCGTGGCGAGCTTCTTCGCCTCGTTGGTGGCGGCGAGCACGGTGGCCTTCGCCTCCTCCATCTTCGCCCGATGCGCCGCTTCGAGTTCGTCGGCGCGGGCATGGGCTGCCTGGGCGGCGGCGAGGTCGTCGGCGATCTTGCGCTCGCGCGCATCGACGGTCGCCTCGATCTTCGGCATCATTCCCCGCCCGATCACGAAATAGATCAGGCCGAAAGTGATCAGCAGCCAGAAGATCTGCGAAGCATAGGTCGCTGCGATTTGTGCGATCTGAGGCATCGAAGAATCCCTAGTCAGGGCAATATCGACGGGGCCGGACGCAAATGCCCGGCCCCGATTCAGTCTGTTAGGCGACGAACAGCAGGATCATCGCGACGACGAACGCCAGCAGGCCGAGAAGTTCGGCAGCGGCGAAGCCGATGAAGAGACGGCCCTGCTGGCTGTCAGCGGCCGAAGGATTGCGGAGCGCCGACGACAGGAACTGCGCGAACACGTTGCCCACGCCGAGCGCGGCGAGGCCGAGACCGACGGCAGCGAGACCAGCGCCGATATACTTGGCTGCAACAGGATCCATGATAAACTCCCTAGTTAAACCGTTGAATGGGTGGGCTAAAAATCAGTGCAGGTTGACCGCGTCGTTCAGATAGAGCGACGTGAGCAGCGCGAACACATAGGCCTGGATCGCGCACACCAGCAGTTCCAGCACGCTGATGCCGACCATCAGGATCAGGCTGGGCAGGCTGACGATCGCGGCGATGCCGGCGCCGGCGTTCATCCCGTTGATCACGAAGCCCGCCAGCACCTTCATCAGGATGTGGCCCGCGGTCATCGCGACGAACAGTCGCAGACCCAGCGAGAAGGGACGGATCATGAAGGAGAACAGCTCGATCACGAAGATCAGCGGCACCATGTAGCCAGGCGTGCCGTGCGGAATGAACAGCGAGAAGAAATGGAAGCCATGCCGCGCGAAGCCGACGATCAGCACGATCGCGAAGCTGAGCACTGCCAGAACGCCGGTGACGGTCAGGTGGCTGGTGATCGTGAATGGATGCACCCCGCCGAAGCCGACCGGCAGCATGCCCATCAGGTTCGCGATCAGGATGAACATGAACAGCGAGAAGACGTAGGGCGTGAACTTCTTGCCTTCCGGCCCGATGTTCGCCTTCATCAGATCGCCGATGAAGCTCACCGCGCCTTCGACCATCACCTGCCAGCGGCCGGGGATCAGTTCGCGCTTCATCCCGCCCAGCATGAACAGCCAGAAGGCGACCAGCGTCAGCACCATCCACAGCGCGGAATTGGTGAAGGCGATATTATGGCCGGCGATCTCCCACCCCTGACCGAACATCGGTTCGATCTGGAACTGGTGCATCGGATCGATCCTGCCGGATTCGGCTGCCACGCTCGCTCTACCCCTGTCTATGCCAAAAGCGTCCGGAAGCTATTCCGGGCGCTCGTTGGAAATCCGAATGATGTTCCTGAAGGCGATCACGATCCCAAGGACCATCATCCCCAATAGGAGCCACGGGGCCGTGCCAAGCCAGCGGTCGAACAGCCAGCCCAACAATGCACCACCAGCCGGACCCGCGATCAGTTCGGAAAGCACGCGATTGCCTTGGGAATAACCCTTTTCGGGCTTCCTATGCTGCGGCGCCGTCCTGACCGTTTCAGCGTCACGCGCCGCCTGCAACCGCTCATCGAGCGATGCCAGGCGATCGTCCCCTCCGCTGGCTGGGTCCTGCCCGGGATCGTTCTGCGTCATGGCCTTAACCCTTGTACGGTTTCGCCCATGCCGACGAGCAACCCCGCCAAGGCGAGGCCCCTTTAGGAAGGGGGTGGGGGTGAGTCAATCATTGTCACAATGGGTTTCAGCATCGCCGACCCAAAGTACACCGCAACGGACGCCCCCATCGTCCGCAAAGACGAAGGCGCGGACGGGCTTATTGCGCGGGCGAACGCCCCCTGCGCAACATCGGACACGCCCATCGAAATCCCGTTCCGATGGGCGTGCGAAGAGGGGTTAAAACAAAAACCTTACCCGCAATAATCGGGTGCAACATTTTCGCCGCCGCGGGTGCGCCATGCGCCGTCCTGCAGCTTATAGGCCTGGCCCGGCTTCACGGCGCGCAGCGTGGAGCAAGCGGTGGTCTGGGCGAACTGATCGACCGTGACGTTCCGCTGCGCGGCGATGCTGGTATAGCCCGCGCGCCGCTTGATGTTGATCGCGTCCACCGCGGCCTTCAGATCGGGCGACGGCGCCTTCACGAAGCCCAGATAGCCATCCCACTGTTCGCCGATCGCGCCCGACGAGAGCGCGGCTTCGACCACCGGTTCGGCGGCGAGCACAGGCGATAGCGCGATTCCCGCCACCATCAGCCCCACGACAATCTTCGATACCGTCTTCATTGCGGAAACAGCTCCGGATTATTGGCGATGAAGTCGTCTGCGTCCTTCTGGAGTTTGACGACCACCTCCTGCTTCACATTGACGTTGAGGTTGATCTCGATCGGCTTTTCGGGCGCCGTCACGTTGATGCAACCGCCGAGCGGCGCGAGCATCGCCATCGAAAGGATCGTCCTCTTCATGGCATCAGGCTCGCATCGCATCGTTTCATCGTCAATCTGATGTCGTTCATCGCACGACCTCGCTTTACTGGGGCTGAATGGGGGCCGGAGCGGAAGCCACGGGCTTGTCCGGCAACGGATTGGGGGGCGGCGGCGCTTCCGGCCGAATCTCGACATTGCGCAGCGCCGACGCCGGATCGACGAAGGTCTGCGCCGAATTGACGAGGCCGCGGAATGGCGCGGTGATCGTGATGTTGAAACGGAAGGGCAGCCGCGTGATCGGCGCGATGAAGCGGGCAAGCAGACCTTTCGGCTTTTCCGCCTTCTTCTCCAGATTCTGCGTGCCGTCGAAACGGACCTTGCTGACCACCTCGCCATCCAGCGAGCCATTCAGGTCGATCGCAAGCCGGTTGTAGCGCATCGATTTGAGCGCATCGAACGCGATCCGCGCCATCGGGCCGAGCGCCGCATTGGTGACGTCGCCGACGTAAGAGAGCGTGCCGCCTTCGGGCCGCACCTTCAGCTCGCCGCCTTCGATCCGGCCGCCTTCGTTGCTGAAGACGATCGGCAGCACACCGTCGAACTTGCCGGTGACGTCGAGATTCTTGAACTCAAGCTGCTGCAGGAACACGCCCGCATCGAGCCCGTCGATCCGGAACAGCATCCGCCGCTCGACCGGGCGGCCGAAGTCCATCTCGGTCGGCTCGAGCGTGAGCGTGCCGCCCGCAAACGGCCAGTGACCGTCCTCGATCGTGACCACCTGCCCCGCGTCGAGATGATAGCGGATCACGCCGTCATTCACCGCGATGCCCGGATTGATCTCCGCGATCCGAACCTCCTGCCCCGGCGCCGTGATCATCGCGAGCAGATCGGTGAAATGGATCGTGCCGCTCAGCCCGGTGACGGGGCCGAAGGCGGCGGCGAAATTCATGCTCTCGGTCTTGAACACGCCCGAACTGGTGACGTTGCCGCCCGCCCACACGATGCGCCCCTGCCCCGCAATCTCGCCTTCGACATTGGCGATGATGCCGACGGTCAGCGGCGTGATCCGTTCGGGCTGGAACCCCTTGCCGAAGCGCAGGCCGCCGACGTCGAGATTCGCGTCGCCGCGCCCGCTCTGCAGCGAATGGCGGATCTCGACATGTGCGACCGACTTGCCCGTCGCCGGCTCGGCCAGCGTGCCGTCCGCCGTGATATAGCCGCCGTGGAGCGTGAGCTTCGCGTCGGGCATGCGCAGCGTGTGGAAGCGCGGCGAGGCGGTCTGCGCATCGTCGATCGCCAGCGCGCCCTTCAGGTCGAGGATGCCGCCGCGCAGCGTCCAGTCGCCCGCAGCACCGCTCAACAATAGCGGCACCACGCCGATCTGTCCGCTGGTGCCCGCGAAAGTGCCGCCGATCCCCTGATTGTCGATCCGGCCCGCGATTGTCTCCGCATCGAGCCGCGTTGGCGATTCGCCCGTGCCCAAACGCACCCGCAGGGCATCGAGCGCGAAGCCGGGCTTGCCGACCGAAACCGACAGGCGGCGCGCCTCCATCGCCAGCGGCTGATCGCCGATCGCGCCGCGCAGACGGGGCGCCGTGATCGCAGCGCCGCCATAAAGCGCCCCGCCCGCCGTTCGACCGACCATCGCGCCGCCGACCGGGCAGACCGGCAGGCGCGATTTGCCGATTCGCGTCCCCGCCGCCTCCAACAGGGTGAAGCCGAGCGTCGCGCACTCCCGGTTGACGGTGAAGCCGCCGCGCCGATCGATCGCGACGTTGATCGGCACGTCGAGCCCCTGGATCCGCCCGTCGGCCAGCGGACCATCGAGATGCGCGCGCGTCGAAATCGCGGTGCCGCCGCCGCGCGCGGGGCCGAAGCTGACCGGATCGAAGGCCGCGCGGGCATTGTCGGCGCGATAGGGCGCGATCGTCGCCGATCCGCCGACGGGGCCGCCCGGCACCGCCTGACGCAGGCTGGCGCGCACATCGGGCAGGCCGCCGCCTCCCAATTCGATACTGGCGTTCACCGATGCGCCCGATCCCCCGGAGCGCCAGCCCAGCCCCTCCGCCCGTTCGGCACGGACGAGCAGGCGCGCGCCGCTTTCGGCATCGGCATCGAGCCGGTCGATCCGCGCCTCCACACCGCGCGAATCGGCGTTCACCGACAGGCTGGCGCGCGCGTCCACGCCGCGCGCCGCCGCCGCGACCGCCCTGCCCCATGCCTGGGCAACGGGGCCGATCGGCGTCGAATCGGTCGATGCGAGCATCGCGCGGACCTGATCGATCCGGCCTCCATCGACACTCGCCTCGGTCAGCGCGACTTCGCCCGTCAGCGACGCTCTGCTGCTGCCGATGGCATAGCGATAATCGCCTTCGAAGCCGGCCCGCGCCGCGCTGAACCCGGCCGCGGTCGCGCCATCAGCGAAGAGGGTGCCGCCGCCGCGCACCTCCTTCATCGTCGCGTCGATCGTGATGCGTCCGCCAATCCGCGCCGCCCGTGCGTCGCCGGCCGCAACCGCCCCGCGCTGCACCACCGCCGCACCGCGCCAGCGCGCGAGATCCGCATCGCCGGTGATGTCGAAATCGATCAACGGCGCGGTCAGCCGCCCCTGCGCACCGCAGTCGATTCGCGTCGCGGATAGCGGCCCGTCGATTCGCGGCTTGCCGTTCGTCACCGCGATCCGCAGCTTCGCCTGAGCGCCGTCGACCGCGCAACCGCCCGCGGCGAGCTTGTTCGAGGCCAGTTGCGCAATGCCCTTGAACCCGTCCTTCAGCCCGCCGCCGCCCGTCAGCCGCAGGCCGAGCGCGCCCGCCGGCGTATCGAGATCGAAGCGCATGTCGCGCGCGGCAAGTGCGATATCGGGCAACGCAAAAGGCTCGTCGCTGGCCGTCGTCGGCAGCAGCCGATCGATAGCGCCCAGCGACAATTTGCCGCCGACGATCCGCCCCTTCAGCCGCACGCCGGCCGCATCGACCGCGCGGACATACGGACCCGTCAGCCCCATGCCGATCGCGATCTCGGCCCAGTCGGCGACGAGATCGGGGTTCTTCGGATCGCCGATGCGGATATTTTCGATCCGCTGGGTGCGGAAGCCGATCTGCGTGATGCGATAGCTGGCGGGCACGTTCTTCGCCCTGAGCGCATCGTCGATATAGCTTTGCGCGATCGGCATACGCTCGATCCACAGCCAGCCCAGTGCGGCGGCGATCACCGCGCCGCTCGCCCCGCCAACAATTATCAATCTGGAGGGGCGTGCCATCGGCGGGATTCTTAGCGTCTCTTTTCGGGAAGGGAACGGCACCTATCATCAACGACGCGACAGGCGGATCGGTTGCGGAGCCGAACCGATACGCTAGGCTGCGCGACGATGAGCGATGCACCCGATCCCGGCACCGACGCCAGCGGCCACCGCGCCCGCCTGCGCAAGCGGCTGTTCGAAGGTGGCCCCGAGGCTTTGCTCGATCATGAGCTGGTCGAATATCTGCTCATGCTCACCATTCGACGCATCGACACCAAGCCCATAGCGCGCAGACTGCTCGCGGAATTTGGTGGCCTCGGCAGATTGTTGTCAGCCGATGTCGAATCCTTGAATCGCGCCGGCGTGTCTGAAGCTGCCATAGCAGCAATCAAGATCGCCGAAGCTTCCGCGCTGCGCCTACTCCGCACGCAAATCACTGATCGTCCTCTACTGTCGAGCTGGCAGGCGCTGACCGATTATCTCCATGCCGACATGGCGCATCGCGCGGTCGAGCGGGTGCGCGTGCTGCACCTCAATTCGAAGAATATGCTGATCCGCGACGAGCTGGTGTCCGAAGGATCAGTCGATCAGGCGGCGGTGCATGTGCGCGAGGTGATCAAACGCGCGCTCGAACTCAGTTCCTCCGCGCTGATCCTCGTCCACAACCACCCGTCGGGCGATCCGCAGCCGAGCCGGCAGGATATCGCGCTGACCAAGGAGATCGCGCAGGCGGGCAAGCCGCTGGGCATCATTGTCCACGATCACATCATCGTCGGCACGTCCGGCCAGACGAGTCTGCGGGCGCAGGGACTGATCTAGCTCCCCCTTCGTCATTGCGAGCGTAGCGAAGCAATCCAGGCCCGCATGAGAGAGGCTCGCGACCCAACTCCATTGCGGGCCTGGATTGCTTCGTCGCCTGCGGCTTCTCGCAATGACGAGGAAAGGAAAGAGGCGGCCCCGAGCGGGACCGCCTCTCCTCTCGCGTGAGAGCCTGGGAACTTAGGCCGACAGGAATGCGGCGAGTTCGTTCGGCGAGATCGCCTTGTCCTTGTCGGTATCGGCCTTGGCGAAGTCGCCCGCGGTCGCGTTCAGCACCTTGATCGCGGGGAGATCGGCCTTCTTGCTGGCCTTGGTCTTGTCGACCTCGGCAGTCTGATCCTGGCCCTTCGACGCCATGATCCAGTTGCCGAATTCGAGCGCGGTCAGCTTGCCCTTGTTGCCGGCGTCATATTTCGCCCACTCGGCATTGACCTTGGCCGCAGCGTCCGCGTTGACCGGGGTCGGCGTGCCGGCGGCGGCATCGGCCGTCGCGGTCGGCGCAGCCGCAGGGGCGGGAGTAGGCGCCGGAGCCGCACTGGCGGTCGCGGCCGGGGCGGCATCTGTCGGAGCGGCTGCAGCAGGCGCGGGCGCGGCATTGGCCGTGGCGGTCGCATCAGCAGCAGGAGCAGCCGGGGCCGGTGCAGCATTGGCGGTGGCGGTGGTCTCCGCAGCCGGGGCCGCAGCGGCGGGCGCGGGTGCCGCGCTGGCGGTTGCGGCGGCATCGGAGGCAGGTGCGGTCGTCTGCGGCGTGGGCGTCGCTGCGGCCGTGGTAGTCGCTGGGGTTTCCGTCGTCGGGGCGGCGGCCGGAGCCGGGGTTTCGGCCGGGGCCGGCGTCGTCATTTCGGGCGCGGGCACGGCGGCCGGGGCGGCCTCCTGCGCGACGGCGGCGCCCGAAAGGGCCAGCAGGGCGGCACCGCCCAGAAGCATGATCTTGGTCATCTGTCTCTCCTTCGGCCGGGGTCAGATGCGTTTCGAGGCCTGACCCGCGAGGGGTTTGAATATCGTTGCGTCGCCGACCAAATGGCCGGAACTGTCGATCAAACCGATGACCTTGTATGAAGTTGCGATTCCGGCGGCGTAACAATGCGAACCGAAGGATTATAGCGACCAGCCGAGCCGAACGACTTCAGACGACTTCGAGCAATCTTGCCGCCTGCGCGCGCGCTTCTTGGGTGATTTCAGCGCCCGAAAGCATGCGGGCGATCTCTTCGCGCCGTTCGTCCGAATCGAGCGGGCGGACGCCGGTGCGGGTGACGAGGCCGTCGTGGCTCTTGGCAATCAACCAATGACTGTCCCCGCGCGCCGCGACCTGCGGACTGTGCGTGACGACAAGGAGTTGCGCTTTCTTGGCGAGGCGCGACAGACGCTCGCCGATCGCGCTGGCGACCGCGCCGCCGACGCCGCGATCGATCTCGTCGAAGATCATCGTCGCCGCCCCCCCCTCTTCGGCGAGCGCGACCTTGAGCGCGAGGATGAAGCGCGAGAGTTCGCCGCCGCTCGCGATCTTCATCAGCGACGCGAAGGGCGCGCCGGGATTGGTGGAGATTTCGAACTCGACCCGATCGCGGCCGGCGGCGCTCCACCCGCCCTCGTCCTGCGCGTCGACGACGGTCTTGAACCGCGCGGCATCGAGCTTGAGAGGCGTGAGTTCGCCCGCGACCGCCGCATCGAGCCGGGCGGCGGCGGCGGTGCGCGCAGTAGTGAGCGCCTCTGCGGCGGCGGCATAGGTCGCGCGGGCGGCGGCGGCCTGTTTTTCGAGCGCGGCGATGCCGCCCTCCCCTGCCTCGATCCGGTTGAGGCGGGCAGACAATTCGTCGCGCAGCGCGGCGAGGCCGTCGGGTTCAACGCGATGCTTGCGGGCGAGAGCGCGCAGATCGAACAGCCGCGCTTCGACCGTTTCGAGCCGTGCGGGATCGAATGACAGCGCGTTGCCGGCGGCGGCAAGACGATCCTCCGCCTCCCCCGCCTCGATGATCGCGCGATCGAGCGCGGCGAGCGCGTCGGCGAGCAAGGGATGTTCGGCACCGATCCGATCGAGCCGGCGCGCGGCCTGCCGCAACTGGGCGAAGGCGCCTTCGGAGCCGTCGAGATGCGCACCGACAGCGGTCAGATCCTCGGCGAGCTTCGCGCCCTTCTGCATGTCCGATCGTTCGCCGGCCAGGGTCGCTTCCTCGCCCGGTTCGGGGGCGAAGGCGTCGAGTTCGGCGACGGCATGATCGAGCCATTCGCGATCGCGCGCGGCGGCATCCAGATCCTCGCGCGCCGTGACGAGCGCGGTCTGTGCGTCGCGCCAGGTGCGGAAGGCATCAGCCGCGGGGCGGGTGTCGATGCGGCCGAAGGCGTCGAGCAGGGCGCGGTGACCGCGCGGGTTGAGCAGGCCGCGATCGTCATGCTGGCCGTGAATCTCGATCAGCATCGCACCCAGTTCGCGCAAGGTGGCGGCGGGCGCGGGCTGTCCGTTGATCGCGGCGCGGCTGCCGCCATCGGCTTTGACGATGCGGCGGATGACGAGCGGTTCGCCGGGTTCGCCATCCAGCCCGTTTTCGGCGAGCAAAATGTGGGCGGGATGATCGGCGGGGAGATCGAAACTAGCGGTCACGACCGCCTGATCGGCGCCGTTGCGGACCAGCCCGCTATCGGCGCGCACGCCCAATGCGAGCCCGAGCGCGTCGAGCAGGATCGATTTGCCCGCGCCCGTCTCCCCCGTCAGCGTGCCGAGGCCCGGGCCGAATTCGAGATCGAGCGCCTCGATCAGGACGACATCACGAATGGCCAGAGCGGTCAGCATCGCGCCCTGCTTAACGGGAGATGCGGCGGGGTGCGAGGGGGCTTCGTATTCAGTGGGGAGGCGAAGGCCACAATGGTCGTGGCTTTTGTGGCTTTCGGAATTTGGGGCGTTCGATGCCCATTTTTCTCCAGTGCGGGCCTGGATTGCTTCGTCGCCTGCGGCTCCTCGCAATGACGAGGTAATGGAGACGACTTCATTCCTCCCACTCGTCATTGCGAGCGTAGCGAAGCAATCCAGTTGCGACGCTTCAGACGAGAGACGGGAAGAGGTCATCCCAGACCGGGTTCGTGGATTCGATCAGGCGAAGTTCGCAAGTACGCGAGCCGCCTTTCAGCTGCCTCTCGCGAGTGATGGCATATTCCATCGTAGCGTGGAGTTCGTACCAGACGAGGCGTTTGCAGTCGTGACGGGTGGTGAAGCCTTCGACGACGCCTTCACGATGCTGCCAGGCGCGTTGCGGGAGGTTGGAGGTGACGCCGGTGTACAAAGTGCCTTGGCGACGGTTGTCCATGATATAGACGGCGGGTTCGATCATGACGGACTCCGAGCTGGAATTCGCCATTAGAACAAACCGAGAACATTGTCAAGCCAGAACTCGTCATTGCGAGGAGCCGCAGGCGACGCGGCAATCCATCTCCTGCGCGGGAGATGGATTGCTTCGCTACGCTCGCAATGACGAGGTATTTGGGGCGAGGTTCGGCGACTCTCGCGGTGGATTGCCGCGTCGCCTGCGGCTCCTCGCAATGACGCGGTGGGGAGAAGGGCGAACGCCCCCTTACGCCGCCCGCTTCTTGCGGAGCAGTTCGTAGGCGTGCTCGTACCACTTCGAGCCCGGATAGTTGGCGCCCAGGACGGCGGCCGCCTTTTCCGCTTCCTGCGGGACGCCGAGGGCCAGGTAGCTTTCCGTCAGGCGCATCAGCGCCTCGGGCGCGTGGCTGGTCGTCTGGTACTTATCGACCACGACGCGGAAGCGCAGGGTGGCGGCGAGCCAGTCGGCGCGGCGCTGATAGAAGCGGCCGACCTCCATCTCCTTGCCCGCAAGGTGATCGTTGATCAGATCGACCTTCACGCGCGCATCGGCCGCGTAACGCGAATCGGGATATCGGCGCATCAGTTCCTGCATCGCGTCGAGCGCCTGCTGGGTCAGCTTCTGGTCGCGCGTCACATCCTGGATCTGTTCGTAATAATCCATCGCGATCAGATAGAGCGCGTAAGGTGCGTCGCGGTTGCCCGGGTGGATCGAGATGAAGCGCTGCGCCGAGCTGATCGAATCCGTATATTCGCGGGCGAGATAATAGCTGAACGCGCTCATCAGCTGCGCACGGCGCGCCCACGGCGAATAGGGATGCTGGCGCTCGACTTCATCGAACAAGGCCGCCGCCAGCTTGTACTGGCGCTTGTCGAGCCGTTCCTTCGCCGCATTGTAGAGCGTGTCCACATCGCGGGCGACATATTTGGTGTCACCCTTGTTCTTCCCCGTGGCGCAACCGGCCAAAGGAGCGATAAGGGCGGCTGCGATCAGAAGGGCGATCGGACGGTGGGCTTTGCGCAACATGCGCGCTGTCTTAGCCGAGCGTTTGGGGAAGTCCAATGGGGGATGGATGCTGAAAGTACTGACGCTTTCGACGCTGTTTCCCGATGCCACCCGGCCGACCTTCGGCGTGTTCGTCGAGCGGCAGACTATGGGGCTGGCGGCGCGCGGGGGCGTGGAGGTGAAAGTGGTCGCGCCGATCGGCCTGCCGCCCGCGCCGATGCGCGATGCGGCCTACAAGGCGCTGGCCGCCCTGCCCGCCCGCGAAAGCTGGAAGGGGCTGGAGGTCTGGCGGCCGCGATTCACCGCGCTGCCGATCGTCGGCGGGGCGATCAATCCGTGGGTTATGGCCCGCGCGATCGCGCCTTTGCTGGCAGAGATTCGGCGCGATTTCGCGTTCGACGTGATCGATGCCGAGTTCTTCTATCCTGACGGGCCGGCGGCGGTGGCGCTGGGGCGGCGTTTCGGCGTGCCGGTGTCGATCAAGGCGCGCGGGGCGGACATTTCCTATTGGGGGCATCGGCGCGGCTGCGGCGGGCAGGTGCTGGCGGCGGGGCGTGCGGCAGGCGGGATGCTGGCGGTGTCGGGCGCGCTGCGCGACGAGATGATCGCGCTGGGGATGCCGGGGGACCGGATCCGGGTGCATCATACGGGGGTCGATCAGAGTGCGTTCCGGCCGGTGGATCGTGCGGCGGCGAAGGCGGCGCTGGGCGTGTCCGGCCCGTTCGTGGTGACGATCGGCCACCTGATCCCGCGCAAGGCGCAGAGCCTGACGATCGCGGCGATGGCGCAGGTGCCGGGCGCGACCTGCTGGATCGTGGGGCAAGGGCCGGACGAGGCGAAGCTGCGCGCCGAGATTGCGGCGCTGGGGCTGGAGGGACGCGTCCATCTGGTCGGGCCGAAGCCGCATGAGGCTTTGCCTGGCATTTTGGCGGCGGCGGACGTGATGGCCCTGCCCTCCGCGTCTGAGGGCCTGGCGAACGTGTGGGTCGAGGCGCTGGCGTGCGGGACGCCGATCGTCGTGGGCGATATCGGCGGTGCGGACGAAGTGGTCGATCGGGCGGCGGCGGGCCGGATCGTGGCGCGCGGGCCCGATGCGGTGGCGGCGGCGATCCGCGCGCTGATCGCAGAGCCACCGGCGCAGGCGGACGTGGCGGAGGCGGCGCGGCGTTTTACGTGGGAGCGCAATGGCGAGGCGCTGGAGGCGCATTTGCGGGGGTTGGTGGCCCTCCCCTAATCCTCGTCATTGCGAGCGAAGCGAAGCAATCCATTCCGAACTGCGGAGTGGATTGCTTCGTCGCCGACGGCTCCTCGCAATGACGAATTAGGTGCGCCGCGCGCCCAGCAGGGGGATGATGATCCCCGCGAGGATCAGGACCATGCCGGCGAAGTGAAAGCCGTGGAGCGCCTCGCCCAGCAGGATCGCGGCCAGAACGGCGCCGAACAGGGGCTGCAGGCTGATCGTCTGGCCGGCGGCCGCGGGGCCGATTTCGGCGACGGCGCGGTTGAACAGGAAATAGGCGATCACCGAGGGGAAGATCGCGACATAGGTGATCCCGCCCAGCACCGCCGGGGTCAGCCGCACGATTTCCGTCCGCCACTCCACGATCGCGAAGGGCAGCATGCAGATCGCGCCGATCACGAAGGTGAGGATGACGAGGCTGACCGGATCGATCGGCGGGCGTTTGCGCAGCAAGGCAGTGTAGAGCGCCCAGGCGACCACGCCGCCCAGCACCAGCACGTCGCCGCGCCCGAAGCTGAGCGCCAGCAGCGCGGCCAGATCGGCGCGGATGATGATCAGCATTACGCCCGCCGCCGCCAGCGTCACCCCGACGATCTGGGCAAGGCGCGGGCGCACGCGGAACAACATCAGATCGAACAGCAGCACCAGTGCCGGGATCGCCGCCTGTATCAGCAATGCATTGGTGGCGGTGGTGTAGCGCAGGCCCGAATAGAGAAAGGCGTTGAACGAGGCGACGCCGATCGTGCCCAGCAGCAAGATCGGCCGCCAGTGACGCCGCGCCGCCGGCCAGTCCGCCACCAGACGGCGATGGCCGATCGCGAGCAGGATTAGGCAGGCCCCGGTCCAGCGGCAGAACGCCAGCGTGAAGGGCGGGATATCGGCGTGGATCGCGCGCGCGACGATCGAATTGCCCGCCCAGAGCAGGGTGACGAGCACCAGCATCGCATAGGTGCGCAGCGGAGAGGTCTGTTCCATCACGGCCGGGCGAAGGCCCGTCAGAGCCCCATCAACGCAGCAACGAACCAGCGGCCTTCGGCACGCAGGACATTCCACATGCGCGCAGCGGCGCGGCTGTCCATCACCTCGACACCGATGCCGACCGCATCGATGAATATGGGCGACGGGCGGCGCAGGGTCGGCCCGGTGCCGAGCAGGAGGAATTCGGGGGTCGGATCGCCCGAGAGGACGCCCTGCAGATCATCGACGCTGAGCGTATCGACGCCCGCCGGATTCCAGTCGACCGCGCTGGTCGGGGTCAGCAGCACCCCGCCGGGAACGATGCGATCCTCGATCCGAAACGCCGTCCCCGAAAAGCCGCGGATGATCGGCCCGGTTGAGGGCTGTTCGCGTTCGAAGCTGACCATCTGAAGGTCCGCGCCCTTAGGAGCGCGGCCCCACGCGTTCGGCGCCCGCCGACTTGGACGACGCCTTCTTGTCGAACTTCTGCGGCTCCAGCCCCAGCGAGATCAGCAGCGACGACGACACATAGACCGACGAATAGGTGCCGACGATGATGCCGAGCAGCATGGCGGCGGTGAAGCCGCGCAGCACGTGCCCGCCGAAGATCAGCAGCGCGCCGAGCGCCAGCATGATCGTGACCGAGGTCATCACCGTGCGCGGCAGCGTTTCGTTCACCGACAGATCGATGAGCGATTTCATATCCATCTGCCGATATTTGCGCATGTTTTCGCGGATACGATCGTCGATCACCATCTTGTCGTTGATCGAATAGCCGATGATCGTGAGGACGGCGGCGACGATGTTGAGATCGAACTCCATCTGCGTGATCGCGAAGAAGCCGAGCGTCATCAGCACGTCGTGGACGACGGCGACCGCGGTCGACACGCCGAACTGCCATTCGTAGCGGAACCACGAAAAGACGGCCATGCCGAGCACCGCGAGCACCACGGCGAGCAGGCCGTTTTGGATCAGTTCGTCCGAAACCTTGCCCGAGACGGTGTCGTAGCGGGGGAAGGTGACGCCGGGATATTCCTTCTTCAGCGAATCCGAGACTTTGGCGACGACCTTGTTGGTGGCGCCCTCATCACTCGATTCGGGAAGCGGCAGGCGGATCGAAACGCTCTTGGGATCGCCGAACTGCTGCAGCGTGGTCTGCCCAACGCCGAGGCTGTCGACATTCGCACGGACGGCTTCGAGCGGCGGCGGCCCGGTGAATTTCGCCTCGACCATCAGGCCGCCGACGAAGTCGACGCCCAGATTGAGGCCGCGCAGGCCGACCGCGGCGATCGACGCGACCGTGAGCAAAGCCGTCAGGATGAAGGCGATGTGGCGGACCCGGACGAAGCCGATATTGGTGTTGTCGGGGACGAGCTTGAGAAAAGGCATCTGAGCAGCCCCTTACACGTTCAGCGTGGTCGGCCGCGCCTTGCGCAGCCAGAGGGCGACGAGCATCCGCGTGAAGACCACGGCGGTGAACACCGAGGTCGCGATGCCGATCAGCAGCACGATCGCGAAGCCCTTGATCTGGCCCGAGCCGAGCACGAACATGATCAGGCCGACGATCGCGTGGGTCACGTTCGCTTCGAAAATCGTGCGCGACGCTTCCTTATAGCCGAGTTCGACCGCCTGGACCGGGGTGCGGCCACGGCGATATTCCTCACGCATGCGTTCGTTGATCAGCACGTTGGCGTCGACCGCAGCGCCGATCGTCAGCACGAAGCCGGCGATGCCCGGCAGCGTCAGCGTCGCGTTGAGCAGCGCCATCACGCCGACGATCACGAACACGTTAATGATCACCGCGAGGTTCGCGTAGATGCCGAAGCGGCCATAAGCGGCCCACATGAACAGCACGACCGCAAGAACCGCGATCGCCGAGGCGACCGTGCCCGCCTTGATCGAATCGGCGCCCATTTCGGGGCCGACCGTGCGTTCCTCGACCACCTTCAGCGCGACGGGCAGCTTGCCCGAACGCAGCGCGATCGCGAGCTGATTGGCGCTCTCCACGGTGAAGCGGCCCGAAATGCGCGCCTGCCCGCCCAGGATCGGTTCGTTGATGTTCGGCGCGGAAATGACCTTGCCGTCCAACACCATCGCGAACGGCTTGCCGGTATTTTCCTGCGTCACGCGCGCGAACTTGCGGCCGCCTTCGCTGTTGAAGGTGATATTGACGATCGCTTCGTTAGTCTGCTGATCGAAGCCCTGCTGGGCATTGATCAGTTCATCGCCGCTGATCAGCACGCGACGCTTGAGCGCGATGACGGGGGTGCCGCCGGGATTGTCCGGATAGGGCACGATTTCGCTGCCCACCGGCGCACGGCCCGATGCGAGCTGTTCGGGCGAAGCCGATTGATCGACCAGCTTGAATTCGAGCTTCGCGGTCTTGCCCAGCAGCGCCTTGAGCGCGGAGGGATCCTGAAGGCCCGGCACCTGCACGATGATGCGATCCGCGCCCTGGCGGATGATCGTCGGTTCCTTGGTGCCCAGTTCGTCGATGCGCTTACGAACCACCTCGGTCGCGACGTCCATCGCGCTGTTGGTGGCGGCCTTGAGGCCGGAATCGGTGGGCGTCAGCACGATGCGGGTCGAATCGACGACCGCGACGTTCCAGTCGCGCTGCCCGGTCATGCCCGCAGGCTGGGTGAGCGTGCGCAGCCGTTCCACCGCCGCATCGACCTGCGCGCCATCGCGCACGAAGAAGGAGAGACGGCCGCCGGTGGTCGAAATGTCGCCGATCGCGATCTTGGTGTCGCCCCGGCGCATTTCGGCGCGAACCTGCTCCTCCATGCGGGCGACATTGTTCTTCGCCAGATCGACGGTGTCGGCCTCCAGCATCAGATGGCTGCCGCCCGAAAGATCGAGCCCCAGATTGATGCGCGGCATGCCGCCCAGGCCGTAGCGGGCAGCGTCACCTTCGGGGATCAGGCTGGGAATCGCCAGCAGCACGCCGATCGCCAGCGCGATGACGATGCTCAGAACCTTCCAGCGCGGGAAATCGAGCATCGCGCGATCAGTCGTTCGCGGGCTTGGACGAACCCGACGGGGTCACGTCCGACAGGGTCGCGCGGACGATCTTCACGCGCACGTTCGGCGCGATTTCGACCTCGACCTCATTGTCTTCGACCTTGGTCACCTTACCGCGGACGCCGCCGGCGGTGACGACCAGATCGCCCTTCTTCACCGCTTCGATCGTCTTGCGATGATCGGCCGCGCGCTTCTGCTGCGGGCGGATGAGCAGGAAATAGAAGATCACGAAGATGAAGATCAGCGGCGCGAACTGCATGATCATCGCGAGGCCGCTGCCCGAGGGCGCAGCGCCCGTGGCGGCATAAGCGGGGGTCGAAAACATGTTTTTTGCGTCCCGGGATATAAGCGAAAGCCGCAACGCTGCGGCCTCAAAGTGGCGCGCCGCCTATCACGTTCTCAGGGACAGGTGCAACCGGGCGCTTGCCAAGACCGATTCACCCCTCTAGAGGCCGCCACCTTGGTCGGGGCGTGGCGCAGCCTGGTAGCGCACTTGACTGGGGGTCAAGGGGTCGCAGGTTCGAATCCTGTCGCCCCGACCAGCCTTAAATGATCCGAACCCCCAGCGGATCCATCTGACATCCCTCACCCGCTCGTCATTGCGAGCGGAGCGAAGCAATCCAGGCCCGCACTGGAGAGGCTCGCGACCCACTCACATACGGGCCTGGATTGCCGCGTCGCCTACGGCTCCTCGCAATGACGAGGGAGCGGGACGAGCGAGGGGTTGGACGGAATCGACTCCGATCGCGGATTTAAACGAAACATCACAGCGGGTTCGCGTTGCCATCTCCGAAACTGTCGGGGTGTGTTGCGATGCGTGCTTCGTGGGCGATTGCGGTCGGGCTGGCGTTGGCGCCGGTGCCGGGCGAGGCGGCGCTGGTGATCAGCCAGGCGCAGGCGGGAACGAGTTTCGAGGTCGATTTCGGCGGCGCGGTACTGGGGCTGATCAACCAGCCCAATCTGGGCGCGCTGGGCCGCTTCACCTTCGCTGGCGCGAGCAATGCGGGCAAGACGTATAACTTCACCTATGCGCTGACCAACGATTCCACGGTCGCCTCACAAGTGCGATCGTTCGGGCTCGACGTGGTGGGCGCGGCCGTACAGACGGTGACGTCGACCGGCGCGTTTGCGACCAATTACATCAACCCGCTATCCGGGCTGATCGGCAGCGACCTGTGCTTCACGCCGACATCGTTCGGCACGTGCGGGCTTGTCGGCAATAGCAGCGTGACGATGGGGCAGACGGGCACGGGCAGCTTCGCGCTGACCTTCGCCAATGCGATGGAATCGATCGCGCTCGACGATTTCCGGGTGAATTATACCGGGGTGCTGGGCCTTTATGGCGCGACGGGCACCGGCGACATCACATCGGTGGTCGGGCAAGTCTCCGCCGCGCCCGAGCCGACGACGTGGCTGACGATGCTGCTGGGCTTCGCGCTGGTCGGCGCGGCGATGCGGCGAGGGCTACGTCCGGTTCATCCGCGCCGCGCGTGAGGCGAGGAGATCGGCGATCTCGCCCGGCGAGACGCGGCCATTGCCGTCGGCATCGGCCTCCCGAAACTCGTCCGAGGTGCGGTTGAGCAATTCGGTGCGCATCGAGACACGGCGCAGGCCAGGCATGCCCGTTGCGGTCAGCAGATCGGGCGGCTGACGCTTGAGCCACTGCGCAAACTGGAGCGGGGTCATTTCGCCATCCGCCGCCACGCCGCGAATGCGGACCATCGGGCTGGAATCGGCGCGGGCGCTGTGCGCGGGAGGGCGCTTGGCCTTGCGGGCATCGACCGACGCCGAATTGCCCAGCCCCACCACGATGGCGATTAACATCAATAATCCGAAAGCAGCCCGCCCTATCATGGAATCGACAACGCACGATTTTCGCAATCGATCCCAAATCGGATCAATTACATAGGCGTAACTATCGACACCGAAACGATTTTAGACCCAGCCAGTGCATCCACCGAAGGAGCGCGACGGCAGCCAATCGGTTTCGAGCGGCGGCCCGGCGACGATCGGTTCGGGCATCGGGATAGGAGGCGGCGGCGGGGGTGCGATCAGGGCATGGGGCGTCGGCGGCGCGATCATCGTCGGCGTTGCGACCAGCCATGAGGGCGGCGCGACTTTGCGCCTTGTCGCCCAGAACGACCCGTCATCGGCGATCATATGACCGTTCCGATCCTCCACCTACCCTGTCTCCCCCAAGACGAAGGGTGAAGCAGCCTGATTCGACTGCGTCATACTTGTGTAACATCAGGACGAAATCGTTCCCATACGCATTTGGCACCATTTCGGCGCTCTGATCTTCGTCATTGCTTTGGCTTCTACGGCTTCTCGCAATGACGGTGAGAGGCGGCTAGTTTGCGCGCCATGACGATGACCCCGCTCCTCCTCCTTTTATGCTCCAACATCTTCATGACGATCGCCTGGTACGGCCATCTGAAGTTCACTGACGCGCGATTGTGGGTGGTGATCGTCGCGAGTTGGGGGATCGCCTTCATCGAATATTGCTTCGCGGTGCCCGCCAACCGGATCGGCTATCTGCAGGGATGGAGCGCGGGGCAGCTGAAGATCACGCAGGAGATCGTGACGTTGGTCGTGTTCGCATTGTTTGCGCTGCTGGTGCTGAAGGAGCCGATCGGGCTGCGGCACCTGGGGGCGTTTGCGTGCATGGTGGGCGCGGCGGCGTTCATGTTCGCGGGGAAGTGAACCCGTCATCCCGGCGGAGGCCGGGATCTCGGCGAGCATCTAGGGACGAGTTGGCCGCACGAGCCTCCTGAGATCCCGGCCTCCGCCGGGATGACGGCAAGGGAGGATGGCGGGCGCGATTGAACGATCGTTACGCCCTCCCCATATCGCCCTCTGCAAAGCATTCAGGACCGATATGAGCGAACTTCCCAAATGGCATGGCACCACGATCCTCTCGGTGCGCAAGGGCGGCAAGGTTGTCGTCGTGGGCGACGGACAGGTTTCGATGGGCAATACGGTGATGAAGCCCAATGCGCGCAAGGTGCGCAAGCTGGGCGATGGCAGCGTGATCGGCGGCTTCGCGGGTGCGACAGCCGACGCCTTCACCCTGTTCGAACGGCTCGAACGCAAGCTGGAGGCGCATAACGGCCAGCTGCTGCGTGCGGCGGTCGAGCTGGCGAAGGACTGGCGGACCGACAAGTACCTCCGCAACCTTGAGGCGATGATGATCGTCGCCGACAAGGAGGTGACGTTGATCCTAACCGGCAATGGCGACGTGCTGGAGCCGATCGGTGGGGTCGCGTCGATCGGATCGGGCGGCAACTTCGCGCTATCGGCGGCGCGGGCGCTGGTCGAATACGAATCCGATGCAGAGACGCTGGCCCGCAAGGCGATGAAGATCGCTGCCGACCTGTGCGTCTTCACCAACGACAATCTGACGATCGAGACTTTGGATAGCTCGAACTAAACAACCACCGTTCGTGTCGAGCGTAGTCGAGACACGTTGGCGATCGAGATGTGTCTCGACTTCGCTCGACACGAACGGGTTTTGGGAACCGGATACAAGATGAACGACAATCTCACGCCCAAGGCCATCGTCTCGGCGCTCGACGCGCATATCGTGGGACAGGCCGACGCCAAGCGCGCGGTCGCGGTGGCGCTGCGGAATCGTTGGCGCCGCCAAAGGTTGCCCGAGAACCTCCGCGACGAGGTGACGCCCAAGAACATCCTGATGATCGGGCCGACCGGGTGCGGCAAGACCGAGATCAGCCGCCGTCTGGCGAAGCTCGCCGACGCGCCGTTCGTGAAGGTGGAGGCGACCAAGTTCACCGAGGTCGGCTATGTCGGCCGCGACGTCGAGCAGATCGCCCGCGATCTCGTCGAGGAAGCCGTGCGCCTGGAAAAGGAGCGCCGCCGCGCCGCCGTGAAGGACAAGGCCGAGGAGGCTGCGATGGCGCGCCTGCTCGACGCTCTGGTCGGCAAGGATGCGAGCGAGGCGACCCGCCTCTCCTTCCGCCAGCGGTTCGACGAGCATCAGCTGGACGACAAGGAAATCGAGATCGAGGTCGAGGATTCGGGCGGCATGCCGTTCGAGATGCCCGGCATGAACGGGCAGGTCGGCATGATCAACCTGAGCGACATGATGGGCAAGGCGTTCGGCGGCAACAAGACCAAGCGCCGCAAGATGACGGTGCGTGCGGCCTGGACCAAGCTGGTCGACGAGGAGGCCGACAAACGGCTCGATCAGGACGAGGTCAGCCGGATCGCGCTGCAGGATGCCGAGCAGAACGGGATCGTCTTCCTCGACGAGATCGACAAGATCGCGGTGAGCGACGTGCGCGGCGGGTCCGTGTCGCGTGAAGGCGTGCAGCGCGATCTGCTGCCGCTGATCGAGGGTACGACGGTCGCGACCAAATATGGGCCGCTCAAGACCGACCATATCCTGTTCATCGCATCGGGCGCGTTCCACGTCGCGAAGCCGAGCGACCTGTTGCCCGAGCTTCAGGGGCGCCTGCCGATCCGCGTCGAATTGAAGGCGCTGACCGAGGAGGATTTCGTGCGCATCCTTTCGGACACGCGCGCGAGCCTGACCGAGCAATATCGCGCGCTGATCAGCACCGAGGGCGTCGGGATCGAATTCACCGACGACGGCATCAAGGCGATCGCCAAGGTCGCCGCCGAGGTGAACGGCCAGATCGAGAATATCGGCGCGCGGCGGCTTTCGACTGTGATGGAGAAGCTGCTGGAGGACGTGTCGTTCGAAGCCGAGGACCGCAAGGGCACTACGGTGACGGTCGATGCCGCTTATGTGAACGGGCAGCTGAGCGAGGTCGCGCGGAATACGGACCTGAGCAAGTATGTGCTCTGAGGCCGTCTCACTCTAACTCGTCATTGCGAGCGTAGCGAAGCAATCCATTCCGCAGTTCGGAGTGGATTGCTTCGTTGCCTTCGGCGCCTCGCAATGACGAGTGGGGAGAGTGGCAGTTCGCCCTCCCAGTGCCTCACCGATGCAGGTGCGTCCGCTCGTACGTGCGGTAATATTGCTCCAGCTTCTCCCACGCCTCTTCGGCGGTTTCGACGAAGCGGAACAGATTGAGGTCGCGTTCGGAAATGACGCCTTCCTCGACCAAGGCGTCGAAGTTCACGACGCGCTCCCAGAACTCGCGGCCGAACAGGAAGATCGGCAGCTGCGCCATCTTGCCCGTCTGGATCAGGGTCAGCAGCTCGAACAGTTCGTCGAACGTGCCGAAGCCGCCCGGAAACGCCGCGACCGCGCGGGCGCGCAGCAGGAAGTGCATCTTGCGCAGCGCGAAATAGTGGAAGTGGAAGCTGAGCGTCGGCGTGACATAGGGGTTCGGCGTCTGTTCGAACGGCAGCACGATGTTGAGGCCGATCGATTCCTTGCCGACATCGGCAGCACCGCGGTTGGCCGCCTCCATGATCGACGGGCCACCGCCCGAACAGACGACGAGCTGGCGGGTGCCGTCGGCGTCGGTCGGATACTGGCTGGAGATCTGCGCGAGCTTGCGCGCCTCGTCATAATATTTCGACTTGGCGACCAGGCGTTCGGCGATCACGCGCTGCTTGTCCGTCGTCGCGGCGGCGAGCAGGGCTTCGGCCTTCTCGCGCTCGGGAATGCGGGCGGAGCCGTACATGACGAAGGTCGATCCGATCTTCGCCTCGTCGAGCGCCATTTCGACCTTCATCAGCTCCAGCTGGAAGCGCACCGGGCGGAGTTCGTCGCGCAGCAGGAATTCCTCGTCCTGGAAGGCGAGCTTGTAGCTGTCGGCGACGGTCTGCGGCGTCGGGGTCGCGGTCTTCGCGACGGCGGCGTCCTCCTTGGCGCGGGGGAAGATGCGCTTGGGGATCTTGCGGTCGGTCATCTCTATCTTCGGTCCTAGGAAAAACGGGCGTTTCTAACGGCAATAGGGGCCGTTGCCCATGTCGAAATGAAAATGGTCGGCGTGGAGCGCATTGGCGTCCGGCCCCAGCACCACCGCGAAACGGCCGCATGCCGCCTTGTGGAGCGAACGCAGGAAGCCCCGCACCCGTTCGTCGCCACCATTCCACCCTTGCTTGACGGTGATGCGACGCCCGTCCTTCAAAACGAAGGCGGCGATGTCGATCGCGTTGGCGCGGCCATGTTCGGACAGGCGATTACCCGCCTGATTGTTGACCGGGCGGCAGGCGAAACTGCCGAAACTTTCGATCTTGGTGACGTAACCGCCCAGCCAGCGTGCCGCCTGCCCCTGCACATCGTTGCGCACCCAGCGCGCGAAGGGGAGCGCGAGGCCGCACTTCACTGCGCCCAGATTGGTGACGGGAATGCCAATCGCGACCAGCTTCACCGACGAGGTGGCCGAACAGCCATTGTCGAAACGGCGATCGGGCAGCGCATCGACCTGCGATCCTTCGGCGCGCATCGCGGCGACGCAGGCGCGGAAACGCTCGGGCGTTTCGACCGGTGGGGTCCAGCGCGACCGCGCGGGCTTGCGCGACGGGCCGACGCAGGCGGCGAGGATCAGACAGAGGATGAGGACGCAGGCGCGGACGGGCATTGGGGGGATAGTGGCGGTCGTCGACTCTCGGGTCAAATGCCTCGTCCTCTTCCCACCTCGTCATTGCGAGCGGAGCGAAGCAATCCAGGCCCGAACTGGAGATGGTCGCGACCAACTCCGATGCGGGCCTGGATTGCCGCGTCGCCTTCGGCTCCTCGCAATGACGAGGTGGGGAGAGGAGACATGAAAAACGGCCCCCGGATCGCTCCGGGGACCGCCTCTCCTATCCCTAAAAGGGATTAGTTGCCCGGGGGCGGGGTCGTCTCGACGTCGGTGGTGGTCGAGGTCGACGCCGCGCCGCTCACCGCGGGGGCCGCGTCGGTCGCGGTTTTGGCGGTGTCCTTTGCGTCACGCGCCGCTTGGCGCGTGGTTTCGCGCGACTCGCGGGCGGCCTGTTTCGCGGCCTCGCGGCTTTCCTTCGCCGCCTGACGCGCGGTGGCCGTGGTGCTGCGGGTCGTATCCGCCGCCGCGTTCACCGTGCTCTGGGTCGCGTTGCTTGCGGTATTGGCCGCGCTCTGCGTCGTGTCACGCACCGCATCGGTGCCCGCCGCCTGCGCCGTGAGGCTGCCGCTGCCGGTCACGCCCGCGGTCGTATTGCCGACAGTGCTGCCGACGCCGGTGGCGCCATTGGCCGCGACCGAGCCGCTGCGGGGATTGGCGCTGGCCGAACCATTGCCGGTGACGCTGCCACCGACGGTCGCCGCACTCTGATCGACTGTGCTGCCGAGCGTGCCGGCGCCGGCGGCCGATCCGGTCACGCCGCCCACGGCACCACCGATCGCGCCCGTGGCGCCACCGGCACCGCCCAAAAGCTGCGCCGAAGCCGGCGCCGCCGCGACGAGCGCGGCCAGCGCGCTACCGATAAAAATCTTCTTCATGGTCATCCTTCCTTCTCCACTTTTGGTTTTGAACGCACGCCACTGAAATCCTTTGCGGCGCGATAACGGATGAAGCGTCGATTCTATCCGAATCGACCGGAAGCGGGCCTGAACCCCTCGTTGTGCGAGGTTCATGTGCGCCCCTCGCCTTCTTCGTCATGGCGAGCGTCCTTCGACGGACGGGCTTCGACTTCGCTCAGCCCTGCTCAGGATGAGCGGATAAAAACCACCCGCTCATCCTGAGTAGCCACTGAGCCTGTCGAAGTGGCGTATCGAAGGACGGCTCCTCGCAATCACGAGTGGGCAGAGGGGCAAGTTTTTGAAATTATGCCGCCGAATCCGTTGACTGGGCGCAACACATCTCTAGAAGCGCCGACGGGCCACGCGGTCCCAACGCCGCGCGTGCTCTCTGTGAGGAGAGTCTTAAATGACTGAAGTTGTTCGCCCGGCCATCAAGCCGGCACGTCCCCATTTCTCGTCTGGCCCGTGCGCGAAGCCGCCCGGCTGGGATCCCGAAAAACTCGCTCTCGGTTCGCTCGGCCGCTCGCATCGTTCGAAGCTCGGCAAGGCGCGGATCGTCCATGCGATCGACCTGACCCGCGAAATCCTGGGCATTCCCGCGACGCACCGCATCGGCATCGTGCCGGGTTCGGATACCGGCGCGGTCGAAATGGCGCTGTGGAGCCTGCTGGGCGCCCGCAAGGCGACGATGGTCGCGTGGGAAAGCTTCGGTGAAGGCTGGGTGACGGACGTCGTCAAGCAGCTCAAGATCGAAGCCGACGTGGTCAAGGCGCCCTATGGCGAGCTGCCCGATCTCGCCGCGCTCGATCAGTCGACCGATATCGTCTTCACCTGGAACGGCACGACCTCGGGCGTGCGCGTGCCCAATGGCGACTGGATCAAGGACGATCGCGAAGGCCTGACCATCGCCGACGCGACCTCGGCCTGCTTCGCGATGGACATGCCGTGGGACAAGCTCGATGTCGTCACGTTCAGCTGGCAGAAGGTGCTGGGCGGCGAAGGCGCGCACGGTATCCTGATCCTCGGCCCGCGCGCCGTGGAACGCCTTGAGAGCTACAGCCCCGCCTGGCCGCTGCCGAAGATCTTCCGCATGACGAAGGGCGGCAAGCTGATCGAAGGCATCTTCAAGGGCGAGACGATCAACACGCCGTCGATGCTGGCGGTCGAGGATTATATCTACAGCCTGGAATGGGCCAAGCAGATCGGCGGTCTGAAGGCCCTGATCGCGCGTGCCGACGCCAATGCGGCGGCACTCGACGCGTGGGTGCAGGCGACGCCGTGGATCGATCATCTCGCGACCGATCCGGTCTCGCGATCGAACACCTCGGTCTGCCTGAAGTTCGCACCCGACGCCGTCACCGGTCTGGACGAGGAAGCGCAGCTTGCGCTCGTCAAGAAGATCGCGGGCGCGCTCGAGGTCGAAGAGGCGGCCTATGACGTCGCGGGCTATCGCGACGCGCCTCCGGGCCTTCGCATCTGGTGCGGCGCGACCGTCGACACCGCCGATGTCGAAAAGCTCGGCCCCTGGCTCGACTGGGCCTGGGCGCAGACGCGCGGCTAAGCTCCCCACACACTCCACGTCATGCCCGCGAAGGCGGGCACCCATCCAGTGCAGTCACATGTGATGACCTTGGATAGGCCCCCGCCTTCGCGGGGGTGACGGCAATATGAAGGACAGACTCCGATGCCCAAGGTTCTGATTTCCGACAAGATGGATCCCCTCGCCGCCCAGATCTTCCGCAATCGCGGGGTCGAGGTCGACGAGATCACCGGCAAGACCAAGGACGAATTGATCGCGATGATCGGCCAATATGATGGTCTCGCCATCCGCAGCTCGACCAAGGTGACCAAGGAAGTGCTGGCCGCCGCGACCAACCTGAAGGTGGTCGGCCGCGCGGGCATCGGCGTCGACAATGTCGACATCCCCGCCGCATCGGCCGCCGGCGTCGTCGTGATGAACACGCCGTTCGGCAATTCGATCACCACCGCCGAACATGCGATCGCCCTGATGTTCGCGCTCGCCCGCGATCTGCCGGAGGCCGACAAGTCGACCCAGGCCGGCAAGTGGGAAAAGAACCGCTTCATGGGCGTCGAGGTCACCAACAAGACCCTCGGCCTGATCGGCGCGGGCAATATCGGTTCGATCGTCGCAGATCGCGCGCTGGGCCTCAAGATGAAGGTCGTCGCGTTCGATCCGTTCCTGACCCCGGAGCGCGCGATCGAAATGGGCGTCGAGAAGGCGACGCTGGAGGAACTGCTGGCGCGGGCCGACTTCATCACGCTGCACACGCCGCTGACCGATTCCACGCGCAACATCCTGTCGAAGGAAAACCTCGCGAAGACCAAGAAGGGCGTGCGCATCATCAATTGCGCGCGCGGCGGCCTGATCGACGAAGCGGCACTCAAGGAAGCGCTCGACAGCGGCCATGTCGCGGGTGCGGCGCTCGACGTGTTCGTCGAGGAGCCGGCGAAGGAATCGCCTTTGTTCGGCACGCCGGGCTTCATCTCCACCCCGCATCTGGGCGCGTCGACCAACGAAGCGCAGGTCAATGTCGCGATCCAGGTCGCCGAGCAGATGGCCGACTTCCTCGTCAATGGCGGCGTCACCAACGCGCTCAACATGCCCAGCCTGTCGGCCGAGGAAGCGCCGAAGCTGAAACCGTACATGGCGCTGGCCGAGCATCTCGGCGCGCTGGTCGGCCAGCTTGAGGGCGATGCGGTGCAGGCCGTCTCGATCGAGGTCGAAGGTGCTGCGGCCGAACTGAACATCAAGCCGATCACCGGCGCGGTGCTGGCCGGTCTGATGCGCGTCTATTCGGACACGGTGAACATGGTCAACGCGCCGCACCTCGCCAAGGAGCGCGGGCTGGACGTGCGCGAAGTGCGCCACGACCGCGAGGGCGATTATTCGACGCTGGTGCGCGTGACGGTGAAGACCGCGGCGGGCCAGAAGTCGGTCGCGGGCACCCTGTTCGCGAACGCGCAGCCGCGCCTCGTCGAGATCTTCGGCATCAAGGTCGAGGCCGATCTGGACGGCAACATGCTCTACATCGTCAATGAAGACGCGCCGGGCTTCATCGGTCGTCTCGGCACGACTTTGGGCGAAGCGGGCGTCAACATCGGCACCTTCCACCTCGGCCGCCGCGCCGCCGGTGGCGAGGCCGTGGTGCTGCTGTCGGTCGACCAGCCGGTCGACGTCGCGCTCAAGCCGAAGATCTACGGCCTGCCGGGCGTGAAGACCGCCAAGGCGCTCCGTTTTTAAATAGCTCCGTCGCACCAGCGGAGGCTGGTGCCTATGTCTCTCGCCTCAGGCGACACCGTTCGAGAAGAGAGAGATGGGCCCCAGCCTTCGCTGGGGCGACGAGTTAGAGGATGACGTCGAACAGGTCGGTCCAGCCCGGATTGGCCTTTTCGATCAGGTTGAGCTTCCACGATCGTTTCCATGCCTTGAGCGATTTTTCGCGCGCGATGGCATCTTCGATCCGATCATAAGGTTCGGTATAAACCAGCCGGGTCAGGCCATGCTCCCGGCAGAAATCGGAGCCCGTTCCGGTTCGGTGCGCATGAACCCGCGCCGCAAGGTTTCCGGTCACCCCGATGTAGAGCGTGCCCTGCGTTTGATTGGTCATGATGTAAACGTAGCCGCCCTTCACAAGCGGCACTTTGCGACGGAACAGAAATAGGCACCAGCCTTCGCTGGTGCGACGGCTTGAACCTGACACCCACACCGCTATGAGCCTCACCCCATGAGCATCGCCCCTGGACTATTGCCCGAAGGATTGCGTGATCGCCTGCCGCCGCAGGCGGAGGCGGGGTCGCGGTTGTTGCATCGGGTGATCGTTGCGATCGGGCGGCATGGCTATGCGCGGGTTTCGCCGCCGCTGGCCGAATTCGAGGAAGGGCTGGTCGGGCGGCTCAAATCGGCGCGGGCGCAGGATCTGCTGCGCTTCGTCGATCCGGTGTCGCAGCGGACGCTGGCGCTGCGCCCCGACATCACCGCGCAGGTCGGCCGGATCGCGGCGACCCGCATGGGCCACCGCCCCCGCCCCTTGCGCCTTGCCTATGGCGGGCCGGTGCTCAAGCTACGCGCGACCCAGTTGCGCCCCGAACGCGAACTGACGCAGGCGGGCGCCGAACTGATCGGCACCGACAGCCTTGCCGCCGTGATCGAGGTGCTGCGCGTCGCGATCGAGGCGCTCAAGGTCGCGGGCGTGACCGATATCACCGTCGATCTGACGCTGCCCGATCTGGTCGAGGCGCTGGCCGCCGACGTGCTGCCGATCCCGGCCGACAAGGTCGATGCGGTGCGCGCGCGGCTCGATGCCAAGGATGCGGGCGGATTGAAGGCGCTGGGCGCGGAGGCCTACCTGCCCTTCGTCGCGGCCGCCGGACCGATCGATTCCGCGCTCTCCGCGCTGCGCGCGATCCCCGCCGGCCAGGCGCTGGGCCACCGCATCACCGCGATCGAGGCGATCCGCGAGGCGATCGGCAACGACGTCACACTGACGCTCGACCCGACCGAGCGGCACGGCTTCGAATATCAGACATGGATCGGCTTCTCGCTGTTCGGCGCGGGGCTTTCGGGCGAGATCGGGCGTGGTGGCAGCTACACGATCCTTCATGCCGATGGCTCGGAAGAAAAGGCGATCGGCTTCTCGCTCTATATCGATCCGCTGGTCGATAACGGGCTGGGCGTCGTCGAACGCAAGACCGTGTTCCTGCCGCTGGGCACCGATCCCGCCGCCGGCGCCGCGCTGCGCGCCGAGGACTGGACGACGATCGCGGCGCTTTCAGACGCCGACGACGCGGCCGCGCTTGGCTGCACGCATCGCCTGATCGACGGAGGGATCCGCCCGATCTGACTTGACCTGCTCCCCGCCAGAAGGCAGGGGAGCGCCGCAAACGGGCGATAGCCCGAACCGATCAAATCCGGCCGCCGAGTCCTGTCGAAGGGCGCCCGGATCCCCGTGGCAGGCGGAGAATCGTATCCAATGGCCAATGTGACCGTGATCGGCGCCCAGTGGGGCGACGAGGGCAAGGGCAAGATCGTCGACTGGTTGGCCGAGCGCGCCGATGTCGTCGTGCGATTCCAGGGCGGGCACAATGCCGGCCACACGCTCGTCGTGTCGGGCAAGACGTACAAGCTGAGCCTGCTGCCGTCGGGCATCGTGCGCGGCACGCTGAGCGTCATCGGCAACGGCGTGGTGTTCGATCCGTGGCACTTCCGCGATGAGGTCGCCAAGCTGAAGGGTCAGGGCGTCGAGATCACCCCCGAGAACCTCCACATCGCCGAAACCTGCCCGTTGATCCTGCCGATCCACCGCGATCTGGATGGCCTGCGCGAAGATGCGTCGGGCGCGGGCAAGATCGGCACGACCCGCCGCGGCATCGGCCCTGCCTATGAAGACAAGGTCGGCCGCCGCGCGATCCGCATCTGCGATCTGGCGCACCTCGACGATCTCGACATGCAGCTCGACCGGCTGTGCGCGCACCATGATGCGCTGCGGGCGGGCTTCGGCGAACCGCCGGTCGATCGCGAGGCGCTGAAGGCCGAACTGGCCGAGATCGCCGATGTGATCCTGCCTTATGCCAAGCCCGTCTGGCTGACGCTGAACGAAGCGCGCAAGCGCGGGCGCCGCATCCTGTTCGAAGGCGCGCAGGGCGTGCTGCTCGACGTCGATCACGGCACCTATCCGTTCGTCACCTCGTCCAACACGATTGCGGGCACAGCATCGAGCGGGTCGGGCCTTGGCCCGTCGGCCGCCGGCTTCGTGCTGGGGATCGTGAAAGCGTACACGACGCGCGTCGGATCCGGCCCCTTCCCGTCCGAACTGGAGGACGAGACCGGACAGCGTCTGGGCGAGCGCGGGCATGAGTTCGGCACCGTCACCGGCCGCAAGCGCCGCTGCGGCTGGTTCGACGCGGTGCTGGTGCGCCAGTCGGCCGCGGTTTCGGGGATCACCGGCGTGGCGCTGACCAAGCTCGACGTGCTCGACGGCTTCGACGAGATCAAGATCTGTACCGGCTATCGCATCGGCGACCAGGTGTTCGATTATCTGCCCCCGCACCCGCAGGATCAGGCGAAGGTCGAGCCGATTTACGAGACGATCGAAGGCTGGAGCGAATCGACCTTCGGCGCGCGCAGCTGGGCCGAGCTTCCGGCCCAGGCGATCAAATATATCCGCCGCGTCGAGGAACTGATCCAGTGCCCGGTGGCGCTGGTCTCGACCAGCCCCGAGCGCGAGGACACGATCCTGGTGCGCGATCCGTTCGCGGATTGATCCGACCGTGAACCGGCTATTCCGAGCGATGGCGGCAACGCTGTCGCTCGGCCTGGTCGCAGCCGGGCCGCTTACCGCCGACAAGATCCTGATCGACAAAAGCGACCGCACGCTGACGCTGTTTCGCCGAGGCGTGTCGATTCTTCAGATCAGAAATATCCGCATGGGTGCGGAACCCGTCGGACACAAACACTTCGAAGGCGACGAGCGGACGCCCGAGGGCCGCTATTATGTGAGCGAGCGCAAAGCGGACAGCCGCTATCATCGGGCGCTACGCATTTCCTATCCCAATACGCGCGATCGCGCCTTTGCCGCGCGCAACGGGCGATCGCCGGGTGGAGATGTCATGATCCACGGGCAACCGAACTTCTCTCCGTTCAGTCGCCTCGGCTGGAACTGGACCGATGGATGTGTCGCAGTCAGCGACCGCGAGATGGACCGCGTTTGGCAACTCGTCCCGATCGGCACGCCAATCGACATCCGCCCCTGACGTCAGACGGTAGGCTTCTGAACGAACCCCGGCCCCACAATGCCCGGCGTATCTTCAACCTCGACCCGATCGACGCGTGAGGCGGGCGAGCCTTCGTGCAGCTTCGCGATCAGCGCCTCGACCTTGTCGGCGGGACCGGCGGCGAGCGCCTCGACGCTGCCGTCCATGCGGTTGCGGACCCAGCCGTCGATGCCGCCGATCGCGGTCGCCTGCTCGATCGTCCAGGCTCGGAACCAGACGCCCTGCACCTTGCCGATGACAGTGATGCGGCGGGCGATCCGGTCTTCCACCATCAGCCGATCTGCGCGCGGTGAAGCAGTTTCTGGTCCGCCAGCACCAGCGCCATCATCGCCTCCACCACCGGCGCGGCGCGGATGCCGACGCACGGATCATGGCGGCCCTTGGTGCGGATTTCGGCGGCATGGCCTTCGCGATCGATCGTCTCGACATGGGTGAGGATCGACGAGGTGGGCTTGAGCGCGACGCGCAGGACGATCGGCTGGCCGGTGGCGATGCCGCCAGCGATGCCGCCCGCATGGTTGGCGAGGAAGACGGGCTTGCCATCGTTGCCGGGGCGCATGGGATCGGCGTTGGTCTCGCCGGTCAGGCGCGCGGCTGCGAAGCCGTCGCCGATCTCGACGCCCTTGACCGCGTTGATGCTCATCATCGCCGCCGCCAGTTCGCTGTCGAGCTTGGCATAAAGCGGCGCGCCCCAGCCGGCGGGAACGCCCTCCGCAACGCATTCGACGACTGCGCCGACCGACGAACCGGCCTTGCGGGCATCGTCGACGATCACCTCCCAGCGGGCTGCGGCGGCGCGGTCGGGGCAGAAGAAGGGATTTTCGTCGATCGCGGCATCATCGAACGCCGCCCGATCGATCGCGTCGCCGCCGAGTTCGACAAGGTAGGCGCGGATGCGGACTTCGGGGATCGCCAGCCGCGCGACCGCGCCCGCTGCCACGCGCGAAGCCGTCTCGCGCGCCGACGAGCGCCCGCCGCCGCGATAATCGCGGAAGCCATATTTGGCGTCGTAAGCGTAATCGGCATGGCCGGGACGATAGGCGAGCGCGACTTCGGAATAGTCCTTCGATCGCTGGTCGACATTCTCGATCATCAGGCTGATCGGGGTGCCGGTGGTGCGCCCTTCGAACACGCCGGAAAGGATGCGGACCTGATCGGGTTCCTGCCGCTGCGTGGTGAAGCGCGAGGTGCCGGGGCGGCGCTTGTCGAGCCAGGGCTGGATGTCGGCTTCGCTCAAAGTCAGGCCGGGCGGGCAACCGTCGACGACCGCGCCGATCGCCGGCCCGTGGGATTCGCCCCAGGTCGTGAAACGGAAGACGCGGCCGAAACTGTTGAAGCTCACTCGCTTTGCCCCAATCGCGCGAAGGCCGGCGCATGATCGGCCCGGCCCCTAACGCCGCAGGGGATCAGGCCGCCCTGTAGCGGCGTCGCCATGAAATAGTCGCCCGCATAGGGGCTTTCGAAGCCCGAGGCCACATCCGCCGCGAAGCCGAAACGACCATAATAGTCCGGCTCCCCCAGCACAAAGCAGAGAACCACACCCTCCTGCTCCAGCCGCTCGAGCCCCGCCTGGATCAGCGCTTCGGCAATGCCCTGCTTGCGATAGTCGCGATCGACCGCGACGGGCGCGAGTGCGACCGAGGGCACCGACTTGCCATTGACCTCCACGGCCATGCGGCTGAACGCGATCGATCCGACGACGGTGCCGTCATCCTCGGTCGCGACCAGCATGAGCACTATATCCCCGTCGATGCACAGATCGCGCACCAGATGCGCCTCCGCAGGCTCGGGGAAGGTACGCAGGAACAGCCCGTCGATCGCGGCGACATCCTCGCCGCGCGCGGGACGAACGGTGATCGTCTCACTCATTCACCCCTCTCCGTGCGGGGAGAGGGAGGGGAAAGACTAATGCAGCAGTTCAATCTTCTATTCCAAACCAGCGTCGAAGAGCAGCGTTCTCATTCGCCTTATTGGGTCGAATCCAGCGATCCGCGACCGTTAGCACTACACAGCCACCCAGCATGATCCCGAAGAACCAATTGCCTTCACCTGTCCTAAGAGTGACGAAAAGAGCCACAAGGAATAATGATCCGACGATAAAGACTGACCTAGCAATCGGCCGAACTATGCCGTTCCGAAAATCCTCGGGCTTCTTCAACCGCTCAGGCCAGCGCAATATCCGGCGCGTCTTCGGCCTTCATGCCGATGACGTTGTAGCCGGCGTCGACGTGGTGGATTTCGCCGGTCACGCCGCTCGCCAGATCGGAGAGGAGGTAGAGGCCCGCGCCGCCGACATCGTCGATCGTCACGTTGCGACGCAGGGGCGAGTTCAGTTCGTTCCACTTCAGGATGTAGCGGAAGTCACCGATGCCCGAAGCCGCCAGCGTCTTGATCGGACCGGCCGAGATCGCGTTGACGCGGATGTTTTCCGGGCCAAGGTCCATCGCCAGATATTTGACGCTGGTTTCCAGCGCGGCCTTTGCAACGCCCATGACGTTGTAATGCGGCACGACCTTTTCGGCACCATAATAGCTGAGCGTCAGGATCGCCCCGCCGTTCGGCATCATCGCGCGCGCCCGCTTCGTAACCGCGACGAAGCTGTAGGCCGAGATGTTCATCGTCATCAGGAAGTTGTCGAGGCTAGTGTCGACATATTGCCCGCGCAGCTCGTTCTTGTCCGAAAAGCCGATCGCGTGGACGACGAAGTCGATCGTCGGCCACTTCGCCGCCAGCGTTTCAAACGCGGTGTCGAGCGCCGCCATGTCAGCGACATCGCAATCGATTAACGTGTCGGAACCCAGTTGCTCCGCCAGCGGCTTCACGCGCTTCAGCAGGGCTTCGCCCTGATAGGAGAAGGCCAGTTCAGCACCCTGCGCGCTCAAAGCCTGGGCGATACCCCAGGCGAGCGACTTGTCATTGGCGAGGCCCATGATGAGCCCGCGTTTTCCCTGCATCAGGCCGGACACGTTTCCTCCCTTATTCGGTCCCCGGCGGTCCCTTTACCGAAGGTTCTGCCCCTTCGGCTAGAGCCGCGTTCAGGTGAGCGCCGAAAACAAGGCCCAGGCCCACCAGCCAGAAAAACAACAGCGTCACGATTACCCCCGCGAGGCTGCCATAGGTTCGCCCATAGCCGCCCATCATGCCGAGGAACACAGGCAAAAGCAGGGTGACCGCAATCCACCACACCGCCGTGAACATCGCGCCGGGCCATTTGGGGCTGGCCGACATGCGATATTTGGCCGGGGTCAGCGACATGAACAGGCCGTAGAGCGCGACGATCAGCATGATCAGCGGCGCGATGCGCGACAGGCTGATCAACGGCTGGAACCGATCCGAAAAGGGCAGGATGCGCCAGACGAACTGTTCCACGCCGGTCAACGCCAGTTGCGCGCTGAACGCCGACATGGCGAGGACGACCGAGACGAGGATGATCAGGATCGATCCGGCGCGATATTGCAGGAAGCTGCGCGTCGGCTTCACGCCATAGGCGCGGTAGAGGATGTCGCGGATCGTTTCGATAAACCCGCCGACCGTCCACAGGCCGACGATACCACCGAACCACAAAACCGCGCCGCCATTGGACGCCTTGAGCACTTCCGAAATCGGATCCGACACCAGTTCGGATACCGAGGGCGGCAAAGTGGCGAGGAAGCCGTGCAACGCCTGCTGCACGTCGGGCTGCCGCCCCAGCAATTGCGCCAGCGCGGCCATGACGATGAAGAAGGGGAACATCGTCAGGATCGCCAGATAGGCGATATTGCCCGCGTGGATGAAGCCTTCGTTGAACACGCCGATCGCGGCGCGCTTGAAGACCGTATAGAGCCGCCCGCCCGGCCGCATTTCGACGAGATGTCGTTCGAGGGGGCGCTTGCTGCGCGCTTCCGGTGTTTCGTTCAGCAAGCTTTCGTCCCTGTCAGCCCCGATGTCGAGGTCAAACGCCGAGATTGGCCCGAGGGTTGCGCCCTTCCTTCGCGGCCCAGCCCTCAACGAAGGTTTTCAGCTCCGCATCGTCGGCGGGAACATCGATCATCAGCGTGACCAGCTGATCGCCGCGCGAGCCGTCCTTGCGGTGGAAACCCTTGCCCTTCAGGCGCAAAGTCTTGCCCGAACTGGTGTTCGGCGGGATCGACAGCATCACCGCGCCATCGACCGTCGGCACCTTCACTTTCGCGCCCAGAACGGCTTCGTCGATTCCGACGGGCAGATCGAGGCGCACATCGTCCTCGTCGCGCTTGAAGAAGCGATGCGGGCGGATGTCGATCGTGACGATCGCGTCGCCATTGCCCGCGGGGCCGGCATCGCCCTGCCCCGCCAGACGCATCTGCGTGCCGCTTTCGACTCCGTTGGGCAGTTTCACGTCGATCGTCTTGCCGCTGGACAAGGTCACGCGCTGCGCCTTGAGCGCGGCGGCATCCTCGAACGGGACAGCGAGGCGATAGGTAACGTCGGCGCCACGGATCGGGCGGCCACCGCCCTGCGTCCCGAATCCGCCGAAACCACCCGGACGCGGACCGCCGCGCGCGCCGCCACCGCCACGCTGGCCACCGAAGATGCTTTCGAAGATATCGCCGAAATCGGCGCCGCCCTCGCTGAAATCGAAGCCTGCCGCGCCGCCGGGGCCGCCGCCGGGGTGGAAACCGCCGCCACCGCCGCGCCCGCCAAAGCCGAAGGGGCCGCGCGGATTGCCCTGTTCGTCAATCTCGCCGCGATCATATTGGGCGCGCTTGTCGCGATCGGACAGCAGATCATAGGCCTGCGTCACCTCGGCAAACTTCTCGGTCGCCTTGGGATTGTCCTTGTTGCGATCGGGGTGAAGCTCCTTGGCGAGCTTGCGATAGGCCTTCTTGATCTCGGCCTCGTCCGCCCCGCGCTTGATGCCCAGCTTCGAATAGAGATCAGCCATCGTGTCCGTCGTCATCCCGTGAACGCACCCTGTTGCAAATTTGCAACAGATCAGATGTGCATCGGCTTGCCATAGCGCAAGTGAAAAAATGGTGGCGAACGGCCGCAACCGCCCTGCCCTGTCCGCGTTTTGCGACCGAAATCCTCCAACCACAAGCGAGTTGACCACCAATGGCGCCCTATCAGTGCCCGAACTGCTCACGACTCCTGCATTTCGAAGCGCGCGTGTGCCCATCCTGCGCCTTCACATTGGGCTATGATCCCGCCGCCGATGCCTTCCTGTTCCTGGGCGACAATGCGACCACATGGCGCGATGCGCAGGGCGAGGCGCACGACGTGGTCGTGTGCGCGAACAACAACGAATATGAGATCTGCAACTGGCTGGTATCGACCACAGACAGCACGCCCTTCTGCCGCGCATGTCGATACAACAGCACAATCCCCGACCTGAGCGGGCCGCAGGTGCCCGAACGCTGGGGCAAGATCGAAGCCGCCAAGCGCCGGTTGATCCAGGAGATCATCGCGCTGCGCCTGCCGTGCGAGACGATGATCGAGGCGGCGGAGAACGGCACGTTCGGTCTCGCCTTCGACTTCCTCTACGATCCGGTCGGCGAGGAGAGCGGCAATATCCAGATCACGACGGGGCATGAGGCCGGACTGATTACGCTGAACGTCATGGAAGCCGACGATGCCAAGCGCGAGGCGATGCGCAATCGGCTGGGCGAACCGTACCGCACCCTGCTCGGCCATTTCCGGCACGAGATCGGTCATTATTACTGGGCGCGGCTCGTGCAGAACGATCCCGAACAGCTTGCCGCGTGCCGCGCGGTCTTCGGCGACGACACGATGAGCTACGACGAAGCGCGCGAGAAGCATTATGGCGGTGCGGGCGGCGGTTGGACCACCGATTATGTCAGCGCCTATGCCACGATGCATCCGTGGGAGGATTTCGCCGAAACCTTCGCACACCTGCTCCACATCAAGGATGCGCTGGCGACGATCGGCGGGTTCGGGATGCGCCTGATGAACTGGCCGGGCGAGGACGTGCAGCCGTCGATCGACTTCGATCCCTATACGGCCGACACGCTGACGCTGGTGAACGAATGGCGCCCCTTCGCCTTTGCGGAGAACGCGATCAACCGCGCGATGGGGCAACCGGACCTGTACCCGTTCCACATCAGCGAGGCGATCACGGCGAAGCTCGACTTCGTGAACCGCCTGCTGATGGGGGCGCGGCTTTCCTGACCGTCGCTCCAGCGGAGGCTGGAGCCTATTTCCCTCGTCTCAAACGGCACCGCCTGACGGCAGAGAGATAGGCCCCAGCCTTCGCTGGGGCGACGGGTTACTGGGCCTTCTTCAACTGCCGGAACTTGTGGAGCAGCGGCTCGGTATAGCCGTTGGGCTGCTCCACGCCTTCGAAGACGAGCGCGCGGGCGGCCTTGAAGGCGATGCCGTCATAGGCGGGCGCCATCGGCTCGTAATCCGCATCGCCTGCATTTTGCGCGTCGACCTTCACCGCCATGCGGCGGAGCGCGGCATCGACCTGTTCGCCCGTGCAGACGCCGTGGAGCAGCCAGTTGGCCATATGCTGTGACGAGATGCGCAGGGTCGCGCGGTCCTCCATCAGGCCGACATCGTTGATGTCGGGAACCTTCGAGCAACCGACGCCCGCATCGATCCAGCGCACGACATAGCCAAGGATCCCCTGCGCATTGTTGTCGAGCTCGCGCGTCACTTCCTCGGCGGTCCAGTTGCGGCCGGGTTCGGCGAGCGGGACGGTCAGCAGCGCATCGAGCGCTGGGGTCGGCGCGGCCGCGACCTCCTTCTGCCGGGCGAACACGTCGAGCTTGTGATAGTGGGTCGCGTGCAGGGTCGCGGCGGTCGGCGACGGCACCCAGGCGGTGTTGGCGCCGGTCTTCGGATGGCCGATCTTTTGATCGAGCATGTCGGCCATGCGATCGGGCATCGCCCACATGCCCTTGCCGATCTGCGCCTTGCCCGAAAGCCCGCAGGCGAGGCCGATCGCGACGTTGCGCGCTTCGTAGGACTGGATCCAGGCGCTCGTCTTCATCTCGGCCTTCGGGATCATCGGGCCGGCCTGCATCGACGTGTGCATCTCGTCCCCGGTACGATCGAGGAAGCCGGTGTTGATGAAGATGATGCGGCCCTTCACCGCCTCGATACAGGCGGCGAGATTGGCCGAGGTGCGGCGCTCCTCATCCATCACGCCGATCTTGAGCGTGTGGCGCGCGAGGCCGAGCAGATCCTCGACCGCGTCGAACAGGCGGTTGGCGAAGGCGGCTTCTTCCGGCCCGTGCATCTTGGGTTTCACGATATAAACCGAACCGGCGCGGCTGTTGGTGAAACGGCCCTGCTTCTTCAGATCGTGGATCGCGATGAGGCTGGTGACGATACCGTCGAGAATGCCTTCGGGCGCCTCGGTGCCGTCCGAGAGAAGAACGGCGGGCGTCGTCATCAGGTGGCCGACATTGCGCACGAGCATCACGCTACGCCCCGGCAGCGCGAAGGCGGCACCGTCAGGCGCGGTCCAGTCGCGATCGGGTTCGAGCGCGCGGGTCATGGTCTTCCCGCCCTTGGCGAAGCTCGCCTCCAGATCGCCCTTCATCAGGCCGAGCCAGTTGGTGTAGGCGGCGACCTTGTCCTCCGCATCCACCGCCGCGACCGAATCCTCGAGATCGACGATCGTGGTGAGCGCGGCTTCGAGGATCACGTCCGCCAGACCAGCCGGATCGGTCTTGCCGATCGGGTGCGCGGCATCGATCACCAGTTCGATGTGCAGGCCGTTATGGCGGATCAGGATACCCGATGGCGCGTCCTTGGCGCCGCGATGGCCGACGATCTCGGCCCCCGCCTTGAGATCGGGCAGGCCGCCGGTCCAGTCGCTCCACGACCCGCTGGCGAGCGGCACCGCATCGTCGAGGAAGGCGCGTGCAGCGGCGATCACCTGGGCGCCACGATCGGCATCATAACCGCCGGGCTTGGCGGCGCCGGGCAGCGCATCGGTGCCGTAATAGGCGTCGTACAGGCTGCCCCAGCGCGCATTGGCGGCGTTGAGGACGAAGCGATCGTTGAGGACGGGCACGACAAGCTGCGGCCCCGCCATCGTCGCGATCTCGGGGTCGACGTTGGTGGTCGTCACCGCAAAGGGCGCGGGTTCGGCGACGAGATAGCCGATCTCGCGCAGGAAGGTCTGATAGTCCGCCTGATCGATCGGCTGACCTTTACGCGCCTTGTGCCACGCATCGATCTCCGCCTGGATATCGTCGCGCTTGGCGAGGAGCGCACGGTTCGCCGGCGCGAGGGTCGCGAAGATATCGGCCGCGCCCTTCCAAAAGGCGGCGGGATCGACACCGGTTCCGGGCAGCGCCTGCTCCTCGATGAAGCGCACCAGCACATCGGCAACCTTGAGGCCGTTCTTGTCGATCATCCCATATCTCCTTTGTGGAGACGGCTATCGAAACGTCGATCGATGCACTAGACACAAAAAAGACAAGTCAGTCGTGCATATGGATACCGAATGATCGATCCCGACGCCGAAGTGTTCGTGGAGGTGGTGAAGGCGGGGAGTCTGGCCGCCGCCGCCCGTGCGCTGGGCCTCTCGGCGCCTCTGGTGTCGCGGCGGCTGTCGCGGCTGGAGGCGCGGTTGGGCGTCGCGCTGGCGCACCGCACGACCCGGCGGTTCGAGCTTACCAGCATTGGCGAGGCCTATTATCGCGACATGACGGTCGTGCTCGACGCCTGGCAGACGGCCGAGACGCGGGCGAAGCAGCCCGCGCGGATCGCATCCGGCCCGTTGCGGATCAGCGCGCCAACATCGTTCGGGCGACTCTACATCGCGCCGGCGCTCAAGGGCTTTCTCGATGCCCACCCGCATGTGGCGATTACACTGGACCTGACCGACGCCTATGTCGACCTGACGGCGATGCGCTTCGACCTCGCCATCCGCATCACCGCGACGCCCGATCCCCATGCGGTGCGGCTGGCGGCGAATACGCGCGTCCTGTGCGCCACGCCGGGTTATCTCGACCGCCACGGAGAGCCGGCAAGCATCGCCGACCTCGCCGATCACCGCATCCTCGCCGCCGAAGGGCAATTGCCCTGGCGGTTCGCGGAGGGCGACGTTTCCGGCCCGTCCTACGTGACGACCAATTCGAGCGAAGTGGTCCGCGAACTGGCGTTGAGCGGCATGGGCATCGCGCTGCGATCGCTGTGGGACGTCCACGCCGAACTGGCGAGCGGCGCGCTGCGACGCATCCTGCCCGCCCTGTCGACGGCGTCCGATGCCGGCATCTATGCGGTGCGGCCGCGCGCGGAGGGATCGACCGCCGCGACGCGCGCCTTCATCGATTATCTGCGCGACCTGCTATCCCCCGTCGCGCCGTGGGAGACACCCTAGGGCTTGCGCAGCGGCTCCGGACGGCCAAGGCCGCCGCCCAGCGCGACGTAGAGGCTGATCAGGTTCTGAAGCTCGGACGAACGCAGGCTGATCATCGCCTGTTCGGCGTCGAACAGGTTACGTTCGGCATCGAGCACCTCGATATATTGGGCGACGCCGTTTTCGTAACGCAGCCGCGCAAGGCGGGCGAGGCTGCGCTGGGCGTCGAGCGCGCGCTGCTGCGCGGCGATCTGTTCGGCCAGGAAGCGACGGCCGGCGATACCGTCGGAGACTTCGCGGAACGCGCCCTGGATCGCCTTTTCATAGGCCGCTAGCGCGATCTCGCCCTGCGCCTTCGATGCCTTGAGGTTGCCGGTGCGGCGCCCCCAGTCGAAGATCGGCAGGTTGATCGAGGGACCGAAGCTCCAAGAGCGATTGTCCTTGCCCACCAGCCCGTCGAGTTCGGGCGACGCCCAGCCATAGCTGCCCGTCAGCGTGATCGACGGGAAGAAGGCCGCACGCGCGACGCCGATATTCGCCTCGGCCGCGCGCAAAGTCTCCTCCGCCGCGATGATGTCGGGACGATTGGCGAGTAGATCGGAGGGCAGGCCCGCGCCGATATCGCGGATAATGCCCTGATTTTCCATCGGCAGCGCCTCGGGAAGATCATCGGGCGCAGCAGTGCCGACCAGAACGTAGGTGAAGTTGCGCGTCTGCGCGCGTTGCAGCTTCAGATTGGCGAGTTCGGTCTCTGCCTGCGTCAGTAGCGTTTCGCTCTGGCGATAGTCGAGCGCGGAAGTGACGCCCGCGTCGAGGCGCTTCTTCGCGATCCCCAAGCCTTCCTGCCGGCTCTTGACCGTTCCTTCGGCGATCACGATCCGTTCGGCCAGTTCGCGCGCCTTCAGATAGTTGATCGCGACATCGCGGATCAGCGACAGGCGGAAGGCGCGTTCGGCCGCGACGGTCGATAGATAATTGGCGCGTGCCGCCTCGGTCAGGTTGCGGACGCGACCCCAGAAATCGAGTTCGAACGAGGTGACGCCGATGCCGACGCGATAGATTTCCTGCGTGAAGCCGGTGGCGCCGCCCGTACCGAAATTGCCGCCACCGAAGGTCGCGGTGGGCGTGCGGCTCTTGGTATAGCTGCCGGTGCCGTCCAGCGTCGGGAATCGATCGGCGCCCTGCACCTGATATTGGCCGCGCGCCTGATCGATCCGCGCGACGGCAGACCGCAGATCGCGGTTATTTTCGAGCGCCAGCGCAATCAGCTTTTGCAGGCGCGGATCGGTGAAGAAATCCTGCCAGCCGATGTCGACCGCCGCCCGCCCCGCCTGTTCGGCGCCATAATCGGACGGATAGGCGGGCGGCGTCGACAGGTGCGGCGGATTGTGCGGCGGCGCGAGCGAGCAGCCGCCGAGCGCGGTGACGAGCAGGAGCGCGGCGAGCTTACGCATGGTGCGAGCCCTCCCCGCCTGCCGGCTTCGGATCGGCACCATCGGGATCGGCGGCAACCGAGGTGGGATCCTTGCGGCTGATCCAGCGGCGGATCACGAGATAGAAAAGCGGCACGAAGAAGATGCCGAGCAGGGTCGCGGCGACCATCCCGCCCATCACGCCGGTGCCGACCGCGCGGCGGCTGGCGGCGCCAGCCCCCGTCGCAATGAACAGAGGCAGCATGCCCAGGATGAAGGCCATGCTGGTCATGATGATCGGGCGCAAGCGCAGGCGCACCGCCGACAAGGTCGCATCGAGCACCGACTTGCCCGCCGCCTCCTCCTCGATCGCGAACTCGACGATGAGGATCGCATTCTTGGCGGAAAGGCCGATGATCGTGATCAGGCCGACCTGGAAATAGACGTCAGCCGAGAGGCCACGCAACGAGGTGAGCATCACCGCGCCCAGCACGCCCAGCGGCACGACCAGCAAAACCGCGACCGGCACCGCCCAGCTTTCGTAGAGCGCCGCGAGCAGCAGGAAGACCGCGAGCATCGACAGGGTCAGCAGCAACGGCACCTGCCCCGCAGACTCCCGCTCCTCATAGGAAATGCCGGTCCATTCGTAGCCGAAGCCGCGCGGCAACTGCCCCGCCAGCTTCTCCATCTCGTCCATCGCCTCACCGGTCGAATGACCGGCCGACGGCGTGCCCGAGATGGTGGCCGACGGATAGCCGTTATAACGCTGAAGCTGCGGCGGACCGGATGTCCATTCGGCCGTGGTGAAGGCGCCGAATGGCACCATTTCGCCCTTGTCGTTGCGGACGCGGAGCTTGAGCACATCGTCCGGCGTCATGCGATAGGCGGCGTCGGCCATCAGCAGCACCTGCTGCACGCGACCATTATAGGTGAAGTCGTTCGCGTAGCCCGAACCGAAGGTGATCGCGAGCGTGGCGTTGACATCGGTGATCGAAAGGCCCAGCGCGCGCGCCTTCACACGATCGATATCGACGTGCAACTGCGGCGCGGGCTCCATGCCTTCCGGACGGACGCCGGCAAGAATCGGGCTTTGCGCAGCCATGCCGAGCAACTGGTTGCGCGCCTGCGTCAGCGCCTCCTGCCCCAGACCGGCGCGATCTTCGAGCCGGAAGCTGAAGCCCGAGGCATTGCCCAACTGCGAGATCGGGGGCGGATTGATCGTGAAGATCATCGCCTCCTTGACCTGCATCAGCGCGCCCATCGCCTTGCCGACCAGCGTATCGGCGCTGTTTTCGACGCCCTTGCGATCCTCCCACGGGTGGAGCGAGCTGAACATCATCGCCGCGCTCTGCCCCTGCCCGAAGAAGCTGAAGCCGCGGATCAACACACGCTTTTCGACCTGCGGCTGCGCCTTGAAGAATTGCTGGAGCTGGCGCGTCGCTTCATCGGTTCGCTCGATCGTGGCGCCGGGCGGACCCTGCACGATCGACACGACATAGCCCTGATCCTCGGACGGCAGGAAGCCGCCGGGGACGCGCATGTAGAGCAGCGCGGTCAGGCCGACGAGCAGCAGGAAGACCGCGAGCCAGCGCAGCGGCACCGCCAGGATCCGGCTGACGCCGCCGACATAGCGTTTCGTGGTGCGGCCGAAGAAGCGTTCGAACCAGTTGAAGAAGCGGTCCATCACCGGGAACATCCGGCTGCTGCGCTCCTTGCCCTCCTCATGCGGCTTGAGCATCGCCGCGCACAGAGCGGGCGTCAGCGACAGCGCGAGCAGCGCCGAGAAGGCAATCGAGACGATCAACGTCACCGAAAACTGGCGATAGATGCCGCCGGTCGATCCGGGGAAGAATGCCATCGGGACGAACACGGCCATCAGGACCAGCGTAATGCCGATGATCGCGCCGGTGATCTGGCCCATCGCCTTGATCGTCGCCTCACGCGGGCCAAGATGCTCCTCGGCCATGATCCGCTCGACATTCTCGATCACCACGATCGCATCGTCGACGAGGATGCCGATCGCCAACACCATGCCGAACAGGCTGAGCACGTTGATCGAGAAACCCGCGACCCACAGGCCGAGGCAGGCACCGGCGAGCGCGATCGGCACGACCAGCGTGGGAATGAGGGTCGCGCGCCAGTTCTGCAGGAACAGGTACATCACCAGGAAGACGAGGATCATCGCCTCGATCAGGGTGACGACGACTTCGTGGATCGACGCGTTGATGAAGGGCGTGATGTTGAACGGCACGCTCCACTGGACGTCGGGCGGCAGCCCGGCCTCGAGTTCCTTCATCCGCTGGTTGATCGCCTTCACCGTCTCCAGCGAATTGGCGTCGGGCGTCGGCTCGATGCCCATGCCGACCATCGGCTTTTCGTTGAGTTCGTTGCCGGTGACGTAGCTCGCCGCGCCCAATTCGACCCGCGCGACATCGCGCAGGCGGATCGTCGATCCGTCGGGATTGGCGCGCAGGATGATGTCCTTGAACTGCTCGTCCGAGGAGAAGCGGTTCTGCGTGATGATCGTCGCGTTCAGCTCGGCCTTGTTGGCGAGCGGCTGATCGCCCACCTGGCCGCCCGCGGTCTGGCTGTTCTGTTCCTGCACCGCGGTCAGCGCGTCGGACGGCGACAGCTTGTAGGAAGCCAGCTTGTCGGGATCGAGCCAGATGCGCATCGCATATTGCGACCCGAACAGCCGCACGTCGGCGATGCCCGGCAGGCGGCGAAGCTCGTCGATCACCTGCGTATTGGCGACGTTGCCGAGTTCGAGCGGGGTGGTGTTCCCGCTCTTGGATGTCAGCGCGATGATGCCGAGGAAGCTGCCCGACACCTTGTTGACCAGAATGCCCTGACGCCGGACCTCTTCGGGCAGGCGCTGTTCGACGCGGCGCAGGCGGTTTTGCAGTTCGACCTGCGCAATATCGATGTCGGTGCCCGCCTTGAAAGTCACCTGGATCGACGCGGTGCCGTTCGAAAGGCTGGTCGACGACATGTAGAGGAAGCCGGGAACGCCGTTCAGTTCCTGCTCGATCGGCTGGGTGACGTTGGTTTCCAGCGTCTTTGCGTCGGCGCCCGGATAGGTGACCGACACGGTGATCGAGGGCGGCGCGACCGTCGGATATTGTTCGATCGGCAGCGCGCGCAGGGCCATGATGCCCGCCAGCAGGATGCCGAGCGCGATCACCCAGGCGAAGACCGGGCGATCGATGAAGAAGCGGGACATCATCGCGGCGTTACTTCTGCGCCGGTTGTGTTGCGGGCTTCTGCGCGCCGGGCTTCTGACCCGGCGCCGCGGCCTGCACGGGCGCGCCCGGCCGCACCTTCTGCAAGCCCTCGACGATCAGCTTGTCGCCGGGCTTGAGCCCGCTTTCGATGATCCAGTTGCCCCCCTGCAGCGCGCCAACCTTCACCGGGCGCGCTTCCGCCTTGCCGGTCGCATCGACCAGCATCACGGTCGCGCCCGACGGGCTGACCTGCACAGCGCGCGCCGGGATCATGATCCCACCGGTGCGCACGCCGCCGCTCAGCCGCGCCCGCACGAACTGACCCGGAAGCAGCAGCCCTTCGGGGTTGGCGACTTCGGCGCGCAGCGAGACCGTGCCGGTCGACTCGTCGACCGCCGCGTCGAGGAAGTCGATCGTGCCCTCGGGGCCATAAGGCGTGCCGTCTTCGAGCAGCAGCTTCACATGGATGCGCCCGACATCGAGGCCGCGCACCTTCCCGCTCGCGATCATCTGACGAATCTGGAGCAGGTCGCTGCTCGACTGCGAGAAGTTAACGTAGATCGGATTGACCTGCTCGATCGTCGCCATCAGCGTCGCCTGGCTCGCGGAGACGAGCGCGCCTTCGGTCACCTGCGCACGCCCCGCGCGACCGGCGATCGGCGCCGTGACGGTGGTGTAATCGAGATCGAGCTTCGCGCGATCGACGGTCGCCTGCGCCGAGGCGACGTCGGCCTCCGATTGGCGCAGCGTCGCGATCGCCGCGTCATATTCCTGCTTGCTGATCGCCTGCTCCTTGACGAGCGGCTGATAGCGGTTGGCGACCTGCCCCGCATTGGTCGCGGCGGCCTGCGCGCGGCGCAGCTGCGCGACGGCGTTGTTATAAGCGGCGCGGTTCTGCGCGGGATCGATCTGGAACAAGGGCGTGCCGGGGCGAACGTCGGTGCCTTCCTCATAGAGGCGGCGTTGGACGATGCCATCGACGCGGGCGCGCACTTCGGACGTGCGGCGCGCCTGAATGCGAGCGGGGAGTTCGATCACCAGCGGCACATCGCCCGCCTGCACGGTCATCACCGTCACTGGCGTCGGCGGCGGCGCAGGCTGCTCCTTCTTGCCGCACGCGGCGAGCAACAGCATCGCGGCCGCCAGCGCAGCGGTGCCGCCGAACCCGTGCCGAACCCCTTTTGCGGACAGCATGCCCGTCCCATCATCGTTACGCATTGGCGCTCCCTGAGCGGACAACTGTGTCAAAAGCAATCGCGTCTGATTGCTCTTGCGGATTACTCAACTGCAGAAAATGCAATCCCAACAAGGCCATCGATCACCTGGCCACCGGGATAGGCCGCATATACCAGACTATCGGGCGCGATCGTAAGCCGCGTCCTATCCTCGACGATCGCGACTTCGCCGATCGCGAAAGGCTGCCCCTCCAGATCGATCGCGCCCTGTACCGGCATCACCCACAGGGGCATCGATCCCGGTTCGAGCATCATGTCGCCCGCGCCCGTCCAGCGTTCGAGCACAAACTTGCCGCCTTCGGCGATAATCTCGCGATCGCCCGGCAGAGCGCGCGGCGGCGGATTGCCTTCGAACGGCTTGGGATCGGAAACCGCGATGCCGTCGTCGAGATGGAGTTCGCGCGGGCGGCCATAATCGTAGAGGCGATAGGTCAGGTCGAGATTCTGCTGAATCTCCATGATCAGCAGCCCCGCACCGATTGCATGGATGGTGCGGGCGGGCGAATAGATGACGTCCCCCGCCTTCACCTGCTTCCAGTCGATCAGCGTCTCAATCGCCCCATCGAGCGCTGCCGCCCGTAAAGCATCCGCAGTAAGAGCTTTCGTGAGACCAAGACCGATCGTGGAGTGATCTTCCGCCGCCAGCACGGCCCAGGCTTCATCCTTTCCACGCGCAAAACCACGCGCCACCGCCCCATCATCGTCGGGATGGACCTGAATGGACAATTTTTCGCTTGTGAAGAGATATTTGACCTGAAGGTCGCGCGCTGGAGCGCCCTCACCTTCCTCGAACCAGATTTCGCCGACAGCTTCCTGATCCTGTGGCTGATCGGGGAAGAGCGGGGCCAGATCGTGCCGCCCCCAAGGCTTGAGCACGCGATGGGTCGTCAACCTGATCACGGCCAATGTGAATCTCCCCGAACCCAAGCGTTACGCGCAGCGGGGCATCCGGTTCCACGGACGGCGATATTAATCAAGCCGTCCGTTTAACCGATTTAGTTGGGAAGCCGAACTTCGACCTTGTCGACCCATTCCGGATAGAAAGCCGGTTCGCGGTTCGACCAGCCGGGCGCGGTGGCCGCAGCTTCGCTGATCGACTGGAGCAGCAGCCGGCGCTTTTCCGGATGGAGGTGCGGCAGCGCCGCCGCCGAACAGAAGGCCGCGGGCAGCCAGGGGCGGACGTTAGCGCCGATCAGCCGCTCGTAGAGGAAGCGATAAGCGCCGAAGCTGCTCAGCCGGTCCTGCCCCAGATCGAAGGCCGAGATCGTGATGAGCGGCGCCATGAACGGCTCGACCGCCTCCAACCCGCTATCGTCGGGCACCATATCGCGGATGTGATCGAGGCGGACGTAGATGCGCGCCTGGGCGACGATGCTTGCGCTTTCGACCACGTCGCGCGACCAGCGGGCGAGTGCGTCGTCGCGGCCGAGGCCGACGTCGAGCGAGCGACGAATATAGCGTTGAGTGGCGGCCGGAAAACTGGCGAACTCTTTCATTTCCGCCAGCGTCATCGCGCCGTCTGCAGGTCTCGAACTAGCCATGCCAACACCCCTTTCAGGAAGTCTGGCAGGAACTCTGCGCCTTACATGCTTACCAGGCGCTTAAGCCCACCGAAGCCTTCCGTTAATGATCCGAGCATGGTTTTTGTTGCGTTGCAACACGACAATTTTTCAAATCAATGAAATCTGGGGATAAGTTTCGGGCCGCCGCACGGATGCGGCGGCCCGGTTTCGATCGGCCGTTTCGGGTGCGATATCACTCCTTGGCCGCCATCCGCGCTTTTTCGGCTTCCTCGTCATATCCGGATGATGGCGCCGGATCGGATCCCTTTCCGGGCTGCGTGTTCGCGGGCGCATCCGAAGTCGGGAAACTTTCGTCTAAAGCGACGTCGAGTTTGGCATCCTCATTCTTGGGATCGGTCGCCAGCTTCTTGTCATCGCTGGCGTCATGCGCCGTGCGGATGTGGGGTGTGGCGCGCTTGATGTCGTCCATCGACTCGGTTGTCATCAGTCCTCTCCACCAACGGTGAATATCAACGCGCAGGAACTGACGACCGTTCCGCAGACTGTGCTAAACTGAACTTTCGATGAACACCGCCCGTCGTTCGACCAGCGTCATGGCGATGAAGCGATTTTTCCGCAGTCGTTTGCTATAGGATGGCCATGACATCTGACACGAATGGCCCGCGCGGGGCCTTGGTAAGCCCGCGCGTTGCCCTGCTTTCGATACTCGGTTTCTGGACGCTCTATTTCGCGATCGCCACGCTGCGCTGGCTGATGCTCGATTACGGGCATCAGATCGAAATGATGGCAGCACGCCTGCTGGTGACGATCGGGTCGATGCTGGCGACCTTCTTCGTCTATCTGGCGCTGCGCCCGCTGGGCAGCCGCCCGCTGCGCACGAACGTGACCGCGGTCGCCTTGCTTTCGATCCCGGCGGCGATCGCCTATTCGTCGATGAACTGGGCTGCGTTCAACCAGATGGACCGGCAGATCGAGGCCGAAAAGGCCAAGGCGGTCGGCGAAGGCAAGATCGTTATCGACAGCCGCGTGAGCGAAGCCGTCCGCCAGCGGACCGAGGCCGCCATCGCCGCCGCCCGCACCGCCGTCGCCCAAGCCGCCGAACAGGCCCACGCCGCCGGCGAAGCCCGTCGCGAAGCGCTGGAAGCCAAAGCCGAAGCGCTGCGCGAGGCGCAGGAAGCCCGCCGCGCCGCCGATGCGGCACGCCGGGAAATCCGCCAGCAGCGCAATGAGCTGAGGAACGAGATCAAAAAGCTGACGCCCGAAGCGCGCCGCGAAGCCTTGCAGGCGCAGCGCGATGCGGCCCAGATCCAGCGGGACGCGCTTCAGGCCCAACGGGACGCGCAGCGCGAAGCGCGCGATGCCCAGCGCGAAGCGCTTCAGGCGCAACGCGAGGCTCAGCGCGAAGCCCGCGATGCTCAGCGCGAGGCCGAACGGCAGGCGCGCGAGGATTATCAGACCTATCAGCAGGGCATCCAGCAGGCGCGCGAAGCCGTGGAGATGGCGCGCAAGCATGGCATCAACATCGATCTCGATCAGATGCTCGCCGGCCTGCCCGCGCCCCCTGCCCCGCCGACCGCGCCGGTCGCCCCCAAGGTGATCGTGCCCAAGGTCATCGTTCCCAAGGTGACGCCGCCCGCGCCGCCGAGTGTGGCGGCCATTCCGGACACCCCCGGCCCCACGCCCGTAGCGCCGAAGGCCAGCGCGGCCCCGAGCGCGTCGCCCGCCAAGCCCGCGCCCGTCCCCGCACCGCTGCCGATGATCACCGTCCGGATTCCGACGCTGAGTCCGGACACCGCGACGATCCAGGTCGGCGCCTCCCCGCCCACCATCGAAGAGGATAAGGAACGGGGCGACGACTATAAGCACTCGCCGCTGGGCGCGATCGCCGATCAGGCGATGAACGGATATTTCTTCTTCGCCGCGTGGGGGGCGCTGTTCCTCGCTTTGTCCTACGCCGCCGCCGTGCGCATCGCCGAGCGCGAGTCCGCGCGCTATCGCACCGCTGCGCGCGATGCCGAGCTGCGGGCGCTGCGCTATCAGGTCAACCCGCACTTCCTGTTCAACACGCTCAACTCGCTCTCGACCCTCGTCCTCAAGGACAAGCCCGACGAGGCCGAGAAGATGATCCTGAACCTGTCGACCTTCTTCCGCACCAGCCTGACCGCCGATCCGAAGGAGGATGTAACGCTGGCCGAGGAGATCCGGCTGCAGCGGCTCTATCTGGATATCGAAGCGGTGCGCTTCCCCGAGCGGCTGTCGGTCGACATCCAGATTCCGGAGAACCTGAAGAACGCCTGCGTGCCGTGCCTGATCCTGCAGCCGCTGGTCGAAAATGCGATCAAATATGGCGTTTCGCGCTCCAAACGCCCGGTGAACGTCAAGATCATCGCGCGTGAGGATACTGAGGGGCTGGTCCTTACCGTCGAGGATGATGGCGACCCGATCGACGATAAGGGCGCATCGAAGGGCACCGGCGTCGGTCTGCGCAACGTGATCGATCGGTTGCGCGCGCGCTTCGGCGAAGAGGCGGCGTGCCGCCACGGCCCGCTGCCCAACGGTGGTTTCGGTGTGACGATTTTCATGCCACTGATCCGGGATGGCCGATGAATCACCCGTCCGCACTCTAGTCGTCGACGACGAACCGCTCGCGATCGAACGCCTCCAGATCCTGTGCGCGCGCGAGCCGCTGATCGATCTGGTCGGCACCGCACAGGATGGCGAAGCCGCGCTGCGCCTGATCGAGGCGCTGGAGCCGGAGATGCTGCTGCTCGACATCGCAATGCCGGGGCTGGACGGGATCGGCGTCGCCCGCGCGATCGAGAAGCTCGAAAAGAAGCCTGCGATCGTCTTCTGCACCGCCTTCGATCAATATGCCGTGACGGCGTTCGATCTGTCGGCGACCGATTATGTGCTGAAGCCGGTGTCATCGGACCGCCTGTCACGCGCCGTCGCCCGCGTGATCGACCGTCGCAAGGCGCCGCCCGAGGAGAAGACCGGCGATCATGCGCAGGAATTCTGGGTTCCGCACCGTTCCGAGATGATCCGCATCGCCGCGCAGGATATCGACCGGATCGAGGCCGAGCGCGACTATATGCGCCTGCACGTCGGGCAGCGCAGCTTCCTGCTGCACCAGACGATCACCGAACTCGAACGGCGGCTCGATCCCGCCGCCTTCATTCGCCTCCACCGATCGACGATCGTGCGCCGCGAACAGATTTCGCGGCTCAGCCACGACGGAATGGGCGTGTGGCATGCGGTGATGGCGGATGAGGAGCGTATCCGTATCGGACGCACATATCTGCCCAATGCCCGAGCGCTGATGGGGCGTTAATGGGCCGCTGATCGCAGCCGCAAACGTCGTTCATCGTTACGCAGGTCGGTTTTTCCGCAACTTTTGGCGCTTTTCCGCCGTCGAGCCTCCACCACACCATAGGAGGAGGCGATGCGTCGCTCGATCTTGGCAGTGGGGGCGATGGCCGCCGCGACCCTGTTCGCGAGCGGTTCGGGGACCGCGCAGCGGCCCACACTCAAAAGCGATCAGGCGCTGCGCGACGGCGGCGTCAGCATGCCGCCGGGCGGCTGGATCGACTATTGCGCGCGCACCGCATCCGATCCGGCCTGTCGCCCGATGCGCAAGCCCGATCCGCGTCCGGGCGATGTCGTTCCGCTCGACGATGCACGCTGGGCGGAGGTGAAGCGTATCCACGCCGAACTGGCGAAGATCGAGCAGACCGACGAGACGCGGATGGACGACCGCTGGACCGTCGCGCGGACGAGCGGCGATTGCGAGGATATCGCGCTGGCGGGCCGCGAAAAGCTGCTCGCTGCCGGCTTCCCGCGCCGCGCCGTCCGCCTCGCCACCGCGCTGACCGAGGATGGCGACCGGCATGTCGTCGTGACGCTCGACGGCATTCGTGCCGAAAAGCTCGACACCTTCGTGCTCGACAACCGATCCGCGCGAGTCACGTCATGGCGCACGCTGGAGAATGGCGGCTATCGCTTCCTCACGCGGCAGGCGCCGTCCGGCCCCTATTGGGTGTCGTTGAAAGGCCCCGACGGCAAACGGCTTTCGTGAGGTGTGCCCCGGAGCAACGGAACCCGCGTCATTTCCATTCGTCGTAGCGGCCACGGGAACGGGCACGAGTGCGACGTTCGAGGAGAGAATGATGCGTAGTTACATCATCGCGGCGGCTTTGGCCGCCACAGCAATGGCGACCACGCCGACGCAGGCGCAGACGGTCGTGTGCAAACAGGACAGCGGCGGCCGGCTGGCCGCGACCGTGGTCGGCGCCGGCATCGGCGCGATCCTAGGTCGCGTGATCACCGGGCGCCACGGCGGCACCACCGGCGCGATCGTCGGCGGCGTGGTCGGCGGCGTCGGCGCGAACCAGCTCGCCAAGTCCGATCAGGACAATTGTTCGCGCGCTTATGGCTATTATGACGATCAGGGCCGCTGGCACGCCAACCGCATCGGGCGCGGCGAGGCCGTGGGTTATTATGACCGTAGCGGCGCCTGGGTTCAGGGTGCGCCCAACGGCTATTATGACGGCGATCGCTGGGTCGCGCTGAGCGGCGATGCCGAGGCATCGGGCTATTATGACCGCGACGGCCGCTGGGTGCCGGTCGCCGCCAGCGGCTATTATGCGGCGGACGATCAGTGGGTGCCGGTGTCGGCCCCCGGCTATTATGACCGTAGCGGCCGCTGGATCGCCGGCCCGGTCAACGGCCGGTATGACTCGACGGGCCGTTGGACGACCGACAGCAACACCACCTATCGCCCCGCCGGCAATGGCTGGGTCGCGGCGAGCCAGCCGGGCTATTATGACGCCAACGGCCGTTGGCATGCCGGCCAGGTGACCGGCTATTACGATGCGCGCGGCCGCTGGGTATCGATGGGTGGCGCAACCAATGCCGCTTATGATGATCGCCGCGACGTGCGTGCGCGCGTCGATCGCATCGGCACCCGGATCGACCGCAATCGCGAGCGTGGCCTGATCAGTTCGCGCGAAGCGACCTCGGCACGCCGCGAACTCGCGCAGATCCGCAGCTCGGCCGATCGCCTGCGCCGCAGCGACGGCACCTATTCGGCGCGCGACGAAGCCTATCTGCAGCAGCGGCTCGACCGGCTGAGCACGACGGTTCGCGCCGATCGCGAAGATGGTGACTCGCGGCCCAGCTGAGGCCGGCCATTAACCGAAAGTAGGGCGCTCCGGGCATCAAGGCCGGGGGCGCCCTTTTTCGAGCAAGATTTCGTTAACCACGATCACCGATAATTTACCCCGGTTAATAGCGGAGTATGCGTTCGGTGGGCCTGCAGCGGCTGATATTCGGAGGATCGCGAAGCGGCGTCGATGACGTCCGCAACGCCATCGGCCGTGCCGCGCAGAAGACCGGCGTCGATTTCAGCTATCTCTACAATCAGGCCAAGAGCGAAAGCGGCCTGAATCCCAATGCCCAGGCGTCGACCAGTTCGGCGGGCGGGCTTTTCCAGTTCATCGACCAGAGCTGGCTGGGTGCCGTGAAGATGTACGGCGCCAAGCACGGCCTCGGTTGGGCCGCCGACGCGATCAGCCGCCGTTCGGACGGCAGCTGGAAGGTCGACGGCGACGCCAAGCAGGCCGTGATGGGCCTGCGCAACGATCCCGAAGCGTCAGCGCTGATGGCGGGCGAATGGGCCAGCGACAATGCCGACGGCCTCAAGTCCGCCCTCGGCCGCCAGCCGCGCGCCGCCGATCTCTATTTCGCGCACTTCCTGGGCCTTCAGGGTGCAACCAAGTTCCTGAAGTCGGCCGATGCCAATCCTGATGCGATCGCCGCGAACCAGTTTCCGCGCGAAGCCCAGTCGAACCGCGGCATCTTCTACGATGGCGCCGGCAATGCCCGCACGATGGGCCAGGTCTATCAATTGATGGCCAGGAAGATTTCGGACGACGGGTCGTCGATCGGAACCGGCGCGCCTTCGAACGGCGGCGGCATGTCCGCCGATCGCCTGCGCCTGGCCTATGCCAGCGAAGTCTTCGAAGGCGACGGCAAGAGCGCGTCGACCACTGACATGCTCGCGATGATCAGCGGCCGGGGCATGAACCTGCTGCGTCCCAGCCCCCAGAATGCCCAACTCGCTTATATGATGCTGGCGAGCGGCGGCGACGGTTCGATCAGCGACCTCGACAGCAGCAAGGGCTCGGGGAGCCTTTAAACTCCACATTTCTGCTGAATTTCGTCACCCTCGCGAAGGCGGGGGCCTATCCAGGCTTGTCTCCACGGTCACGCCAGAGACAAGAGCGTATAGGCCCCCGCCTTCGCGAGGGTGATTTGCGTGGGGAGCCTGTCACTCCCCACTATTCTCAGTGCTTCGCCGCCTTCGCAGCCGCCATCGCCGCGCGGGCTTCAGCCGGCATGGCGGTCGGATCGTTCGGGCCGGAATTGGCCATCAGATCGACCGGACGACGTTCCTCGAGGCCGGGGCCACCGCCCTGCTGATCATCGGTGCCGCCCTCGCCCGTCCAGGCAAGCGTGACCGACATGCGGCGGTTGCGCGGATCATAAGGATCCTCCGGCACGAAGGGTTCGCGATCGGCGACGCCCTCGATCCGCAGGAAGCGCTTATCCGGAATACCGAACTCGGACAGCGCCTTGCGGGTCGATTCCGCACGATCCGACGACAAGGTCCAGTTGTTGACCGTGCGGCCCGCCGAATAGGGCATGCCGTCGGTATGGCCGCGCACGATCACCTCGTTATCGACGCTCTTGATGACCGAAGCCACCTGCCCCATCAGCGCGCGCGCCTTGGGCATCAGGACGCCGGTGCCCGTCTGGAACATCGCAAAATCCGCCTGATCGACCAGATCGATGCGCAGCCCTTCGCGGGTTTCCATGAAGCGGACGTTCTTCGCCATGTCCTTCAGCTTGGGATCGGCGGCCATCTTGGCCTCGATCATCGCCTTCAATTTCTGGAAGGCGACGCGATCGCGCGACTTGAGCGCGGCCGAGCCTTCCTTGGTGCCGCCGGTCGTATCCTTGGGGATCGTCAGCGACTTGGAGCCGGTCTGCGCCGCGCGGTGCGGATATTTGTCCGCCGCGATGATCGAATCGCCGCCGAAGATCCCGTTCGAACCCGCGCTCTTTTCCTTCATCTGGACGAGTGTGGGGCTGAAATAGTCCGCGATGCCCTTGCGCTGCTTCTCGCTGGTGGCGCCAAGCAGCCACATCAGCAGGAAGAACGCCATCATCGCGGTCACGAAGTCGGCATAGGCCACCTTCCAGGCGCCGCCATGATGGCCGCCATGCCCTTCCGCGATGATCTTCTTGATGATGATCGGCCGGGGCTCGGGTTCGTTCTTCCCGCGCTTCGAAGGGGACTGGGCCATCTTGGTCTAGCGTCCTTGGATCGAGGTCTGTCGATTAACGGCCGCGCATGCCGTCGAACACGTCCGAGAAGGCCGGCTGGTTCGAGTGCGAGATGCCCGAGCGCGCGGCTTCGATGACGAGCGGCAGCGGGTGGCCGTGGAGCGAGGCGATGATGATCTGCTTCACCACACCGTAGATCGCGGCGTCGGCTTCGATCACCTGCTTACAGCGGCCCGCGAAGGGCGCGACGATGCCGTAAGCCAGAAGAATGCCGAGGAAGGTACCGACGAGCGCCGAGCCGATCATGCCGCCCAGGATTGCCGGCGGCTTGTCGATCGAGCCCATCGTCTTCACGACGCCCAACACGGCCGCGACGATGCCCAGCGCCGGAAGCGCGTCGGCCAGGCCCTGCATCATGTCGGCGGGCTTGATCTCGTCATGATGGTGCGTCTTGAGCGCGTTATCCATCACGTCCTCGACCGCCATCGGATCGAGCGTGCCCGATGAGATCACGACCAGGCGCAGCGTATCCGTGATCATGTGGATCAGGGTGCTGTCCTTCAGGAGCTTGGGATATTCAGCAAAGACGGTCGACGCCTTCGGATCCTCGATATGCGGTTCGAGCGCGACCGGGCCTTCGGTCCGCAGCTTCTTCATCAAGCTGCTGACGAGGAAGATGACGTCCAGATAGTCCTTCTTGTTGTACTTCGGGCCCTTGAAGACCTTGGCGAAGCCGCCACCGAACGCCTTCAGCTCCTTCATCGAATTGCCGGCCACGAGCGCGCCGACACCGGCGCCGCCGATGATCAGCATTTCGTGCGGAATCGCATGAAGAACGGGTTCGAGGTCACCACCGGTGAAGGCGAAACCGCCGAACACCATGACCAGAAGGATGACGAGGCCGATGCCTGCAAACATGAACGCACACTCCCACGCAATTACCGGTCGATGCGGAGGCACCCGGTTCGGCGCTTCCCATCAACGTTAACGGCGGGTTCGGGAGAATCTTTAGGCACCTTTTCCACAAAAAGTGGCGGATGGCGGCGCTTTCCCGAACAGCCTTGCGAGGGGCTTAACTGAGAAAGTCAAACAAAGTGTTGCGATTGACCCGCGCAAATGCGGCCTGTGCCGCCTGAAGGCTAAGCGTCTTCGCATTCAGCTGCATGACGGCCGCCGTAACGTCGGTATCTTCGAGGCCCGAACGTTCTTCGGTCAGCCGCAAATTGCTGAGTTCCAGCGCGTCGGCCGCGGCATCGAGCCGCGACGCGCGAACGCCCTGGGCCGCGCGCTGGCTGTTGAGATGGGTCGAGGCCGCATCGACATTGTCGAGCACGGTATCGGCCATCGTGGCGCGCGTGGTCGGGTCCGTCGTGCTGATCGCGGTCTGCGCGGCCGTGATGATCGCCGACAGGCTGGTCGTGCCGCCCGCCGGAATCGCGACGCTATCGAAGATATCGCCCCGCTTGCCGGTCGCCGGCAGGCGCAGCACGCCCGAGACGGAGATCTGCAGCGGCGCATCCGGCGGAAAGATCGGCTGTCCGGTCGGCGTCGTGCCGGTCATCAGATTGTTGAGCGTGACGTTGAGTTCGCCCAGTTCCTGCACGATCGCGGCGCGATCGGTTTCCGAAACCGACTGGGTTCGCCCGGCGAGCACCAGTTCCTTCACGCGGTTGAACAGATCCTGCACGCTGTCGATGCTGGTATCGGCCTGCGCCGCGATCGACTGGGCATTTTCGATGTTGCGCTTCCACGTCGTCGTATCGGCCTGCGCGCTGCGCAGCTGGGCGACGCGCGCGGCGGCGACGGGATCGTCCGAAGCGGTTTCGATCTTCTTGGTCGTGGAGATATCGCTCTGCAGACGCGCGATCTGCGCAGTCAGCTTGCTCTGCTGCGAGATCTGCGTGAGGGCCCGGTATCGCGTGCTGTTGATCATCGTGCGCCTCAGCTGAACAGATTCAGGATTTCCTGCAGCGTCTCACGCGCGACCTGAATGATCTTCGCGGAGCCGCCATAGGCTTGTTGGAAACGAAGCAACTGCGCCGCTTCGACATCGAGATCGACGCCCGTAACCTCATCGAGGCCGAGCAAGGCGCCGTCCTTCTGCGACGAGGCGGCGGTCGCCTGCGCATTGGCCGACGAGACCGTCTGCGCATGCGTCGACACCAGCAGCGCCCACTGCGCTTCGGGGCCGGTCGAATTGCGCGTATTCTTGAGTTCCAGGGCGTTGCCGTTGCGAACGCCGGCAAGCGATTGGGCCGCGACCTTGGTGGTATCCTGCGTTGCCGCAACGATCGTGGCCGCCCCGCCGGTGCCCAGTGTCAGAAGGTCCGCGCCCGGCGCGCCATTCTGGTCGATGCCGTTGCGATTCCAATTGTTGATCGTGGTCGCGAAGCTGGTCGCGATCGTATCGAGCTTCTGGCGGCGATCGGCCACCGTGCTGGCGACATCGGCGAGCGCCGCGATCGAGCCGGACTGCGGCGATACGGGCACCTGAGCGCCCAGCAAGGCGCCCGATGCGACCAGCGAGATACGCCCGTCGGTCGATTGCACCACGCCCAGATAGGCCGTATCCGTCCTGTCCGCGTCGATCAGCTTGACCGAACTATTACCGGTGATGGCGACGCTCGCGCGGCCATCCGCTTCGAACCGCACATCGACGCCAATGATCTTCGACACGTCGTTTAGAACCGCATCACGGCGATCGAGCAACTGCGCCGATGCGGCCGAGCCGGGGCTTGCGCGGCGCAAACCCATGTTGATCTGCGCGAGCGCGGTCAGCGAATCGTTGAGGCTGGCGACGCTGGTGAGCGCGGCGGTGTTGATGCCGTCCGACGTATCCTTGAGCGCCTTGGCGGTCGCGTTGAACTGCTGTGCGGCCTCCGTCACCGCCGCGATCACGGTCTGACGGTTCGGATTGCTGTCCACGTCGGCAGTCAGCCCTTCGACCGAGGTGAACACGGTCGACATCTTCACGCCCAGGCCGACATCGGTGTCGTTGAGCGCGCCTTCGGCGGTGCTGAGCCAGGTCGCCTTGGTCGACGCGCGGGCATCTTCCGAGATCGACAGGCGCACATAGGACGCCTTGTAATCGTTCGCGATGCGATCGACCGAGCCGACATTGGCGCCGCCGAAATAGGTCTGCGACTTGTACTGGTAGCTCGATGACGAGGAGAGGTTCGATTCCTTGATCGTGACCGTGCGGCGCGAATAGCCCTCGGTCTCCGAATTGGCGACGTTCTCACCGACCGCGGCCAGCGCGGCGCGATAGGCGACGACACCCGAACGGCCGATCGAGAGGAGATCGCTCACTTCGTTTCTGCCTCAGTGGTTGCGGGCTTCGCCGTCGCGTCCGCCGCAGGGGTGGCCCCGCCGACACGCGCGGCAAACTGCTTCACCAGCAGGTCCGCCACGCCGAACACGCCCTTGTCGGCCATATTGTCGGCCAGACGCGCGTCCTGCATGTCGCGAAACTGATCGGTCGCGTCGCTGCCCATGATGTCGTCGCCCAGCTTCGACTGGCGCGCCGATGACAGGATCTGGCGCAGGAACACCGCCTCGAACTGCTTCGAGACCGCCTTCAACTGTTCCAGGTCGGACGACTTGGAATCGGTGTTCGGTGCACCGGTGATCGAGGTGACGTTGCCTATCATAGGACCACAAGCTCCGCCTTCATCGCGCCCGCCTGCTTCAGCGCTTCGAGGATCGCGACCAGATCGCCCGGCGAAGCACCGATGGCGTTCACCGACTTGACGATCTCGGACAGGCTGGCGCCGGGCGCGAACTGGAACATCGGGCGCGCGGGATCGTCGACCTTGATCGCGCTCGACTGCTCGACGGCGGTGCGGCCCTGGCTGAAGGGCGCGGGCTGCACGATGCGCGGCTTTTCATCGACCTGTACGGTCATCTTGCCGTGGGTGATCGCGACCGGCGAGATGCGGACCGCGCCGTTGATGACGACGGTGCCGGTGCGGGCGTTGACCACGACGCGCGCCGGGGCGTCCGCCGTGTCGACGTCGAGATTTTCGATCTTGCTCATCAGCGTGGCGCGCGATTCGGCGCCCTGCTGGGCCTGAATGGTGATGGTGGTGCCGTCGATCGCCTGCGCGATCGGGCCGAGGCGGCTGTTGATCGTGGCGGCGACGCGCTGCGCGGTCGTCAGATCGGTTTCGGCCAGATCGAAGCGCAGTTCGGGCGAAGTCGCGAAACCGGCGTCGACCGCACGTTCAACGGTGGCGCCGCCGGGGATGCGACCGGCCGTCGGCACGTTGATGGTGAGCTTGGAGCCGTCCGCCGCGTCGATGCCGAGGCCGCCGACCGCAAGATTGCCCTGCGCCATCGCATAGACCTGTCCATCGGCACCCTGCAGCGGTGCCATGATCAGCGTGCCGCCGCGCAACGACTTGGCCTTGCCGAGCGCCGAGATGGTGACGTCGAGCCGCTGGCCGGGCTTGGCGAAGGGCGGCAATTCAGCGGTCAGCATGACGGCGGCCGCATTCTTGAGCGCCGGATTGACGCCCGGCGGCAGCTGCAGACCGAAGCGCGAGGCGATTCCCTTCACGCCCTGAGTCGCATAATCGAGGCTGTCGTCGCCCGTCCCCGCCAGACCTACGACGATGCCGTAGCCGGTCAACTGGTTGGCGCGAAGCCCTTGGAAAGTGCCGATATCCTTGATCCGTTCGGCATGCGCGGCCCCACCGAGCGCGAGGCCCAGGGCACAGAACAGCGAGGCGATCCAGTAACGCAACATCGACAGATCTTTCCGGCGGTTAACCATATTTGGTCAGAATGGGCTCAGAATAGAAAAGAAACGGTTAAACCAGCCCTGGCGCGAGGCGCGTGCGATCTCGCCCTTACCCGAATAGGTAATGCGGGCGTCCGCAACGCGGGTGGAAGGGACGCGATTGTCGGGGCCGATATCCGCCGCGCGGATCAGGCCGGTGATCGCGATATTCTCATCACCGCGGTTAAGCGTGACCAGCTTTTCGCCGCGCACCAGCATCGTGCCGTTCGGATAGACCCGCGCGATCGTGACGCTGATTTCGCCGTTCAGCTGGTTCGACTGGGCGGCTGCGCCCTTGCCGTCGAACTTGCCGCCACCGCTGGTGGTCACGTCGTCCTTGTCGATCAGCTTGCTGAGCCAGCCGGTGGTCGGCGGGTTGATGCCGACATTGCCCGAACGATCGGTCGACGCGCTGTTCGCCTTCACCGCCTGGGTGCGCTCAACCAGCAGGATCGTGACGATATCGCCGACCATCGCGGCGCGCGCGCCGTTGGTCAGGGCATTATAGCCCATCGACGCCTGATAGATCGAACCGTTCGCCTGCGCCGGCATTGGCGCCGCCGCATAGGTCGGCTCATATTCGCTGACGCGCGGCGCCTTGCGGGCGTGCGCCGGCGCTTCGAGCGCCGAACCCATGACCATAGCGGCGACGAGGCCGAGGACGGTGAAGGCGCGCATATCGCCCTTAGATGTTCTGGTTGACATACTGCATCATCTCGTCGGTGGATTTGATCATCTTCGAGTTCACTTCGTAGGCGCGCTGGGTCTCGATCATGTCGACCAGCTCTTCCACGATGTTGACGTTCGAGCTTTCGAGCGCGCCGGAGCGGATGTTGCCGCGCCCGTCGATGCCGCCGGCACCGATCTGCGGCTGGCCCGACGAAGCGGTCTCGATCAGCAGGTTGGTGCCGATCGCCTCGAGGCCCGCCGGATTGGCGAAGCGCGCAATCTCGATCTTGCCGAGTTCGACCGGAGCCTCCTGCCCGTTCACGCTCGCGCTGACGGTGCCGTCGGTCGAAATCGTGATCTTCTGGGTGTCCTGCGGCACCTGGATCTGGGGCATCAGCTGATAGCCCTCGTTGTTCACGATCGTGCCGTCGGCCGACAGATTGAAATTGCCGTCGCGGGTGTAACCGGTGCGACCGTCGGGCATCTGGATCTGGAAGTAGCCCGATCCCTCGATCGCCATGTCGAGCGCATTGTCGGTCGTCTGGAGCGAACCCTGCGAGTCGATCTTCTTGGTACCGTTGATCATCACACCGGTGCCGAGCGAGGTGCCCGTGGCGTATTGCGTCGAATCCGAAGACTTGGCGCCCGCGGCGGTGATCGCCTGGTAGGCCAGCGTCTCGAAGCTCGCGCGATCGCGCTTGAAGCCGGTCGTGTTGACGTTCGCCAGGTTGTTGGCGATCACCTGCATGCGCATGTTCTGGGCATCAAGGCCCGTGCGCGCGACGTGCAATGCTGCGGTCGTCATACTCTAACTCCTCAATCCAGCCGCATCAGATCGGCCGAAGCCTTGTCGATGTCCTGAGCGGACGACATCATCTTCACCTGCATGTCCCAGTCCCGGCTCGCTTCGATCATGTCGATCAGCGTGCCGGCAGTGTTCACGTTCGATCCTTCGAGCGCGCCCTGGCGCACCGTTGCCTGCGGGTCGCTCGGCAGCGTGCCGCCGCCCTTCACGCGGAAGATGCCGTCGAGGCCCTTGGCGATATCGACGCCGTTCGAACGCACCAGCTTCAGGCGATCGACCTGCTGCGGCTGGCTCGCATCGCCCCCGACCGGGATGACCGAAATCGTGCCGTCGCCGGCGATCATGATCTTGCTGGCCGGCGGGATCGTGATCGGGCCGCCTTCGCCGAGGACGGGCAGGCCGTCACCGGTGGTCAGCAGCCCCGTATCGCCAACCTGGAAATCGCCGCGGCGGGTATAGCCCTCCGCACCGTCGGTCGTCTGGACCGCGAGCAGCGAGTCCCCGGTCATGGCGACATCGAGTTCGCGGCCCGTGTCCGTCATCGGACCTTCGCGCATGTCGGCGGAGAGCACCTCTTCGGACGTCGGCGCACGGGTGTTCATACCCGCGCCCTTGATCCAGAGCGCCTGGCTGTTGGTCATTTCGCCCTTGAAGCCGGGCGTGTTGACGTTGGCCAGGTTGTTCGCGGTCGTCGTCTGGCGCGACATCGCCGCGCGCATCGCCGAAAGCGAGCTGTAGATCAGCCGATCCATCGGAGGTCTCCGCTATCCTATCGATCTTAGGCGCGCAGGTTCACGATGGTTTCGGTCATCGTGTTCGCGGCTTCGATCGCCTTGGCGTTGGCCGAGAAGTTGCGCTGCGCCTGGATGAGCGCGACAAGTTCCTCGGTGATGTCGACGTTCGCCTGTTCGAGCGCGCCCGACTGGATCAGGCCGGTGCCGTTGGTGTTCGGCTCGTTGATCTGCGGTTCGCCCGAAACGCCGGTCGAGCTCCACTTGGAGTCGCCCAGCTGGCGCAGGCCTTCGGGGTTCGAGAAGGTCGCGAGGACGATCTTGCCGAGCGCCTGGCTGTCGCCGTTCGAGAAGGTGGCGACGACGAGGCCGTTCGAGTCCACCGACACGTTGTCGAGCTGACCTGCGGCATAACCGTCCTGGCTGAAGCTGGTCAGCGTGAACGGAGCGGCGGCCATCTTGGTGTTCGCGCCGTAGGTCAGCGAGAAGCCGATCGGGCCGGTGGCGCCGGTCGGGCGGACCTGGTTGGTCGTGACCGCGCCCGGCGTTGCGCCGTTGACCTGGCTGAGCGTGCCGAACTGGTCGAAGGTCAGCGTGACCGGGGTCGGCGGAGCCGAGACGTTCGGATCCGAGCTGATTTCCTTGTCGCCGACGAAGGTGCGCGCGACCCAGGTGGTGTCGGTGGTGGCGCCCGACGGAATGTTCTGACGGATATAATAGGTGGTCATCGGGAAGGCCGTGCCCGCCGCGTCATACACCGTCGTCGTGGTCGACTGGTTGTAGCTGTTCGGATCGAAGCGATCGAAGGCATAAGGGTTCTGCGCGGTGTAGACCGAACGGCTGGCCGGCAGATCGGCGTCGGTCGGGAAGGTCACCGACAGATCGACCGAGCCGGTTGCGCTCGACGTGCCCGAGGTCAGCGGAAGCTGGAGCGAGCGGGTCGAGTTCAGGCCCGTCGCGGTCAGCACGCCTTCGCTGTCGGTCGGCAGGATCTGCAGATAGGCGCCCGAGCTGTCGACGACGTAACGGTTGGCGTCGACGCGGAAGCTGCCGTTGCGGGTGTAGCTGACCTGGCTGTTCGACTGCGAGCTGCGGGTCACGAAGAAGCCCTGGCCCGAAACCGCCATGTCGAGCGAGCGATCCGAATTTTCGAAGCCGCCCTGCGTGAACTGCTGGTCGATTCCGCGCAGACGGGTGCCCTGCCCCGCGACCGTCGAGGTCTGGAGCGGCGCCGACGAGATGATGTCGCCGAACTCAGCCGTGCTCTTCTTGAAGCCCGTCGTGCCGACGTTCGCGATGTTGTTCGAGATGACCCCGAGTTCGGTCTGCTGCGCCTTGAGGCCGGACAGAGCGGTATAGAAGGACATTGGGCTACTCCGTTACAAAACTGAAATTACGAAAGCTGGATGGCGTCGGACGGGTCGATCGTGCCGAGCGCGGTGACGAGCTTGGTCGATCCGCTGGCCGGCGACTGGACGCCGTTGACGGTGGTCCAGGCGGCGCTGGCCGTCTCCATCTGCTGGGCGGACGCGTCCTTGGCGTTGACGACGATCTTGAGCGGGCCGGCGACGGCCTTGCCGGCATCGTCCTTGCCATCCCAGAAGAAGGGGATATCGCCCTTGGCAACGTTGGTCGCCTTGCCGTTATAGACGACCTTGCCGGTGCCATCGACGAGGCTGATGCTGACCTGGCTCGCATCCTTGTCGAGCGTAACGTTGCCCGCGAACGAGCCGTCCTGCAGCGACGTGACAGTATCCGACTGAACGAGCGCGGCCTTGCCGATCCAGCTGGCCGCATCGCCAACGCGCGACGAGGCGAGGTCCGACTTGATCGACTTGAGCGACGCATTCATCTCCGCGATGCCGGTGGTCGACGAGAATTGCGCCATCTGGGCGACCATCTGCGTGTTATCGACCGGATTGAACGGATCCTGGGTCTGCATCTGCGTGGTCATCAGCTTCAGGAACGCCGTCTGATCGAGCGTGCCGTTGCTCTTCTGCGTGGTCGTCGAACCCGTGGAGGTCTTGCCCGCCAGCGAATCGAGATACGAGTTTCCGGTGCTAATCGTCATTTACCGAGCCTCAGCGTGTCGAGGGTTAGGGTCTTTGCGGTCTGCATGACCTGAACGTTGTTCTGGTACTGACGCGACGTTTCCATCATCTCGACCAGCTCCTGCGCCTGATCGACCGCGGCTTCCCAGACATTGCCGTCCTTGTCGGCCTTCGGGTTGCTCGGGTCGTGGCGCTTGGTGGGATCGATCTTGGTGGCGACGACGCTGTCGACCTTCACGGTCGCGATGCCGGGGGCATCGGTGACCGACTTGAAGACCGGCTTGATCGAACGAAACGCCTCTTCCTTGCTGCCCGCGACCGCGCCGGCATTGGCGAGGTTCGAGGCCGTCGTGTTGAGGCGCATCATCTGCGCGGACATCGCGCGTCCGGCGATGTCGAAGACGGAAAGGTTGTTCGCCATCTTTTATTCTCCCTTCAGCGCCTGCATCACGGTGTTGATGCGGCCTTCGAGGAAAGAGAGCGTGGTGCGATACTTCACCGCATTCTCGGCGAACTGGTTCTGCTCGGTCGACAGTTCGACGGTGTTGCCGTCGAGCGAAGCTTCGAGCGGCACGCGATACTGGACATTCGCGTCGGCAGCCTGGCCAGCCGAGACGCCATTTGCGCCGGCCGCCTGCTTGAGCGCCTTCGTGAAATCGATATCGCGAGCCTTGTAACCGGGCGTCGCGGCATTCGCGATGTTCGACGCAAGCAGCGACAGGCGCTGCGACCGCAGCTCCAGTGCCTTGCCATGAACCCCGAAAAGCGGATCGGACATTTCGTCGTCTTCCTCTAAAACTCCTCGGAAGCCGGCCGTTACCATCGCTGTAGAGGCGCGATCGCTTGGGTGCGGCTTCCTTGCCCATCCCATAAGCAACCACCGTGCCAATTGCGGAAAACCGCCGATCTTTCTGGCTACGGCAAGGTCGGCAACGGGCGAACGGCAAGCTTTTGCCGGGGGCGGCAAGTTTTTGCCGGTCCTTGCCTGTGGGTATCGGACAGGCTTTCGAATTGGGCGGGCACGCATGATTTTCCTCGATCAACTGACCCGTTTCTTCGATCCCTTCGCGCTCGTGATCGTCTTTGGCGGCACGCTGCTGGTTACCGTTTTCCGTTCGACCCACGCCGATCTCGGCCGCGCCTGCGGTGCGATCAAATTGCTGTGGAAGGCCGATCCCGACGCCGATGCCGCCGCCGCGCGCGCTGCCGTGGGCCGCGTCCGCGAGATGGCCGAGGCGCGCAGCATCATGTGCGCCGACCGGATCGACAGCGCGCATCGTTTCCTGGTGCGTGCGGGGCGCCAACTGTCCGACAGCCAGAATTCCGCCGAATTCGTGCGCTGGGCCACCGACGATATCGAAACCCGTCGCACCCGCCACGAAGCGGTCGCGGGCGTCTGGCGCGCGGCGGCCGAGGCGGCCCCGTCGATGGGCATGATCGGCACGATCATCGGGCTTGTTCAAATGTTCTCGTCGATGGACGATCCCGCGCGGATCGGCCCGGCGATGGCCGTTGCGATGCTTACCACCCTTTATGGCGTCTTCCTGTCGGCAGGCGTCGCAGGCCCGATCGCCGGGCGTCTCGAACGCCTTTCGGAGACCGAGATCGCCTGGCAGCAGGCTGCCTGCAAACAGTTCGAGTTGCTTGCGCGTGCCGAGCTTGATCACATGCCGGTCAAGCTGCGTCCCACCCTCAAGGCCGTATTGTGAGGGCCGAACCGTCGCAGCGCTGGATCCTGAGCTTTGCCGATCTCAGCCTGCTGCTCCTCTGTTTCTTCGTGCTCCTGCAGGCGCAGACCGCCAATAAGGATCGCGTGACCGCCGGTATCCGCGCGGCTTTCGGCGGCAAGGGCGAGGCGCGTCCCGCCGATGCCTTCCGTGCCGCGCCCCTGTTCGAAGGCGGCGAGGCGATCCTCACCGCATCCGCACGCGCGCATTATATGCGCATGGGCGCGGAGGCGGCTGCTAAGAAAACCCCGCTGATCGTCGCCAGCCAGGGCCGCGACGGCGGATCGGCCCGGCTCGACGCCTGGGAAATGTCCGCCGCCCGCACCACCGCGGTCGCCCGCGCGCTGCGCGCCGGGGGCCTGCCCGATGCGATGATCGAGGTTTCGATCCCGCCGATGCGCGCCGACGATCCGGTAAAAGGCCAGACGATCAGCGTGCGCCCTCAATCCAAATAATCGTCATCCCGGCGGAGGCCGGGATCTCAGGCGTCTCTTGCGACCAGCCACTCTCCGTATCTCCCGAGATCCCGGCCTCCGCCGGGATGGCAGATTCTGGCACGCCCCTTGCTTAAATCGGCTCCGAAGAACGGAGTCATTCGAATGAACCGCACGATCATGCTTCCCCTCGCCTTCGCGACCTTTGGCGCGTTCGGCATGGCTATGGCGGCCCCCGCCCCCGCGCAGATGATGGCGGCATCACAGAATCTTGACGAGCTCGAGCAGATCGTCGTCACGACCCTCGGCGCCGATGTCGGCCAGCCGGGCGGTCCGCTCGCACCGATCGACCGGCGCATGCGTCTCACCGCCTGCCCGACCGGCATCCAGATCGATCCCCCCGCGAACAATGCCGTCACCGTCCGCTGCACCACCGCCGGCTGGCGCCTGCGCGTGCCGCTGAAGGCCGGCGGCTATATGGCGCAGCAGGGCGGCGGCCAGATGATGTCGCCGATGGCGCAGCGTGCGCCCGATATCCGCAAGGGCGATCCCGTTCAGCTCGTGGCGCAGGGCGATGCTTTCAGCATCTCGGTCGATGCGGTCGCGATGGAAGATGCCAATATCGGCGGGCGCGTTCGCGTGCAGACCGGCAACAACCGCGGCACCATGTTCGCCCAGGTTGTCGATATCGGTCGCGTTCGTCTGATGGGATTTAAATGATTCTGAAACCTGCCGTTATATAACGACAGAGGTGGACCATCGGGGCAGTGATGCCCCAGCGAAAGGAATTTGGACATGATCAGTGGGGTAGGTTCTTCCAACCCGTCGCCGATCGGGCCAGCCAAGGACGGCGTGAAGGTTGATGCCGCCGGCGCCGCTCCTGCGGTGACGATGACCAAGACCGACAAGGAAATGCCGATGACCCTGGTCGCGGCCATCGCCGAACTCGGGCCGCCGGTCGATACGGACAAAATCCAGGCGATCCGTCAGGCGATCGCCCAGGGCCGTTATCCGATCGACGCTCAGGCGATCGCCGACAAGATGATCGCGCTCGACCTTCCCAAGGTCGGTCGCTGAGTCTTGCACGCATGACCGACGCAGCACTCGACGGCCTGATCGGGGCGGAAGAAGCCCTGATCGAAGCGCTCGACACCGGAACCATCGACGCCGTGGAGGCGGCGATGGCCCGGTTCGGCGCGGCCGTCGGGCGCTTGCGTCCGTTTCCGGGCGAAGCCCCGGATCCCGCGCTGGCCGCCCAGGCCGCCCGCGCCCTCGCGCTCACCGATCAGGTGCGCGCGCGCATCCGCTTCCTGGCGGATCGCAACCAGCAGCGGATCGACCTGCTCGCCGCCGCCGCCAACCGTTTCGACATCACGCCCGCGACCTATTCGCGGCGCTGACATCCTCCCATTTAGACCGTCACCCCGGACCTGTTCCGGGGTCCACCATGCCCGACACGCAGCGTTCCTAATGGTGCGCTGCGCGAGCCTCGTTGTGGCCCCCGGCACAAGGCCGGGGTGACGATTAAGGGAAATTCGAGCGGTTAAGACCAATGTCTAACCGCCCTCACGCATTTTTCCCCTAAAGTTCCAACGCATCCGGTCGTTACCGTCGTTGGACCGTAAACCTTTCTTAACCACGTTCCGGGCATTCACCCTCTGTCTCCAGAAGGAACTGAGGGTCCGATGGCCAGTGCCGCGTTGAACAAGAAGGTGTGGGCAGGATCGCTGAAAGGCGCGATCCTTCCGCTCGCCACTTTGATGCTGGTCGGCCTGATGGTCGTGCCGATCCCGTCGGTGCTGCTCGATGTCGGCTTCATCACCAACATCATGATCTCGCTGGCCGTGCTGATGGTCGCGCTGAACGCCGCCAAGCCGCTCGACTTCTCGTCCTTCCCGACCGTACTTCTCTTCGCCACGCTGCTGCGACTCGCGCTCAACGTCGCTTCGACCCGCGTCGTGCTGGTCGACGGGCATACGGGTGGCGCGGCCGCCGGCCATGTGATCGAGGCGTTCGGCCAGTTCCTGATCGGCGGCGATTATGCCGTCGGTATCTTCGTTTTCAGCATCCTGATGGTGATCAACCTGGTCGTCATCACTAAGGGCGCGGGCCGCGTTTCGGAAGTTTCGGCGCGCTTCACCCTGGATGCGATGCCCGGCAAGCAGATGGCGATCGACGCCGATCTGAACGCCGGCCTGCTCACCCCCGACGAAGCCAAACTGCGCCGCCAGGAAGTCGCCACCGAAGCGGACTTCTACGGTTCGATGGACGGTGCGTCGAAGTTCGTGAAGGGCGACGCCGTTGCCGGCGTCCTGATCCTCGTCATCAACATTCTGGGTGGCCTCGTCCTCGGCGTGGTCAGCCACGGTTTGTCGATGAGCGAAGCGGCATCGACCTATATCGTGCTCGCGATCGGCGACGCGCTGGTCGCGCAGGTGCCCGCGCTCCTGCTCTCGATCGCCGCCGCCTCGATCGTCACGCGCGTGTCCTCGCCGCTCGATCTTTCGGGCCAGATCACCAGCCAATTCGGCTCGGCTCGCGCCTGGACCCCGGTCGCCGGCATCCTCGGCCTGCTCGGCATCATGCCCGGTATGCCGCATTTCATCATGATGTGCGCGACCGGCATTGCGGGCTTCATCGCGTGGAAGCTGCGCAAGCCCAAGGTGGACGAGACCGCGCTCGACATCGTCGCCGCCGACGCCGCCCCCACCACCGCCCCGACCAATATCGGCTGGGACGAGGTTTCGGACGGCGCCGCGCTGGGCCTCGAACTCGGCTATGGCCTGGTCGGCCTGGTCGACGAGCGCAAGGGCGCGCCGCTGATGGCGCGCATCACCGGCATCCGCCGCCAGCTCAGCCGCGAACTCGGCTTCGTCGTTCCGATGGTTCGCGTTCGTGACAATCTCTCGCTCGCCCCCAACGCCTATCGCATCACCGTCGCCGGCGTCGTCGTCGGCGAAGACGAAGCGTGGCCGGACGAGCTGCTCGCGCTCGACAGCGGCGATCTCGAAGGCAAGGTCGACGGCCGCGACTGCCGCGATCCCAGCTTCGGCCTCGAAGCCGTGTGGATCGCACCCGAAAAGCGCGGCGAAGCGATCGTTGCGGGCTACACCGTCGTTGATCCGGCCACCGTCGTCGCGACCCACCTGAACCAGATGATCGCCGGCGCCGCCGCCGACCTGTTCGGCATGGACGAAGCCCAGCACCTGCTCGACGCGCTCAAGGAAGTAGCACCGCAGCTCGTCGCCGGCCTCACCCCCGCCCCGCTCAGCCTCGCCCAGATCGCGGCCTGTGCCCGCGCGCTGCTGGCCGAAGGCGTGCCGCTCAAGGATTTCCGCCGCATCGCCGAAGCGATGGTCGACTCGGCCGGTCAGTCGAACGACATTCCGTCGCTGGTCGAAAATGTCCGCTCGCGTATCGGCGCACTGATCGTCCAGGCGGTCGTGCCGGTGAAGATGCCGCTGCCGGTCGTGACGCTCGATGCCGGCCTCGAATCGCTGCTCGCTCAGGCGGTGCGCGCCAGCCCCGGCGCCGCCCACCCGTTCGAGCCCGCGCTCGCCAACCGGATCGTCACCGCGGTGTCCGAAGCTTCGCTGCCGCTGGTCAATTCGGCCACCCGTTTCGCGATCGTCACCTCGCCGGTCGCCCGTCGCCCGCTCGCGCGGCTCCTGAAGCCGCACCTGCCCGAAACGCCCGTCATGTCCTTCCTGGAAATCCCGGATGGCAAGGCGGTCGAGGTCGCGGCGGTCGTCGGCGGCGGCCCCACCAATGTGAATAACGCCGCGCTGGGTGCTCGGCCGATGGAGATGGCACAATGACCAACTGGGCCAATACCGAAGCGCGCAGCGCCCGCGTGATCTCGATCGCCTGCGGCGTCAGCGGGGTGGGCAAGACCACGGTCGCCGCGAACCTCTCGCTCTCGCTGTCGAAGCTGAAGCGCCGCACCATGCTGGTCGATTGCGATCCCGGCCCCATCGACGCCACCCGCTCGATGGGTTTCAGCCCCCGCGAATCGATCAATGACGTGATCGACGGTCGTCTCACGATCGACCAGATCGTCGTCGACGGCCCCGACGCGCTGTTCGTCGTGCCCGCTGGCCCGGTCGATCGCGCCGGTCGCGTCGATCTGGCCGCGCGCCGCAAGCTGGCCGACGCCTTCCGCCCGCACCGTCGCTCGCTCGACTATGTCGTCGTCGACACGCCCGGCAGCGCCGATCCCGATACGCTCGACATGGTCGCATCGTCGGATCTTCCGGTCGTGATCCTGTCGGGTCAGGGCGATGGCTTCATGGATGCCTATGGCACCGTGAAGTTGCTAGCTCTGGAACATGGCGTCCGCGAGATCGCGATCATCGGCAACCGGCTGGGCGACGAGATCGCCGGCCGCGAGATGTTCCGCCGCTTCCGCGACGTGACCGCCCGTTTCCTGACCGACACCCGCCTCTCCTATCTGGGCGGAATCATGGAGGATGAGCGCGTGCGCACCGCCGCGCGCCGCCGCCGCTGTGTGGTCGATCAATATCCCAGCGCGATTTCCGCGCGCGGCTTCGCCGATCTCGCCCGCACCATCGACTCGATGGATATCGGCGCGGTCCCCGGCGGTGACTGCTTCTTCGGCATGGAGGCCGTAGCCCATGCATATTAATCCCAAGGACGAGATGCACACTTATGGCCGCAAGCCTGCCAAGGCCCGGCCCGACGATCTCGTGCGTTCGAACATGCAGCTGGTCCGCAAGATCGCGTGGCACGTCCACGGCCGGGTCTCGTCGGCGATCGATATCGAGGATCTGTGCCAGATCGGCATGATCGCGCTGGTCGAGGCGGCGAACGGCTACGAGGATCGCGGCCACGCTTTTTCGACCTATGCGTCGATGCGCGTGCGCGGGGCGATGATCGATCATCTGCGCAAGCATGCGAACATGTGTCGCTCCGCGATGCAGAAGCGCAAGCTGCTGACCAAGACGCGCGCCGAGTTTGAAAAGAAGCATGGCCGCCCACCGAGCGAATCCGAACTCGCGCATGCGCTGGGCCTCGACGGTGCCGCGATGCGCGCGATGATCGACGAGACCGCGGCCTCCTATCTGGAATCGATCGACGAGGTCTATTCGGACCAGTCGATGTGGTTCGCCGATGTCGAGGAGCGCGTCGACGAGACGATCGAACGGGAACAGCTTGGCGCGGCGCTGGCGGCGCACATCGCGGAACTTCCCGAACGCGAGGCGATGGTGCTCCAGCTCTACTTCGTGGAGGAAATGAACCTGGAGGAGATCGGACAAACCCTCGGCGTCGGCGCGGCGCGGGTCTGTCAGATCAAGAAATCCGCGCTCGATCGATTACGAAAAGAGCTGTCCGACCTCGTCTAGCGGGCGTTCGGCGCTCTCTTCTCTATATATAATGCCACCCCGGACTTGATCCGGGGTCCACCGGCCTGGTGGCGCAACATTCTTCGAAGGATGCTGCGCTCACCTCGTCGTGGGCCCCGCACAAGGCCGGGGCATCGGCCGTTGGGCCGAACTCAGTGCCCCTCGCCGCTCTCCACAGCCGGATCGCGCCGCGTAACCTTCGTGGCGATCGTGCCCAGCATGTTCGCAAGTTCGTTCTGCCCGTCGCGCAGCTGGCGCAGGAGCGGATCGTCCTCGCGCTTGTCCGCCAGATCGAGGCGCAGCGCGTCCATCGATGCGTTGAGTTCGCCCTTGCTGAGCGGCGCGGCTTCGACCGCGGCCTTCTGCAGCACGAGCAGTTCGATCTGCTTGGTGCGAACCTTTTCGAGATCGCTGACCAGCTTGCCGACCTGCACCATCTGCGCCTGCCGCTCGCGCGCATCGGCGACGACGAGCGAGGCTTCGGCGACCGTGCGGCTCGCGACGATCAGGCCGACGACCGACAGCAGGCTGGCGAAAACCCCCATTCCCGCCGCCGCGACGGGTAGCAGCCCCAATTTCGACGCGGCGGCGGGAGGGTTCGGCGCCTTGACGACCGGCTGAGCCTTCGGCTCGGCGGGCGCTTCGGCGACCGGAGAAACTTGGGCGAGGCTCTCGGCCGTGGCGGCCTCCAGAGCATCTTCGACGGCCGGCGTCTCGGCGGGCTCACCCTGGACGGGAGCCTCGGCTTCGATCGCGGTGTCGCTGTCGGTATCGCACGGATCGCCCAGCGAGATGCCCAGAGCGGGCTCATCCTGCGGCTTCGGCATGATGGTCTTTTCGCGCAGCACGTCTTCCTCAAGCGCTTCGAGCGCCTTGAGCGCTTCGTCGAAACCCTGGGTCGGAGTGCCTGCGTCCATCTCTGCCATCCGTTCTTGCTTGTTCGATGTGTCTTGCGTCCGCCGAAGCCCCCGGCACGCCGCGAAGGCGATACCGGGGGCCGATCAGGCGGCGGAGGTGTGGCGCCGCCCGAAACTTAGCGGAGCAGGCTCAGCACCGACTGCTGCGACTGGTTCGCCTGGGCGAGCATCGCGGTCGATGCCTGCGACAGGATCTGCGCCTTGGCGAGAGCCGTCGATTCCGCCGAGAAGTCCGCGTCTTCGATGCGCGAGCGGGCTTCCGAGAGGTTCGTGACGTTCGCGGTCAGCACGTTGACGGCGGCGTCGAGGCGGTTCTGCGTAGCACCCAGGCCAGCGCGGACCGTCGAAACCTGCGTCAGCGCGGTGTCGGCGATGCCGATGGCGGCCGAAGCGTTGGTGATGTCGTCGACCTTCACCGTGGCGTTGTACGAAGCCGCAACCTTGTCGAGGCCACCGACCGAGATGGTCGTCGTGTCGCCCGAGTTGATGCCGGTCTGGATGTTGAACGTGGTCGCGGTCGCCGTCGCCGAGAACAGCGCGTTACCGTTGAACTTGGTGTTCGTGACAACGTCGGTCATCTGCGCCTGGAGGGCGGCGACTTCGGTCTGCAGGTTGGCGCGGTCCGAAGCCTGGTAGGTGCCGTTGGCGGCCTGAACGGCCAGTTCGCGGACACGCTGCAGCATGTTGGTGACTTCGCCCAGCGCGCCTTCCGCGGTCTGCGCCAGCGAGATGCCGTCGTTGGCGTTGCGGATCGCGACGCTCATGCCGCGGACCGAAGCGGTCATCGACGAGGTGATGGCCATGCCGGCCGCGTCGTCCTTGGCCGAATTGATGCGCTTGCCGCTCGACAGGCGCTCCATCGCGGTCGACAGCTGCTTGTCAGCCAGACGGCTGGCGTTCTGCGAACGAAGCGACGAGACGTTGGTGTTGATGACGGTCATAATGAATCCTTCCGCTACTTACTCGGCGGTGGGGCTCAGCCTGCCATCGCCACGGTGGAAGTAACGGTCCCCCGAATTCACCCTTAAGTAGAATTGATGGTTAGCGCGGCCTTAACCATCTTCGCAGCTGAGAAGACTGCGATTTTTAGACGAATATTATTTTGGCGGTCCGGCTTAGGCGGATGATTTCATCCCGCGATCGACTTGCCGGTCGGCCGAAAAAAGCTGCGACGATCAGGGTTAATCGCGCAGCACGGGCGCGCCGCTGCGCGGATCGGCCAGGGTAACGTTCTCCAGCGCCCGGATCCGCCAGCCGCTGTCGGCCAGCACCAGCACCGCCTGGATCAGCGTATCGACCGAATGCGGCCCTGCGGGATGCGCCGCGCCCGTGGTGAGCCGGCTCCAGAAGTGGACGATCGCGGCCCCCTCCCCGATCGCCGCCACGTCGATCAGCTCGTTGGCGAGTGTGGAATCCCGGTAGATCGTTTGGTGGATCGGGCGGTGCATGGCGACGATCGCGTCCGCGCCGCGCACATAGCGGCCGAAGCGGTTCACGAAGCGCGCATCGGCGTCGAACAGCGCGCCCAGCGCATCCATGTCGTGCGCGTTCCAAGCGGCGGCGAAGGCGGTGGGAGCGTCCTCTGGGCGGTGCATGAGCGTGGCTTGCCACAGGATAATCCTCCCCCGCCAGGGGGAAGTGTCAGCGCAGCTGACGGAGGGGGAGGATGCGATGATTGGGAGTTGGCCGCCACCCTCCCCCTCCGTCGCCTTCGGCGCCACCTCCCCCTGGCGGGGGAGGACGAAAGTAGGACAAACGAAAAAGGCCCCCGGCTTTCGCCGAGGGCCCTTCCGTGCGGGCATCAAGCCTGGTGCTGAGTTTTACTTCAGCAGGCTGAGCACCGTCTGCTGGCTCTGGTTCGCCTGCGCCAGCATCGCAGTCGAAGCCTGAGACAAGATCTGCGCCTTGGCGAGAGCCGTCGATTCCGCCGAGAAGTCCGCGTCTTCGATGCGCGAGCGGGCTTCCGAGAGGTTCGTGACGTTCGCGGTCAGCAGGTTGACGGCGGCCTCGAGGCGGTTCTGCGTGGCACCCAGGCCAGCGCGGACCGTCGAAACCTGCGTCAGCGCGGTATCGGCGATGCCGATGGCGGCCGAAGCGTTGGTCACGTCGTCGACCTTCACGGTCGCATTGTACGAGGCGGCAACCTTGTCGAGGCCGCTGACCGAGATGGTCGTACGGTCACCCGAGTTGATGCCGGTCTGGATGTCGAAGGTCGCGGCCGTCGTGGTGGCCGAGAACAGCGTGTTGCCGTTGAACTTGGTGTTCGTGACAACGTCGGTCATCTGCGCCTGGAGGGCGGCGACTTCGGTCTGCAGGTTGGCGCGGTCCGAAGCCTGGTAGGTGCCGTTGGCGGCCTGGACGGCCAGCTCACGGATACGCTGGAGCATGTTGGTCACTTCGCCCAGCGCGCCTTCCGCGGTCTGCGCCAGCGAAATGCCGTCGTTGGCGTTGCGGATCGCGACGGTCATGCCGCGGACCGAGGAGGTCATCGAGCTGGCGATCGCCATGCCGGCCGCGTCGTCCTTGGCCGAGTTGATGCGCTTGCCGCTCGACAGGCGCTCCATTGCGGTGCCGAGGGCCTTGTCGGCCAGACGGCTGGCGTTCTGCGAGCGGAGCGACGAGATGTTGGTGTTGATGACGGTCATGAGATCAATCCTTCGTTTAATCGATCGGCGATCCGGGGCTGCTGGCCGTCGTCGCCTCGAAACCAGTAACGGCCGGTTGCGGCGGGGCTTTAACCAGAAAAATTCACGGCTTGCTGTTTTTGACCCTTTTTGGCGGAAAACCGCGAAATAAATCGTGATTTTATTGGGTTTATGGGGCCCCTCGCGCTCGCGCGCGTAAGGGCGCGTGCGAGCATGCGCCTACGCAATATCCCGGGTGCGCGCGGCGCGCGGTCATAAAGACTTTGTTAGTTAATTCGGCGGTAAGGATGCTTCACAAGGAATTGCTTGAGGCACTGCACGATGATCGGCATCAGCGAAAAGGCTCAGGGCTCCCACCCCACCCTCACCGCCTGGCTCAAGGGCGCAGGGGTTGAGGTCGCTCGCGTCGATCCCGCTGCCGCCCCGGCCCGCGACGCCGTCCGCATCCTGCACGTCACCGAGCGTGAGCTGGCCCGCCAGCACGACATCCTGATCGACTTCGCCGACGGCGCCCCGATGCTGCGCCGCGCCACCATCGGCCGCCCGACCCAGCTGGTCTTCGGTTTCGAAGACATGGCGTTCGGCCACGCGCTGATCGCCGAACTGGTCCGCCGCCCCGCCATGCCGGCCTGCGGCGAGCCCGAGAGCGCCGCCTTCCTGAACCTCGCCGCCCGCGTCGCCCGCCACGACGCGACGGTTCTGGTTCTGGGTGAAACCGGCACCGGCAAGGAAGGCCTCGCCCGCTTCATCCACGCGACCAGCAATCGCGCCGACAAGCCGTTCGTCGCCGTCAACTGCGCCGCGCTGCCCGAAACGATGCTCGAAGCGATGCTGTTCGGTCACCAGAAGGGTGCCTTCACCGGCGCGAGCGGCGCTGGCGAAGGCCTGTTCCGCGCGGCCGAGGGCGGCACGCTCCTCCTCGACGAAATCGCCGAACTCCCGCTCGCGCTGCAGGCAAAGCTGCTCCGCGCGATCCAGGAGCGCGAAGTCCTCCCCGTCGGTGCAACCGCCCCGATCGCGGTCGACGTCCGCATCATCGCCGCCGCCAACCGCGATCTGGCCGCCGAAGTCGAAGCCGGCCGGTTCCGCGCCGACCTTTACTGGCGCGTCAACGTGATGCCGCTGAACCTGAAGGCCCTGCGTGATCGCCGCCAGGATATCCGCGCGATCACCGCCGCCCTCCTTCTGCGCCACACTCCCGCCGCCGACAGCTTCGCCTGGCCGACCGCCAATGCGCTCGACCGTCTGATGGCGCATGGCTGGGCCGGCAATGTCCGCGAACTCGAAAACGTTCTGCAGCGCGCGCTGATGCTGCGCGACGGCGACCGGATCGAAGCCGCCGACCTGATGATCGACACCGCGCTATCGCAGGCCCCGCGCCTCGCCCCGGTCGAAGTGATCGCCCCCGCGGTCAACGCGCCCGTCTCGCTGGCCGACGCCCGCCGCGACGCGAATGCCCGCGCGATCGAAGAAGCTCTTGCCGCAACCGGCGGCCATCGCCAGCGCGCCGCCGAGCGCCTTGGCATTTCCGAGCGCACGTTGCGCTACCGGCTCGCGGACATCCGCGAAGCCCGGGCGGCTTGAGGATCTGATCGATGACCACGATCAACACATCCAACCTGATGGCGATGCGTAACGCCATCCTTCAGCAGAACTCCGCTCTGCAGAAGGCCGCTGCCGCCCCCGCCGCCCCGATTGGTGGCGTCGGCGCGGTCAACGGCGCGACGGATAGCAACTTTACCGCCTCGCTCCGCGACGCGCTGACTTCGGTCAACACGCAGCAGACCAAGGCGGCGTCGATCACCGAAAGCTACGAGCGCGGTGAAACGAACGACATCGCCGCGGTCATGCTGCAGCGGGAACAGGCAAATGTCGGTTTCCAGGCAACCCTGCAGGTCCGCAACAAACTCCTGTCCGCGTATAAGGACATCATGAGCATGCCGGTGTAATTTATGGCTGACGCGACCCTCCCCACCACCGTCCCCGCCGCCGCAGGTGCCGCGAACCTCCTCGACAAGGCGAAGGCCTTCGTCGGGCAGCCTGCGATCCAGCGCAGCCTGCCGATGATGGGGCTGATCGCCCTTCTCGGCATCGGCGCGCTGATGTGGATGTCGATGTCGGGCGCGCCGCAGCGCGACCTGTTCGCCGGTATGGGCGATGCGGACAAGGCCGCCGTCGCCGACGCGCTCAAGACCGCGAACATCCCTTACGAGGTCAACCGCGACACCGGCGCGCTGACCGTTCCCGAAACCAGCTTCTATCAGGCCAAGATGCTGCTCGCGCAGCAGGGCCTGCCGAAGTCGGCCCCCTCGGGCGACAGCATGATCGACTCGCTCCCGCTGGGCGCCAGCCGCGCGGTCGAAGGTGAAAAGCTGCGCGGCGCGCGTGAGATGGATCTCGCCCGCACGATCGAGGCGATCGACAGCGTTGACACCGCTAAGGTTCATATCGCCGCCGAACAGCCCAGCGTCTTCATCCGCGACGAAGCCAAGCCGCAGGCATCGGTGATGCTGCGTCTGCGCGCCGGCCGCACTCTTTCGGAAGCGCAGGTTCAGGCGATCGTCCACCTCGTCGCCTCGTCGGTTCCGGGCCTTTCGCCCGACGCCGTGTCGATCGTCGACCAGGCGGGCCGCCTCCTTTCGTCTTCGGGCAGCGATCCGCTGGCCGCTGAATCGAACCGTCAGGTCGATATCCAGAACAAGATGGAAGCGCGCTATATGGAGGCGCTCTCCAAGATCCTGACGCCGATCGTCGGCCCGGGCAACTTCACCGCAGAGGTTCACGCCGACGTCGACTTCACCCAGACGCAGGCGACCCGCGAAAGCTTCCCCAAGGATGCGCAGGTTCTGCGCGCCGAGACCGGCGGCTGGACGGGCGACAAGACCGGCGAAGCCGGTGGCATCCCCGGCGCGCTGTCGAACCAGCCCCCGGTCGCCAGCCAGGTCTCGGCCGCGCCGCAGCAGACGATGCCGGCCCCCGGCACCACCGATGCGGCCAACCAGAACAAGACCAGCGAAGAATATAACCGCACCTACGAACTGGGCCGCGAAGTCTCGGTCACAAAGGCGCAGGTCGGCACCGTCAAGCGCCTGTCGGTCGCGGTGGCCCTGCGCGAAGGTTCGAAGAAGTTCAGCCGCGCGGAGCTCGCCTCGATCGAAACGTTGATCCGCGGTGCGGTGGGCGCCGATCAGGCCCGCGGCGACGTGGTTGCCCTTTCGGCCCGCAGCTTCGCGGTCGCCGAGGAAACCGAGGTCAAGCCGAACTGGTTCGATGCCCCCTGGGTCTCGACGCTGGCTCGCAACCTTTCGGCCCTGCTCGTCGTCGCGCTGCTCGTCTTCGGCGTCGCCAAGCCGATGCTCAAGAAGCGCGCTGCTCAGGCCGCCGAAGCCAAGGCAGCCCGCGAACTGACCGCCGCGACCCGCGCCGCCCTTTCGGGTGGTCAGGCCGGCCTCGCTGGCCGCGCCGGTACGGCGGCGGGTGCGCTCGGTTCGGCTGGTAGCGGTGCGGGTGGCGTCGCCGCCCTCTCCGGCCCCGGCGGTTCGAACGAGGTCCGTCAGGAGATCGCCGCCGCGCTCGCCAACGAGGCGCTGACCGATCCCAGCAAGCAGGTCACGCTCGAAATGATCGAAGCGACGCCGGGCTATGCGAACCGCGCCGAATTGATCCGCAACTTCGTTCGCCAGGATCCGGATCGCGCCGCGCTCGTTGTTCGTGACCTGATCCGCGCCGATATGCCCGGAGCCGAGGCTGCAAATGGCTGACGATATCGCCCCTGAACCCGAAGGCGAAGCGCTGCCCCCGTCGGGCAGCCAGGTCGCCGCGATCCTGATGATGCTGCTCGGCGAGGACGAGGCTGCGAAGGTGCTCTCGCGCCTCGATCCGGACGAGGTCCAGCACCTCGGCGGCGCGATGTTCGGCGTGGCCAACATCTCGGAGCCGGAGATCGAAGGCGTTCTCGACACCTTCGTCGAACGCGCCCGGGTCCGCACCACGCTGGGTTTCGGGGTCGATCGCCAGATCAAGGGCATGATGCACAAGGCGCTCGGCCAGGAAAAGGCCGACAAGGTTCTGCAGCGCATCACCCCGGTGAAGCACGTCAACGCGCTTGAAAACCTCAAGTGGATGGACGCGCGCACCATCGCCGCGACCATCGAGCCCGAGCATCCGCAGATCGCCGCCCTCGTCCTCGCGCACCTCGAATCGCAGGTCGCGGCCGACGTGCTGCAGCTTCTGCCCGAGGATAAGCAGGCCGATCTGGTCTATCGCGTCGCGACGCTCGGCCCGGTTCCCGAAACCGCGCTCGCCGAACTCGAAGAGCTGATGAACCGCCCGACCAAGAGCGTGCCGACCGGCGCCGCCACCCAGCGCGGTGGCGCGGGCGAGGCCGCCAAGATCGTCAATTCGTCGCGCAAGTCGGCCGAACAGCGGATCATCAAGGCACTGCAGAAGCTCGACAAGACCCTCGCTCGCACGATCGAAGAAGAGATGTTCGTCTTCGACAACCTGCTGGGCGTCGACGAAAAGAACCTCGGCACGCTGCTGCGCGCCGTCGACAACGACACGCTCGTCGTCGCGCTCAAGGGCGCGGACGAAAAGCTGCGCCAGAAGATCTTCGGCTGCATGTCGAGCCGCGCGGCCCAGTCGATCCAGGACGAGATCGCGGATCGCGGCCCGATGCGCCTGGCCGAAGTGCAGGAAGCGCAGAAGAACATGCTGGCTACGGCCCGCAAACTCGCTGCCGAAGGCGCGATCAATCTTGGCGGCAAGGGCGACGATTATGTCTAATCTCTGGCACCCCGAACTCTCCGCCGGCGCCACGCGTACCGAACCCTGGGCACGCCCGTCGGTCGGCGGCGGCTTCACGCCGTGGACCGAGAGCCGCAATCCCGGCCGTCGCGCCGCGGATCGTGGCTTCGTCGCGACCGATCGCCGTGCCGCTTCGCATGATGACGAAGCCCCGGTGGCCGAGCCTGCGCCCGACGTCGATCAGATGGTCGCCGACGCCTTCGCCGCCGGCTTCGATCAGGGCCGCGAAGTCGTGATGGCCGAATTCGCCGCCGAACGCCAGGCGCTCGCTGCCCTGATGCGCGCGACCGAGGCGCTGCAGGCCGAGCCCGCTGCCCCGCTCGCCGCGATCCTCGCCGAAACCGTCGCCCGCTTCGTCAAGCAGGTGGTGGGCGAAGTGCAGGTCGACGTCGAAACGCTGCGTGAACGCGCGATCGACCTCGCCGAACTGATCACCGCCGAAAGCGGCCCTGCCCGCCTGCGCCTGCACCCCGACGATATCGAACGGCTTCAGGGCCTCGACCTGCCGCTGCCGACCGCGCCCGATCATCATCTGATGCCCGGTTCGATCGTGCTCGAAAGCGGCGAAGGCTGGATCGAGGATGGTCCGCAGGTCCGCCTCGCCAAGCTGCGCCAGCAGCTCGACAATATGGGCCTGCCGCGGTGAACAATCTGACGCGCACCGCAGGAGCGATGCTGGCGACGGTCGAACTCGACCATGCCGGCCCGCGCCGTGTGGGCAAGCTCGTCTCCTATGACGGCCTCATGCTGGAGGCGACCGGCTTCCCCATGCCGGTCGGCTCCAATGCCCGCGTCATCGATGCCGATGGCCACGCCGCGCTCGCCGAAGTCGTCGGCTTCCGTGGCGACCGCACGCTCCTGATGGCGCTCGATTCGGATGCCCCGCACAGCGCCGGCGCGCGGATCGAACCCGATCGTCGTGGTGGCAACGTCGATGTCGGCGATGGCCTGCTCGGCCGCGTAATGGACGCGCTGGGCAATCCGATCGACGGCCTCGGCCCGATCTCCACCGCCGATCGCTGGCCGCTGGCCGGCCGTCGCGGCAACCCGCTCGATCGCGCCCGCGTGACCGAGCCGTTCGACATGGGCGTTCGCGCGATCAACGCACTGCTCACCGCCGGCGTTGGCCAACGTATCGCGATCGCCGCCGGTTCGGGCGTCGGCAAATCGGTGCTGATGGGGCAGATGATCGCCGGCGCCGATGCCGACATCATCGTCGTCGGCCTGGTCGGCGAACGCAGCCGCGAAGTCAGCGACTTCCTGGCCACCAAGCTCAGCGGCCCCGTCCGCCAGAAGAGCGTCGTCGTGGCCGTCCCCGCCGATCATCCGCCGCTGCTGCGCCTGCGCGCCGCGATGCGCGCAACCGCGATCGCCGAATATTTCCGCAGCCAGGGCAAGCGCGTCCTGCTGCTGATCGACAGCCTGACCCGCGTCGCCCATGCGCAGCGCGAAATCGGCCTGTCGCTGGGCGAACCGCCGACGATGAAGGGCTATCCGCCCTCCGCGCTCGGTCTGATCCCGCGCCTTGTCGAGCGTGCGGGCGTCGATGTCGTCACCGGCGGATCGATCACCGCACTCTACACCGTCCTCGCCGACGGCGACGATACCGACGATCCCATCGTCGATACCGCGCGCGCGATCGTCGACGGGCACATCATCCTGTCGCGTGGCCTTGCCGAGCAGGGCGTTTTCCCCGCGATCGACGTGGGCAAGTCGCTGAGCCGCGTGATGAGCGACATCGTGACCCCGGAGCATCAGCGCGCCGCGCAGATCCTGCGCCGCCTGTGGTCGCTTTATGAAGAAAATCGCGATCTCGTCCTGATGGGCGCCTATCGCGCGGGCAGCGATCCGGTGATCGACATCGCGATCCAGCGCCATGACGAAATCTTAGAGTTTATCGGGCAGGACCAGAAGGAACGCGTCGATTACGCCGCGTCGAACCAGGCATTGCTTGAGAGGTTTGGCTGATGAAGGCGATGGCCGAACGTCGTGCGCGGGTTGCGCGTATCCGTGGTGCGCAGCATCTGCTCGCCGCTGCCGAACAATCGAACGCCGATGCGAAGGTCGCGCAGCTCGAAATGAGCGTCACGCGCCTCGCCGAGCTGCGCGACAGCCTGACCGTGCCCGTCGGCGCGACCAGCGGCGCCGCGCTTCAGAACCGTGGCGAACTTGCCAACCGGCTCGACAAGGCGCGCCATTCGATGGGCGATGCGATCGCCAGCGCCAAGGTGTTGGCCAGCCAGCGTGCCGCCGAACGGCTTGAAGCCCGACAGAAACAGGAAGGCGCCGAAAAGCTCGACGCCCGCGCAGGTCAGGCGCTTGCCGCCTGGCTCGAACAGCGCAGCGCCGTGCCTTTCCGCCGCCGGCCCGGACATTTTGAGAAGGGGGATTATTGATGACGCTAGCAGCCCTCGCCGCTTCCTCTGCGTTGACCAGTATCACCAGCGTATCGCCAGCCCCGCAGGCTCCGAACCCGGCGCCCGCGCCGAACGGTGGCGCGCCCGCCGCGCCTGCACCCGCCTTCAACAAGCTGCTCGATCGCGCCCGCACCACGGATGAGGGTGCTGCGAAGGACGAGACCGCGCTTCCCAAGAGCGCATCGACCGACAGCGACGACAAGGATGCCGACAGCGAAGGCACGACCGACAATGTCGTGACGCTGCAGACCGCGACGACGCCCACCCCCTCCCCCGACGCGCTGACCGCGGCGGCGGGCGAAGGCGTGACCGCCGTCCTCGCGCTCATCCAGATGGCGAATGCCGCGATGACGCAGCCGCCGGCCGCGACGCCCGTCGTCACGACCGATGCGCCCGCGACGCCGACGATCACCGCGCCGACGATCATGGCCCCGATCGTCGACACCACCCCGGTCGCGCTCACGAACGTTCCGGCTGCGCTGCAGCAGGTGCTCGCCCAGGCATCGACCGAGGCGCCCGCGCCCGCAATCGTCGCCGACGCGCCGAGCCCGGATCTGCCCGACACGGCGGTCGATATCGAAGTGCCGACGGTCGCTACGACCGTCGTGACCCTGCCGAAGGCGGCCACCACTGCGCCGCTCGACACCGCGACCGTCCTCGCCGCGCTCAAGGCGCGTGCGGCCGTGATCGATGCTGAGCCGATGCCGCAGCCCGCCCTCGTCCAGACGCCCGATGCCGCGCCGGTGGTGACGCCGGTCGCCGCTCAGCCGGTCATTCAGGTCGCAGCGCCTGCTACGCCGGCCCCGGCAGCTCCGGTCACTGAAGTCGCAGCCGTAGTCGCGACCGCAGTAGCGCCGACCGTGATCAATCCGATCGAGACGGCCGACGCGCAGCCTGCGCCCACCCAACCGACCGTTATCGCCGATGCCGCTCCGGTCGCCCCGGTCGCAACCCCGACACCCATCGTCGCGGCAGCGCCCGTCATCGCGGAGCAGGCGCCCGCGCCCACCGCTCCGCTGCCCGATACGGCTCCGGTCGCAGCCGCCGCGCCCAAGGTCGTCGCTCCGCATATCGATGCGCGTGCCGAACCGGCAAAGGCCGAAGCGCCGCGCGCCGAGAAGGTCGACGACGATGCCGTATCGTTCGCCGATGCTCCGTCCGTGGAACAGCAGCCGACACCGGTCGCCGCCGCGCCCGAGCGTGCGCCGCGCGCCGAAGCACCGACGCAGGCCGCTCCTGCTGCGCCTGTCGACAATCAGCCGGTCGAACGCCATCTCGATCTCGCCCGCGATACGCAGTGGCTCGATCAGCTGACGCGCGACATCAACATGGCGGCCGCGACCAACGGCCATCTGAAGTTCCAGCTCAACCCCGAGCGCCTGGGCGCGCTGACGGTCGAGATCGCGAACAGCGCGAGCGGGGCTTCGATCAAGTTCACCGCCGATAGTGCCGACGCGCAGAAGATCATTGCCGACGCACAGCCGCGCCTGATCGCCGAAGCGCGCCAGCAGGGGCTGACGATCGCCGAAACCAAGGTCGATCTGTCGAACCGCCAAGGTTCGAACGCATCGAACATGACCGGCCAGGGCCAGGCCCAGAACCAGTCCGGCCAACAGTCTTCACAAGATGCTAAGCATTCTGTGCGATCCACGTCGACCATGCGCGAGGAGCCGGCCGAATCGGCGACCCGCGACGACGATGATCGCTATGCGTAACGGGAAGTAACCGATGGCCGATGCAGCTGCAGCCCCCAAGCCCAAGAAGAAGGGCGGGATGATGAAGATCCTGATGATGGTCGTGGCCGCCCTTGTGCTGGTCGGCGGCGGCGTTGGCGCGGGCCTGTATGCGGCCGGCGCGGGCCTGGCCGGCGGCGCGCACCACAAGGAAGAGCCCGAGGATCCCAACGCGCCCAAGCTCGTGAAGAAGGAAGGCGCCGACGAAGGGCATGGCGGCGAAAAGACGTCGCTGCCTTCGGATGGCATCGAGAGCGACAAGTCGCCCGATCCGACCAAGTATAAGGCGACCTATTATACCTTCGAGCAGCCGTTCACGTCGAACCTGCGCGATTCGGATGGCTTCGCCCAGGTCGGCCTCGGCATCTCGACCTATTATGACGCCAAGGTGCTGGACAACATCAAGAATGACGAAATGCCGATCCGTTCGGCCGTCCTGATGACCCTCGCCGATCAGGATGCCTTCAGCATCCAGACGCCCGAGGGCAAGGTGAAACTTCAGAAGGCGCTGAAGGATACGATCAACAAGGTCCTGCGCGAACATGAAGGTTTTGGTGGTGTAGACAACGTCTATTTCACCAGCCTGGTTGTTCAATAAGTCAATCCACAACCGATTTTGGGAGGCCGGTTCGCGCAAGCGAGCCGGCCTTTTCTTTTTCCATCGCTGCCGGACGCCCTCCGCGTGGGGACAACCAATTTGTTAACCACGCTCGGGTAGAGGTGAGTCCGACAAGACGACTCAGGCAGGGCATCCCCTCACCATTATGACTCGCGCCAGCAACAGCCTCTCGGGTGACGAAGTCGCCGCGCTGATGGACGAATTGAGCGACATCTCGATCGATCCGACGCCTGAAGCGCCGGTCGATCGCGGCGCGCCCTCGTCCTTCCCGCTCGCCGGCGCGAAGGAACGCCCCCACGCCGATCTCTCGCTGGTCGAGCGGATGAACGAGAAGCTCGCCCGCCGTCTGCGCGACGTGATCGAACCGATCGCCCAGGCCCGCACCCGCGTCGAGGCCGATCCGCTCGAATGCCGCCGTTTCGAGGAATGGCAGCGCAATCAGCCCGATTATATGGCGCTGAACATGTTCCGCCTGCGCCCGATGAAGGGCAATATGATGATCGCTATCGAACCCGCGTTCATCAGCAACATGGTCGACACCTTCTACGGCGGCACCGGCAACGGCCTGACGCACAAGTCTGACGAGTTCACACCCTCGGAGGAGCGCCTGCTCACCCGCATCGTGGGCGCGATCACGGACGTGCTGACCCGCACCTGGGCCGAACTTTATCCGATCGAATTCAAGCCCGCGGGCCGCGAAACCAACCCTGCTTTCGCCAGCATGATGCGCGGCGACGAGGCGGTGGTCGTCCAGAGCTTCTCGCTGAAGCCCGGCATGTCGCGCTCGACCCGGATCGAAATCCTCTATCCGCTCGCGGCGCTCCAGCCGATCGAGGCGGAACTGACAGCGCGCGTCCATGAAGATCCCGAAGAGGACGATCAGGAATGGCGCGGCAAGCTCGAATCCGCGCTCCAGAACGTCACCCTGCCCGTCCGCTCGGTGCTGGCGCGGCCTGAAATCACCGTAGCGCAGCTGATGGCGCTCAAGCCCGGCGATGTCATCCCGATCAAGCTCGCCAATTCGGTCCCCCTCCTCGTCGGCAATCGCCGCTTCGGGGAAGGCACGATCGGCGAGCAGGAAGGGCGCGTCGCCATGATGATCGAAGATATTGGAAAAGGCCTGCTGAAATGACCGATATGTCCGATGTTCCCAGTGTCGCCGCCGGCATCGAGCTGGCCGACCGCGCCAATTATCGGCTGCTGCAGGACATTCCGCTGCGCCTCTCGGTCGAGGTGGGCAGCACGTCGATGCGCCTTGCCGACCTGATGGATCTGAGCGCCGGCAGCGTCGTCGAACTCGATCGCCAGGCCAACGAACTGCTCGACATCCTCGTCAACGGCACGCTGGTCGCCAAGGGCGAGGTAGTGACAGTCAACGGAAAGTTCGGAATAAGGGTGGTCGACGTGGTCGCCGCCGATGCGCGGCTGTCGGGTATCGAACGCCGGTCGTGAGTCCTTTCCTCGCGCCGGTCAAATGACGGGCGCGAGATGATTTTCGAATATGTCCTGAAGCTGCTGATCCTGGTGCCGCTGGTGGCGGCGCTGGCTTATGGATCGCTGTGGCTGTGGCGCCGGATGCAGCCCGGCATGGCGATCGGCGGCAACCGCCAGCGCGCGATCAAAGTGGTCGATGCGATCCCGATGGGCGCAACCGGCCGGATCGCGGTGATCGAATTCGCCAACAAGCAGATCCTCGTCTCGATCTCGCGCGGCAAGATCGAAAAGCTCGCCGAAGCGCCGGCCGACGGCCTGTTCGTGCTGCCCGACGAAATCTAACTAACGCCGCCGTCCCGGGATCGCCCGTTCGATCGCGGGCGGCTCCAGCCCCAGCGCGCGCATCTTCCCCTCCCACCGCTCCAGCGCGGCGTTGTAATAATCGAAGATGCACGGCTCGCAGCCGCGCCCGCAGCAATTCTCGATATCGGGTCGACGCGGGGGTGCGGGCGGTTCGGTCACGCACAAGGCTCTGGCACCGCGCCGCCGCACTGTGAAGACCTAGGTGCGCGGATGCCCGCCGACCAGCACCACCGCGACCACCGCGGGCACATCGCCCAGATTGAACCAGCGATGGCGCGTCCCGTTCTGGATGAAGCAGTCCCCCGCCTTCAGATGCTTGACGATGCCGTTATCCAGCTCGATCGAGATTTCGCCCGACAGCACCACCTCATAATCGATTGTGTCGGTGGTGTGGAAACCGTCGCTGCCCGGCTCCATCACGTCGCCGATGCCGGTGCCGACCTTCGCATCGATCTCGCCGGGCTTCGAATGCGGGATATCCTGCCCCGCGGCCGGAAAAGTCATGATGATGAAGCGGCTGCCGCCCGGCCCCGGGAAGAAGCGGCTGACCGGCGGGAGCGATCCGTCGCGCGGGAAGCTGGCGGTCTCGTCCTCGCGCCAGATCGGCACGGTCAGGCCCACCGGATCGATCACCTCGTCACTGACGATGATCGACTTGCCCGAGGCATCCTGCCCCGAAACCACGCGCCGCACGCCCATATCCCTGCTCCTCTCCTTTGTTTGGGAGGGAGGCTAGCGTGCTTTTCGGAAAGCGCATCGAAAATCCTCTCCCGGAGGGAGAGGGGGACCGTCGAAGACGGTGGAGAGGTATTGGCCGGCAACAGGCCGTCGTGCTTGTGGAGAATACCCCTCCACCGCTTCGCGGTCCCCCTCCCCCTCCGGGGGAGGATTTAGAACATCAGGCCCGCGCCGGGAGTCCCGCATTGTTGCGGTGGAGCGCCGCCAGCACCGTGCCGACGATCGATTCCGCGTCCAGCCCCGCCTCGGCATATTGCTTCTCGGGCTTGTCGTGGTCCTGAAAGACGTCGGGCAGGCGCAGCGTGCGCAGCTTGAGGCCATTGTCGATCAGGCCATGATCCGACGCGAAGGTCAGTACATGCGCGCCAAGGCCGCCGATCGCGCCCTCCTCGACCGTCACGGCCACCTCGTGCGAGGTCAGCAGCTTCTCGATCATCGCCTCGTCGAGCGGCTTGGCAAAACGGAGGTCGGCGACCGTGGTCGACAGGCCCAGCGCTTCAAGCTGCTCTGCCGCCTTCATCGCTTCCTCGAGACGCGTGCCCAGCGACAGGATCGCGACGCTCTTGCCTTCCTTGACGATGCGGCCCTTGCCGATCGGAAGCTGCTGCGGAACTTCGGGGATCGCTGCGCCCGTGCCGCCGCCGCGCGGATAGCGGACCGCGATCGGCCCGCTGTCGTGCATCGCCGCCGTGTGCGTCATGTGGACGAGTTCGGCCTCGTCCGCCGCAGCCATCACGACCATGTTCGGCAGGGTCGCGAGATAGGTGATATCGAAGCTTCCCGCATGGGTCGATCCGTCGGCGCCCACCAGCCCCGCGCGGTCGATCGCGAAGCGGACCGGCAGGTTCTGGATCGCGACGTCGTGGACCACCTGGTCATAAGCGCGCTGCAGGAAGGTCGAATAGATCGCGCAGAACGGGCGCATACCCTGCGCAGCGAGGCCGGCGGCGAAGGTCACGGCATGCTGTTCGGCGATACCCACGTCGAAGGTGCGATCGGGGAAAGCCTTGGCAAAGCGATCGACGCCCGTGCCGCTCGGCATTGCGGCGGTGATCGCGCAGATCGTCGAATCGCGCTCGGCCTCGCGGATCAGCGCATCGCCGAAAACGTTCTGATAAGCGGGCGGCCCCGGCGGCGCCTTCACCTGCGCGCCGGTGACGACGTCGAACTTCTGGACGCCATGATATTTGTCGGACGCGGCCTCGGCCGGGGCATAGCCCTTGCCCTTCTGCGTCACGACATGGATCAGCACAGGCCCGTGATCGCTGTCGCGGACATTTTCCAGGATCGGCAGCAGATGATCGAGATTATGGCCGTCGACCGGGCCGACATAATAGAAGCCCAGTTCCTCGAACAACGTGCCGCCGGTCGCCATGCCGCGCGCATATTCGTCCATCCGCTTGGCCGCATCGTGGATCGGCCGTGGGAATTTCTGCGCCAGCCGCTTGGCGAACTCGCGCATCGACAGGAACGGGCGCGACGACACGATCTTCGCCAGATAGGCCGACAGCGCCCCCACCGGCGGCGCGATCGACATGTCATTGTCGTTCAGGACCACGATCAGGCGGTTGCCCGCCTGCTTGGCGTTGTTCATCGCCTCATAGGCCATGCCCGCCGACATCGCACCGTCGCCGATCACCGCGATCGCGCGGCCCGGCTTGTTCGCCAGCTTGTTGGCGACAGCGAAGCCCAAAGCGGCCGAGATCGAGGTCGAGCTGTGCGCCGCCCCGAACGGATCATATTCGCTCTCGCTGCGCTTGGTGAAGCCGCTGAGCCCCCCGCCCTGCCGCAGCGTGCGGATGCGATCGCGCCGGCCGGTGAGAATTTTGTGCGGATAGGCCTGATGGCCGACGTCCCAGATCAAAACGTCGTTCGGCGTATCGAAAACATAATGGAGCGCGGCGGTCAGTTCGACCACGCCGAGGCCCGCGCCAAGGTGCCCACCCGTCGTCGAAACCGCGGAAATCATCTCCGCGCGCAACTCATCGGCCAACTGGCGAAGCTGGCCGGGGTTCAGTTTGCGCAATTCTTGCGGGGTACGCGCCTGATCGAGAAGCGGAGTCGCGGGACGGTCACTCATCGCGACGCCTTAATACGATATGGCTGGCGTTGGTAGGGCAATCCTTTTCGGCTAAGCGCACAGGCATGTCCTTTACAGACGAACAGCTCGATCGATATGCGCGCCACATCATCCTGAAGGAGATTGGCGGCGCCGGGCAGACGGCGCTGGCGCGCGCCACGGTGGCGATGATCGGCGCAGGCGGGATCGGATCGCCCGCGCTCCAATATCTGGTCGCGGCGGGCGTCGGCACGATCCGGCTGATCGACGACGATGTCGTGTCGCTCTCGAATCTGCAGCGCCAGACCCTGTTCGCGACAGCCGATGTCGGGCGCCCCAAGGTCGAGGTCGCGGCAGAGCGCGCGGCGGCGGCGAACCCGGACGTGACGATCGATGCACGGCCGGTGCGGATCGACGCGGGCAACGCCGCCCATCTGCTCAGCGGGGCCAACATAATCGTCGACGGCTGCGACAATTTCACGACCCGGCTGATCGTCTCCGATACCGCGACCGCGCTGTGCATCCCGCTCGTCTCAGCGGCGGTCGGGCAGTTCGATGGACAGCTTTCGGTGTGGCGCGGATATGAAGCCGACAAGCCCTGTTATCGCTGCCTTGTCGGCGACGATCCCGACCGCCCCGACATCAGCTGCGCCGATCAGGGCGTGCTGGGCGCGCTGACCGGGGTGCTGGGCAGCCTCGCCGCGATGGAAGCGGTGCGCGTCATCACCGGCTTCGGTGACGATCCGGCGGGCAAGCTGCTGCTGATCGACGCGCTTGCCTTCCGTTTCCGCACGATCACCGTGCCCAAGGATCCGGGGTGCCGATGCTCACATTGATCGTCGCCGGCTCCGACCCCGAGCGCCTCCACGCCGCGCTCAGCTTCGCCGCAGCCTCCGCCGCAATCGGAGATGAGACGCGGCTGCACGCGCATGCGCCGGCAGTGCGCCTGCTCCTGTCACCCGATACGACGCCCCCCGCCCCCGGCCTGCCGAGCATCGCGCAGGCGATCGACGATGCGGTCGAACTGGGCGTGCGGATCACGCTGTGCCAGACGGGTCTTGGCGATGCATCGCCCGGCCGTTTCGACGTCGACGGGCCGGTCGGCGTGCTGACCGGCGGCGGGCGGCTCGTCGTCTTCTGATGGACGCCCTCGACGGCACCTACGATTATATCATCGTCGGCGCGGGTTCGGCCGGGTGCGTGGTCGCAAACCGCCTGTCGGCCGATCCTTCGATCCGCGTCCTCCTGCTCGAAGCGGGCGGGAAGGACGACTGGATCTGGTTCCACATCCCCGCCGGCTATCTCTTCGCGATCGGCAATCCGCGCGCCGACTGGATGTTCGAGACGGAGGCCGAAGCCGGCCTCAACGGCCGCGCGCTCAAATATCCGCGCGGCAAGGTGCTGGGTGGCTCCTCGGCGATCAACGCAATGATCTCAATGCGCGGGCAGGCCGCCGATTATGACGGATGGCGCGATCTGGGGCTGGCCGGCTGGGGCTGGGACGATGTTCGCCCGGTCTTCCGCCGGCTCGACAGCCATTTCCGGGGCGCATGCGACCATCATGGCGCCGACGGCGAGTGGCGGGTCGAGGAACCGCGGCTGCGCTGGTCGATCCTCGATGCCGTCGCGCGGGCTACGATCGAAATGGGCGTGCCCGCGACCGACGATTTCAACCGGGGCGACAATGAGGGCGTCGGCTATTTCCACGTCAACCAGCGGCGCGGCCTGCGCGTCTCGGCGGCGCGCGCCTTCCTGAAACCCGTTCTCAAGCGCCCGAACCTGCGCGTCGAAACCGGCGTCCATGTCGAACGCATCCTGTTCGATGACAAGCGCGCCACCGGCATCCGCTATCGCCAGAACAGCCAGATCATGGAGGCGACGACGTGCGGCGAGGTCATCCTCTGCGCGGGCGCGGTCGGCTCCCCGCATCTGCTCCAATTGTCGGGCGTCGGCCCCGCCGAATGGCTCTCCGGGCACGACATCCCCGTCATCGCCGACAGCCAGGGCATTGGCCGCAACCTGCAGGATCATCTGCAGCAGCGCGCGATCTACCGCGTGACCGGCGCGAAGACGCTCAACACCACCTATCATTCGCTGTTCGGCCGTGCGCTGATCGGCCTCGATTACGCGCTACGCCGCCGGGGGCCGCTGACGATGGCGCCGAGCCAGCTGGGTATCTTCACCCGCTCCTCCGCCGATCAGGATCGCGCGAACCTGGAGTTTCACATCCAGCCGCTATCGCTCGACAAGTTCGGCGATCCGCTCCACCGCTTTCCGGCGATCACCCTTTCGGCGTGCAACCTGCGCCCCACCTCACGCGGCGAAATCCGCCTGCGCTCGCCCGATCCGGCCGACAAACCGACAATCGCGCCCAACTATCTTTCAACCGAGGAGGATCGCGCCGTCGCCGCCGATGCGATCCGCGTCACCCGCCGCCTTATGGCGCAACCGACGATGCAGCTTTTCGCCCCCGACGAGATACTACCCGGCCCCTCGGTCGGCGACGATCAGGCCGCGCTGGTGAAGGCCGCAGGCGATATCGGCACCACGATCTTCCACCCCGTCGGCACCGCCGCGATGGGCAAAGTGGTCGACGAACGTCTCCGCGTCATCGGCCTCGACGGGCTTCGCGTCATCGATGCCTCGGTGATGCCGACGATCACATCGGGCAACACCAACACCCCCACGATCATGATCGCCGACAAGGGCGCCGAGATGGTCCGCGCGGATCGGCGCGCAAGCTAAACCCTCGTCATTGCGAGGAGCCGAAGGCGACGCGGCAATCCACTCCGAACTGCGGAATGGATTGCTTCGCTACGCTCGCAATGACGAGTTGGCGTAGTAATCCGCCCGCCACGCCGTCGCGAAGGCGGTCAGCCGTCCCTCGCCGATCGCGCTGCGCAGGTCGGCCATCAGCGCCTGATAGAACCAGATATTATGCTCGGTCATCAGCATCGCGCCGAGGATTTCGCCCGAGCGGTTGAGGTGGTGGAGATAGGCGCGGCTGAACTGGCCGCAGACCGGGCAGGCGCAGCTTGGGTCGATCGGCCCCTGATCCTCAGCCTGCTTGGCGTTGCGGATATTGATCGGGCCGTTGCGCGTGAAAGCCTGTCCGTTCCGACCCGATCGCGTCGGCAAGACGCAATCGAACATGTCGATCCCGCGTTCGACCGCGCCGACGATGTCGTCGGGCTTGCCGACGCCCATCAGGTAGCGCGGCTTGGCCGGATCGAGCTGCCCCGGCGCATAATCGAGGCAGGCGAACATCGCCTCCTGCCCCTCACCCACAGCGAGGCCGCCGACCGCATAGCCGTCGAACCCGATATCGAGCAGCGCATCGGCCGAACTTTTGCGCAGCCCCTCGTCCAGTGCCCCCTGCTGGATCCCGAACAAAGCCGCGCCCTCGGCATGCGCGCCGCCGCTATCGAAGCCCTCGCGCGATCGACGCGCCCAGCGCATCGACCGCTCCATCGCCGCCGCCTGCACCTCGCGGGTCGACGTGGTCGGCACCAATTCGTCGAACGCCATCACGATGTCCGAACCCAGCAGTCGCTGGATCTCCATCGATCGTTCCGGGCTCAGCATGTGGCGCGAACCGTCGAGATGGCTGGCGAAGGCCACGCCCTCCTCGCTACGCTTGGTGAGCGCGGACAGGCTCATCACCTGATAGCCGCCGCTGTCGGTCAGGATCGGTCGATCCCAGCGCATGAACTTGTGCAGGCCACCCAGCCGCGCGACCCGCTCGGCGCCCGGACGCAGCATCAGGTGATAGGTGTTGCCCAGGATGATGTCGGCGCCGGTCGCGCGGACATCCGTCGGCTTCATCGCCTTGACGGTGGCGGCGGTGCCGACCGGCATGAAGGCGGGCGTGCGGATGTCGCCGCGCTTCATCCGGATTGTGCCGGTGCGCGCTTTGCCGTCGGTCGCGGCGATCTGGAAGTCGAAACGGGGTGCGGTCACGGTCGTTGTGGTCACTCTAGGATCAATTCCCAATTCTCGCTGTTCACCTCGACGCCGAACTCGTCATGCGTAAAGCGCTCGATGCAGCGGAAGCCTGCCCCGGCATAGATGCGGCGCGCGCTTTCCAGCACCGCATGCGTCCAGAGCCAGACGGCGCGATAGCCCGCTCCCCTGGCGAAATCCACACATTCGGCGACGAGGCGCTGCCCCAGCCCCTGCCCGCGCGCCGCCGCATCGACATAAACGAGCCGCAGCCGCGCCCGCCCATCCCCATCATCGGTGACGAAGCACGACCCCACGACGCGCCCGTTCATCTCCGCCACGAAACACTGGTCGCGGCCTTGCGCATAATCGCGCAGGAATTGGGCGACGGTCTCCAGGATCAGGATCTCGAGTGGGCGGCCCCAGCCATAGCCCTCCGCATAGAGCGCGGCCTGCGCGCCGGCGATATGGCCCATGTCGCCGGGCTGGAAGGTGCGGATGATCGCAGAACTGGTCATGACGTCCCCCTTTCCTGCGATATATGTGCGCCGATGCCGATGCCAAGGCTTGCGCCCCGTTCGCGGCTCCGCCACCAATCGACCCATGCATTTCGGGCCCGAAACCTACGCCATTCTCACCGCCGTCGCGTTCCTTGCCGGCTTCATCGATGCGATTGCGGGCGGCGGCGGGCTGCTGACCGTGCCTGCGATGCTCTCCGCCGGAGTGCCGCCGATCGCGATGCTCGCGACGAACAAGCTGCAGTCGAGCTTTTCGTCTGGCACCGCCTGCTGGAATTTCAGCCGCAAGGGCCTGATCGACTGGCGCACCTATTGGCCGACGGTGCTGATCATCCTGATCCTCTCGGGCGTCGGCGCGGTCGTGGTGCAGATGATCGATACGGAGGCGCTCAACCTGCTGGTGCCGATCCTGCTGATCGCGGTGGTCGCCTATGTGATCTTCTCGCCCCGGATGACCGACGATGATGTCCACCACCGGATCAGCGCGGTCGGCTATGCGCCGGTGGGCGGCGCGATCGGCTTTTACGACGGCTTCTTCGGGCCGGGCACGGGCAGCTTCTTCGCGACCAGCCTCGTCTCGCTGCGCGGCTTCGGCCTGACGCGCGCGACCGCGCACACCAAGGCGTTCAACTTCGCCAGCAACCTCGGCGCGCTGGGCATCTTCGCGTTCAGCGGGCAGATCATCGTATCGCTCGGCCTGTGCATGGCCGTCGGCTCGATCGCCGGCGCCTATACGGGCAGCCACACCGCAATGCGCTTCGGCGCAAAGGTGATCCGCCCGGTGCTGGTGACGATCTGCCTGTGCCTAACCGCACGGCTGATCTGGAACGCGCTGCATTGAGGGCTTTCGCAATCAAGGCGGCGGTTGGCGACCTGGACGCCGCCACCCATGATTTTCACGATCAGAAGACGATGTATGGTGGCAAGACGATCGCGGTCGGCGACGAGATATTCCTGTTCGCCAGCGAGAATGAAGGCGGACGCGGCCTGTTCGCGAAGGGCGCCGTGACATTTGTGGAGCCGACGCCCCGCAAACCGGGCCTGGATCGCCAGACCCCGCGCATATCGATCGGTATCGAACGCCTGAGTCGCGCACGCCGTCCTTTGGGCCGCACCGAGCTGCGTGATTTCAAACTCTGGTCCGACGGACGGCCGGGAACCGAGCTGAACTTCAAGCTATACCGACAGGCCACCAACAAGATCGTCGGCCTTACCGATGAAGCCGCGACGTTCCTGCACAGCCTGTTCTAAGGCAGCAGCAGGCTCGAATCCCCGTAACTGTAGAAGCGATACCCGCCCGTGATCGCATGAGCGTAGGCCGCCTGCATCCGCTCGCGCCCCATCAGCGCGGACACCAGCATGAACAGCGTCGACTTGGGCAGGTGGAAGTTGGTCATCAGGCCGTCGATCCCGCGGAAGCGGTAGCCGGGGGTGATGAAGATGGCGGTGTCGCCGTCGAAGGGGCGGATCAGGCCGTCCGCACCCGCCGCACTTTCGATCAGGCGCAGGCTGGTGGTGCCGACGGCGATTACGCGGCCGCCAGAAGCGCGCACTGCGTTGAGGCGGTCGGCGGTGGCGGGATCGATGCGGCCCCATTCGGCGTGCATCTTGTGGTCGTCGGTGTCGTCGGCCTTCACCGGCAGGAAGGTGCCCGCGCCGACGTGGAGGGTCAGCGTCTCGGTGCCGATCCCGGCGTCGGCCAGTGCTGCCATCAGCCCCGGCGTGAAGTGGAGCGCGGCGGTGGGGGCCGCGACGGCGCCCTTCTCCTTCGCGAACATCGTCTGATAATCGTCGCGATCACGTTCGTCGGTCGCGCGCTTCGAGGCGATGTAAGGCGGCAGCGGCATCGTGCCCGCGCGTTCGAGCAGCAGTTCGACCGGCTCGTCGCCTTCGAAATCGAGCAGGATCGATCCGTCATCGCCCCGATCGGCCGCGATCGCGGTGACGCCCGCGCCGAAATCGATCCGGTCACCGGTACGCACGCGCTTGGCGTTGCGAACGAAAGCGCGCCACTGGCGCAGCCCTTCGCGCTTGTGGAGCGTCGCGCCCACCTTCGCCTCGCCGCGCAGCCCTTCGAGCTGGGCCGGGATGACGCGCGTATCGTTGAAGACCAGGCAATCGCCAGCACGCAGCAGCGACGGCAGATCGCTCACGCGATGATCAGAAAGCCCCTCACCGCCTTCGACCAGCAGCATGCGCGCGCTGTCGCGCGGTGACGCGGGGCGCAACGCGATATTTTCAGGCGGCAGATCGAAATCGAACAGGTCGACGCGCATTGCGCCGAAACCTCCTGCTTACTGCTGCTGGCCGCCCGGACCCGACATCTTCGAGACCGCGTCGGACGTCTTGTTCGCCTCGATATTGCGCTCCATTTCCTTGCGCTCCTTCTTGGTGAGCTTGGTCGGCGCAGGCGCTTCGGGCGGCTTGGAAGCGGCGATGGACTCGGGCGTCTCGGCCGGCTGGCCGAGATCGTCCGACTCGATCGATGCGTGGACGATCTTGGTCGGGTTCGCCGGCGGCTCGCCCTTCTCGATCGAGTCAGCATAGGACATGCCTTCGATCACACGGCCGAAGGCGGTGTAATTGTGATCGAGGCCCAGATTGGGCATCAGCATGATGAAGAACTGGCTGTTCGCCGTGTTCGGCTCGTTCGTGCGCGCGAGCGAGACGGTGCCGCGAACGTGCGGCAGATCGTTGAACTCAGCCTTCAGGTCGGGAAGGTCCGAACCGCCCTCACCCGTGCCCTTGGGATCGCCGCCCTGCGCCATGAAGCCGTCGATCACGCGGTGGAAGGTCAGGCCGTCATAGAAATGGCGGCGCACCAAAGTCTTGATCCGCTCGACCGAACCGGGCGCGATATCGGGGCGCAGCTGGATGCGGATCGGCCCGCCGACCGACAGCTGGAGCACCAGCACGTTCTGCGGCGTGACGGGCGGGACGACCGGCGACGGCGCGATCACCTGCGCATGGGCGCTTCCGGCCATCATCAACCCGGCCAGCAGAGCGACGAACTTCGACGACATCTTCACTCAATCTCCCAACGCGCAGCAGGCGGGCTTTACCGAACGGCAAGTTGCCCGAGGCTGAACCGCGTCATTGCCCTTTCCGGCCCAGCTTGTCGACACGCGCGATCACATCCTGTTCGACGGCCGGGGTAACGAACTTGTGGATCGCGCCGCCATAGATCGCGATCTCCTTGACCAGCTTCGACGCGATCGGCTGCAAAGCGACGTCGGCCATCAGGAAGACGGTCTCGACACGATCGTTCAGCTGCTGGTTCATGCCGGCCATCTGATATTCATATTCGAAGTCCGCGACGGCGCGCAGGCCGCGCACGATGATCGAAGCGTCCATATCCTCGGCGAACTTCATCAGCAGCGAATCGAACGCGACCACCTGGATCGCATCACCCAGATGCGCGGTTTCGCGACGGACCATGTCGAGCCGCTCGTCGAGCGAAAACATCGGCGATTTGGACGCATTGGTGGTGACGCCGACGACGAGCCGATCGACCAGCTTCGCCCCGCGCTGAATGATGTCCATATGGCCGAGCGTGATCGGATCGAAAGTGCCCGGATATACGCCGATACGCATAGGTCGCTGCTCTCCCCTTCAGTGACTGCGGCTGATCGAATAGGCCGCAATCGCGCGTAGCAGATCGGCCTCGGCACCGTAACTGTTGAGACGCGCCAGCGCCTGATCGACGAGCATGGCGGCCTGCGCGCGCGCGCGATCCGGCCCCAGCAGCGACAGGAAGGTCGCCTTGCCGGCATCCGCATCCTTGCCCACGGCCTTGCCGACGGTATCCGCATCCCCCTCGGCATCGAGCAGGTCGTCCGCGATCTGAAAGGCCAGGCCGACATCCTGCGCGAAGGAGCGCAGCTTGGCGCGGCCTTCGGGCGCCATCCGCCCCAGGATCGCGCCAGCCTCGACCGAGAAGGCGATCAGCGCGCCGGTCTTGAGATGCTGGAGCCGGGTGACGCTCTTTTCATCCTGCGCGCTTTCGGGTGCGGCGATATCGAGCGCCTGCCCGCCGACCATGCCCGCCGCCCCCGATGCGCGCGCGAGGCCCAGGACGAGTTCGGCGCGGACGAAGGGATCGCTATGCGTCTCCTCATCGGCCAGGATTTCGAACGCCAGCGATTGAAAGCCGTCGCCCGCCAGGATCGCGGTCGCCTCGTCAAACGCCTTGTGGACGGTGGGCTTGCCGCGGCGCAGATCGTCATCGTCCATCGACGGCAGATCGTCGTGGATCAGGCTATAGCAATGGATCGCCTCGATCGCGGTGCCGACACGCAGCGCGCAATCGCGATCGACAGCGAACAGGTCCGCCGCCGCGCAGACGAGCAGCGGGCGCAGCCGCTTGCCCCCGCCGATCGCGGCATGACGCATCGCCTCGTAAAGGCGACCGCGCCCATCGTCAGGCACCGCGAGCAGCGCATCGAAGCGCGCGTCGATCTCGCGCGCGACCGCCGCCATTTCGAGGTTGAGGATGTCCGACATCGGATCAGCCCGCGTCGAAGGGCGCCGTTCCCGCAGGCTTGCCGTCGCTGCCCAGGCTGATCTTCTCGATCCGCGCCTGCGCCGCGCGCAGCCGTTCCTCGCACTGGCGGCGCAGCGCATCGCCCTCGGCATACAGATCGATCGACTCGTTCAGCGGCACCTCGCCCGTCTCCAGCCGGCGGACGATCGCCTCCAGCCGCTTGAGGGCGTCTTCGAACGAGAGCTCGGGCGTGGTTTCGGTCATGCGCGGCTATTGGGCTTCATGGGATTAAGGGTCAAGGCCGTCTCACCCGATCCGTCACCCCGGACTTGATCCGGGGTCCCGCTGCCTTTGCAACGGCGGAGAAAGAAGCGGGACCCCGGGTCAAGCCCGGGGTGACGAGCAGAGGGGGCTGGCCCCTCCTCCGCTTACTTCTTGAACGGATCCTTGAAGCCCGGCTCACCGAACAGAGCGGCGGCTTCGTCGGTCAGCGTGGTTTCGGCGACGTTCGCGGCCGCATCGCGCTCGGCGCGGAGCTGTTCGATCAGGGCTTCGCGATCGCCGTCGAGGCGGGTGTCGACCGGGGCCTCGATGCCGGCGGCCTTGGCGGCCTTGGCGACGAGCGCGTCGAGTTCACGCTGCGAGCAGAGACCCAGGGTCACCGGGTCCTTCGGCGTGATGTTCGCGATGTTCCAGTGGGTCCGGTCGCGCAGCGCAGCGATGGTGGTGCGCGTGGTGCCGATCAGCTTGGAAATCTGGCCGTCCGAAACTTCGGGATGATTGCGCAGGATCCAGGCGATGCCGTCGGGCTTGTCCTGACGCTTCGAAACGGGCGTGTAGCGCGGCCCCTTGGTGCGGCGGACCTGTTCAGGGCCCTTCTGCATGACGAGGCGATAGTTCGAGTCCTTCTGGCCCTTCTCGATCTCGCTCATCAGCAGTTCGCCCGCGCGGACGGGATCACGGCCGGTCAGCTTGGTCGCGGCGGTATCGTCGGCGATCGCCTGGACTTCCAGAATGTGGAGCCCACAGAAGGCGGCGATCTGCTCGAAGCTGAGCGCGGTATTGTCGACCAGCCACGATGCGGTGGCATGGGGCATGAGCGGCTGGGCCATGATGGTCCTCTTCCAGAAAATAAAAGGGCCGCCCCTTCACGGAGCGGCCGACGCGTGGCGACCGATGTAATGAAGGCCCGCGACTAGGGCAAGTTCTTCGATTTGTTCTTGGCGAGTTAAGCCGCTGCCCGCTCCACCGCGCGGATCGGGTGCAGCGCGCCCAGAAACTGTTCGGCGCTGCGCCGCCAGCCGAAGGTCGCGCCATAAGCCGCCGCCTTCGCGCGATCTTTGGTCAGCGCCGCCGCGACCGCCGCGCCCAGATCGGCGTCGATCGCCGAACTGTCGGGGTGCAGCACATCGACCGGACCCGGCACGGGGTAGGCCGCGACCGGCGTGCCGCAGGCCAGCGCCTCGATCATCACCAGCCCGAACGTGTCGGTGCGGCTGGGGAAGACGAACACGTCCGCCCCCGCATAAGCCGAAGCGAGCGCCGCACCCGACAGCGCGCCGAGGAAAACGGCATCCGGAAACTTCTTCTCCAGCCCCGCCCGCGCCGGCCCGTCCCCGACAACGACCTTGGTGCCCGGCGTATCGAGCGACAGATAGGCTTCGAGATTCTTCTCGATCGCGACGCGGCCGACGTAGAGCTGGATCGGCCCCTTCATCGCCGCAAAGGCCGGATGCGAAGCAATGTCGGCTCCGAACAGGTTCAGATCGACGCCCCGGCCCCAGCGCGTGCTGTGCGGCAGGCCACGGCTGCGCAATTCCTGCGCGATCGACGGGGTCGACACCATGATCGCCGACGACGGCGCGTGGAACCAGCGGATATAGGCCCAGAACCAGTCGGCCGGCATGTGGGTACGCTTCGCCAGATAATCGGGAAACTGGGTGTGATAGGCGGTGGTGAAGGGGATGCCGCGGCTCAGGCAGTAACGCCGCGCGGCCAGCCCGATCGGCCCTTCAGTGGCGATGTGGATCGCATCCGGATCGATTGCGTCGAGCTTGCGGCCGACCGCGACATGATTGGTCATCGCCAGCCGGATTTCGGCATAGCCGGGGCACGGGATCGACCGGAACTGATCGGGGGCGATGACGTGAACCTCATGCCCCATGTCGCGCAGTTCGCGCGAGACCGACTGTAACGTGCGGACGACCCCGTTGACCTGCGGGCTCCAGGCGTCGGTGCAGATCGCGATCCGCATGGCGCCGTCCCTCAGGCCGCGACGGCGTGGAGCGGGACCACGGCGGCTTCGGCCTCGGCCAGCTTGCGCGCCGCCATCTCGTCAGCCCAGTGGAGGATTTCCATCCGGCCATCGAAATGCTCGACCAAAGCGGTGCAGCCTTCGACCCAGTCGCCGTCATTATAATAGAGGACATCGCCGAAGGGGCGGATCTCGGCGGTGTGGATGTGGCCGCACACGACCCCGTCCACGCCGCGCGACTGCGCTTCGTGCGCAACAGCCTCTTCGTAGCGCGAGATGAACTCGACCGCGTTCTTGACCTTCTGCTTGGCGTGCTTGCTCAGCGACCAGTACGGCAGGCCCATCTTCTGCCGGATCCAGTTGAGCCCGACGTTCAGCGTCATCAGTGTTTCGTAGGCATAGTCGCCCAGGAAGGCGAGCCAGCGGTGGCACATCACCACCGTGTCGAACTCGTCGCCATGCGTCACCATCAGGCGGCGGCCGTCGGCGGTGGTGTGGATCGCCTGGCGGCGGATCTCGATCCCACCGAAGGTCATACCGGTGAACTGGCGGAACATCTCGTCATGGTTGCCGGGGATGAAGACGACGCGGGTGCCGCGCTTGGCGCGCTTCATCACGCGCCACACGATGTCGTTATGCGCGGCGGGCCAGTACCAGCTACGGCGCAGGCGCCAGCCGTCAATGATGTCGCCGACCAGATACATCGTCTCGCTGTCGGTCGAATCCAGGAAATCGATCAGCATGTCGGCATTGCAGCCGCGCGTGCCCAGGTGGATGTCCGAAACCCAGATCGTGCGATAGCGGCGACGCTGCCCCTCGCGCTCCGGAACGGAGGGCTCGACGGGCATGTCGGCGGTGATACGGGTGAGCGCGTTCATCGTCGGCGTCTCCTGCCATCCAGTTGACGCTCCGAGCCTATCGCTGATCCATGTTACAGACCGGACAAGGCTCGATTGCCGCTTTGTGACAATCCACAGATAAGCTGAGTTTGTGAGGCTGATCCGACAGTTGATTTGGCGCGCTTTTCACGGCCGGTTAGGTCATCGATCCGAAACAGGGGAACGGCGATGCGCATCTACGGCGATTCGATTTCGGGCAATTGCCTTAAGGTTAAGTGGACCGCCGATCTTCTCGGCCAGCCCTATGACTGGATCGAGACGAGCGTGCTGACCGCCGAAACGCGGACGCCCGATTATCTGGCGATGAACCCTGCGGGCCAGGTGCCGCTGGTCGTCTTCGCGGACGGCCGCCCCCTCGCCCAGTCCAACGCGATCATCCTGCATCTCGCGGAAGAATCGGCGCTGATCCCCGCCGATGCTTATGACCGCGCCAAGATGCTCGAATGGCTGTTCTGGGAACAATATAGCCACGAACCTTATGTGGCGGTCGCGCGCTTCCAAAAGCATTATCTGGGCAAGGACGTCGAACCGCGCATCATGGACCGCGGCAAGGGCGCGCTGAAGCTACTCGACGACGAACTGGCGAAGCGCGACTGGCTGGTCGGCGGCGCCCTGACCCTCGCCGACATCGCGCTCGTCGCCTACACCCGCGTCGCGGAAGAAGGCGGCTTCACGCTGGCGGATTATCCCGCAGTCGTCCGGTGGATCGCGCGGGTGGAGGCAGCGCTCGGCATCTAGCCGATCGTCAGCACCACCTTACCCACATGGTCCTCGTCCATCCGCCGATGCGCGTCGGCGGCCTGGGCGAGCGGGAGGGTCATGTCGATCACGGGCCGGATCTCGCCCGTTTCGACCAGCGGCCAGACATGCTTGGCGATCTCGTCTGCCACCGCCGCCTTGAAGGCGTTGTCGCGCGGGCGAAGGGTGGAGCCGGTCAGGACCAGTCGCTTGCCCATGATCTTCCAGATCGGGATTTCGGCCTTCGATCCGCCCATGATCGCGATCGAGACGTGGCGTCCTTCGTCGGCAAGGCAATCGAGGTTGCGGGGCAGATAATCGCCGCCGATCATGTCGAGCACCGCGGTCACGCCGCGCTTGCCCGTGATCCGCTTCACCTCCTCGACATAATCTTGCGTGCGATAGTTGATCGCATGCGCCGCGCCGAGTTCGATCGCCTTCGCGCATTTCTCGTCCGATCCGGCGGTCACGATCACCTCGACGTCGAACGCCTTGCCCAGCGCGATCGCCATCGTGCCGATACCGCTGGTGCCGCCGTGGACGAGCAGGCTGTCGCCATCGGCGATATAGGCGCGCTCGAACACGTTGCTCCACACGGTGAACAACGTCTCGGGAATCGCCGCCGCCTCGACCATCGAAAGCCCCTCGGGCACCGACAGGCACAGGGCAGCCTCCGCCACCGCATATTCGGCATAGCCCCCGCCCGCGATCAGCGCGCAGACCGGCTGGCCGAGCATTTCGGGCATCACGTCCGGCCCCACGCGCACCACCGTTCCCGCCACCTCGAGTCCGGGGATGGAGGGTGCGCCCGGCGGCGGCGGATAGGCGCCTTTCCGCTGCATCACGTCGGGGCGATTCACTCCCGCCGCCGCGACTCGGATCAGCAGCTGGCCGGGCCCCGGCACGGGCACGTCGCGCTCGACGGGGACGAGAACCTCGGGTCCGCCCGCCTCCGCAGGGTCGATAGCCAGCATCTTCGCGGGAATCTGGGCCATATTGGCCTTTCGAATGAGACGAACCGAAGCGGGTTTATTGACAAGGGTGCCGCTTGGGTCAACGCTGTGCATATGGAGTCTGACGAGAGCCTTTCCCGCCTGAACGCCGATCCGGCAGCGGGCCTCGCGCGTCAGGATATCGATCGCCTTTCGGTCGACGAACTCCATGCCCGCATCGCGCTGCTCGAAGCCGAGATCATACGCTGCCGTGCGAAGATCGACGCTTCGGTTAACCATCGCGCAACCGCAGACGCTCTATTCAAACGATGAGCGGGGTCCAGCCGGAGAGCGGAAGACGCATCGATCTCCGGCCGACGGGCCACGAACGGTACCAGTCCTTGCCAACAGGGCACCGGGACCCAAGATATACGTTGTCGGCGGGGGGGAACCCTCTGCCGAGAGGAGTATCGATAATATGCCTTCTTTCGCCCGCGAACTCGAACAGACCCTCCACAACGCGCTGTCCGCCGCGTCGAGCCGTCGTCACGAATATGCGACGCTCGAACATCTGCTGCTCGCGCTGATCGCCGACGAGCATGCATCGAAGGTGATGGTCGCATGCGGGGTGGACCTGACCGAGCTGCGCAACGCGGTGACGCAATATCTCGACACCGAGCTGGATGCGCTCAAGGTCGACAGCGAGAGCGATCCGAACCCGACGAGCGGGTTCCAGCGCGTGGTTCAGCGCGCGATCCTGCACGTCCAGTCGTCGGGCCGCGAGGAAGTGACCGGCGCCAACGTGCTCGTCGCGCTGTTCAGCGAGCGCGAGAGCTACGCCGTCTATTTCCTGCAGCAGCAGGACATGAGCCGCCTCGATGCGGTGAGCTATATCAGCCACGGTGTCGGCAAGGCCGGCCAGCCCACGGAGCAGCGCGAAGTGAAGGGGGCAGACGAGGAAAAGACGCAGGCCAAGGCCGACGGCAAGAAGGGCGAGAGCGCGCTCAAGCAGTTCTGCGTCGATCTGAACGAGAAGGCCAAGGCCGGTAAGGTCGATCCGCTGATCGGCCGCGGTCCCGAGGTCGATCGCACGATCCAGATCCTGTGCCGCCGTTCGAAGAACAATCCGCTCTATGTGGGCGATCCCGGCGTCGGCAAGACCGCGATCGCCGAAGGTCTCGCGCGCAAGATCGTCGAGGGCGAAGTGCCCGAGGTATTGCTGCCTGCGGTCATCTACTCGCTCGACATGGGCGCGCTGCTGGCCGGCACCCGCTATCGCGGTGACTTCGAGGAGCGGCTGAAGCAGGTCGTGACCGAGCTGGAGAAGCTGCCCCACGCGGTGCTGTTCATCGACGAGATCCACACCGTGATCGGCGCTGGCGCCACCAGCGGCGGCGCGATGGATGCGTCGAACCTGCTGAAGCCGGCCCTGTCGGGCGGGTCGATCCGCTGCATCGGCAGCACGACCTACAAGGAGTTCCGCAACCACTTCGAAAAGGATCGCGCGCTGCTGCGTCGCTTCCAGAAGATCGACGTCAACGAGCCGACGGTCGAGGATGCGATCAAGATCCTGACCGGGCTGAGGTCCGCCTTCGAGGAGCATCACCACGTCAAGTACACGCCGGACGCCATCAAGGCGGCGGTGGAGCTGTCGTCGCGCTACATCAACGACCGCAAGCTGCCCGACAAGGCGATCGACGTGATCGACGAGGTCGGCGCGATGCAAATGCTGGTGGTCCCCACCAAGCGCAAGAAGGTGATCACGCCCAAGGAAATCGAGGCCGTGATCGCGACGATGGCGCGCATCCCCCCGAAGACCGTGTCGACCGACGACAAGAAGTCGCTGGCCACGCTCGAAACCGATCTCAAGCGGGTCGTGTTCGGGCAGGACAAGGCGATCGAGGTGCTGTCCTCGGCGATCAAGCTGAGCCGTGCCGGCCTGCGCGATCCCGACAAGCCGATCGGCAACTATCTCTTCTCCGGCCCCACCGGCGTCGGCAAGACCGAGGTGGCTCGCCAGCTGTCGAACATCATGGGCATCCCGCTCCAGCGGTTCGACATGTCCGAATATATGGAGCGTCACTCGGTCAGCCGGCTGATCGGCGCCCCTCCGGGCTATGTCGGCTATGATCAGGGCGGTCTGCTGACCGATGCGATCGACCAGCAGCCGCATTGCGTCCTGCTGCTCGACGAAATCGAGAAGGCGCATCCCGATCTGTTCAACATCCTGCTGCAGGTGATGGACAACGGGAAGCTGACCGATCACCACGGCAAGACGGTCGATTTCCGCAACGTCATCCTGATCATGACGACCAATGCCGGCGCCGCCGACATGGCGCGGGAAAGCATCGGCTTCGGCGCGATGACCCGCGAGGATGTGCAGGAAGATGCGGTGAAGAAGCTCTTCACCCCGGAATTCCGCAACCGCCTCGATGCGATCGTGCCCTTCAACTACCTGCCTACCGAGGTCGTGAACCGCGTCGTCGAAAAGTTCATCCTGCAGCTCGAACTGCAGCTGGCCGATCGCGACGTCCACATCTCGCTCGACGAGGAAGCGAAGAACTGGCTCACCGCCAAGGGCTATGACAAGCTCTACGGCGCGCGCCCGATGGGCCGCCTGATCCAGGAGAAGGTGAAGCAGCCGCTGGCCGAGGAGCTGCTGTTCGGCAAGCTCGTCCACGGCGGCGAGGTGAAGGTGAAGCTGAAGGACGACGCGCTCGCCTTCGAAATCACCCCCGCCGCGCCCAAGCGCCCGAAGAAGAAGCCATCGCCGAAGGTGAAGGCGTAACTTCGTAGCCTTCTAACGAAAGGGCCCGCTTCCGAAAGGAGGCGGGCCTTTTTCTTGCCCACTCGTCATTGCGAGGAGCCGAAGGCGACGTGGCAATCCACTCCAAACTGCGGACTGGATTGCTTCGCTACGCTCGCAATGACGAGTGGGGAGAGAGCGTCAGCCCGCCGTAATCTCCACCACCGGATTGCTCCCGTCCCACGCCTTCGCCGCCGCGATCCCGGCGTCGGCCATTTCGCGCATCCCCTGCCCTATGATGAACTCGGCGAGCAGCCCCGGCTCGCTGTCCGACGCGAGATAGGCGACGCGGGTGGCGGGGTTGGAGGCTTCGAAGACGACCCGCAAGCCATTGCCGCTCGCCTTCGCCACGGCGGCATCGAGATCGTCGACGATATGCGCGGTGTGGTGGATGCCGAGCAGGCGCTTGCCGTCCGCATCGCGATAGGGCGACGGCGTGTCGTTGGTCGCGTCGATCAGCTCGATCTGGACATTGCCCTGATAGGACAGGCCGACGTCGATCGTGACTGTGCCCGCCTGCCCCTTATAGACGCCGTCGAGCGGCACGTTGCGGAACACGGTCCACGGCCCAACGCCGAAACGATCGATCCAGAATTGGATCGACGCATCGAGATTTTCGACCAGATATCCGATCTGATCGATCTGCCCAAAGCCCTGCGGCGACATCGCAAACTCCCGCTATGATTTTGGTCTTCATAGCGGGAGTCGATCGGGTCAGTTCGCGGCAAGTGCCTCTTTCCGAGCGGGCAGAGCCACGCGGCGGTGCGCGCGCAGGATCGATCCCAGCACGACCAGTGCGAAGCCGATCCAGAAGATCGCGATAAACGGGGCATCGTTGCCGGCCGTCATGCGCGCCGCGAAGGTTGCGACCAGCGCGACAGGCGCGCCCCACACCACGCCATCCCATGCGGCGCGCAGACGCGGTTCGTTCATGCCCCGGCGGCGGCGCTTGCCCAGCCAGATATAGGTGCCGGTCGCGCTGATCGCCGACAGGCCCAGCCCGAAGGCCAGATAGGCGATCTTGACCGGCGTGCCCCCGAAGGTGCCGAAGTGGAGCTTGTAGGTCGAGGATGCCGCCTGCTGCCCCAACGCGCCCTCATCCATGCCCGCCGCACCTTCGAAGCGCCCCTGCGCATCGTAATTATAATATTCGCCGAAGATCAGCCGGCGGCGCGGCTCGCCCATCAGCTGGACATGCTGCCCCACCGTCTTCGGATCGTGGATGATAACGAAGGTGGCCGGAATATCGGGGTATCGGCGCGCCAGATCGTCGAAGGCCGCGACCACGTCGGCAATCGGCGCCGGCTTCTTGTCGGGCTTGGCTTCCTCACCGAAGATCGGTTCGTACACCTTCTCGGTCTTGCCGCCATAGCTGGCGGTCGCGATCGCATAGGCGGTGACGGTGCCCAGCGCGATGACGGTGCCGGTCAGCGCGACCGCGATCGTGAACGGCAAGGTCCACACGCTCAGCCGGTTGTGCCAGTCGGCCAACCCGATCCCGCCCGTGTCGCGGGCACGCAGGCGAAAGGCGTCGCGGAAGATACGCGGCAGCGCCACCACGCCCGACAGCGACAATGCGAGCATCATCACGCCCAGAATGCCGACGATCGTCATCCCGATCAGGCCGGGAATGTTGAGCGTATAGTGAAGCGCGAAGAGGAAGTCGGACCACTTCTTCTCCTCCGCCATCGCGATCGATCCGTCCGAATTGATGTGCTGGCTCTGCGTATCGGTGGAGACGGTCGCGCGCGGCATATCGACCGTGGGCAGGCGGACGAACAGGTGGGTCGTGTTCGGCTTGCCCTTCTCGCTCGCCAGCACGGTTTCGATCCCGCGTTGCACGGCCTCAGGGCTGATGCGCGTCATTTCCGGCGCGCCGGGCTGCTCGATCCGCTGGAGATCGGTGTAGAAGGCTAGCACCGCCCCCGTCACCGAGACGAGATAGAGCATCGCGCCCGCCAGCAGGCCGATGGCGGCATGGACCGAGAGCGCGCGTTTGACCGTGCCGGGTTCGATCGCCTTCACAGGGCACCTCCCTGAATCGCGGCAGGCAGTGCGCTGACAAGGCCGATCGCCACCAGCGCCAATTGCCGCCGCCGCCCCGCCATCATCATAAAAAAGGCGAGGAAGGTCCAGGCGAGCGGCATCACGAACAGGCCGATGACATTGGCATCGGCCTCCCCTGCCCCGGCTAGCGCCGCGATCCAGCGCGCGCAGATAGCGAAGCCGGCGGCGGCGAACATGCCCAGCCCGATGACGATCAGGAAGGTCAGGATACGCCGCCCGAGGCCGAGCGGTTCGCCGGCTTCGGGCAGCATCTTCACCCGGCGATTGGACGCCTTCGCCTTGCTGGGGGGCGAGGTCCAGGCGGCCTGCGCCATGATCGCGATCGCCACGATCATGCCGACGAGCACCTCGACCGAAACACCCCACATGCCCGCCGATGTCCAGCCGAGCGCGATCGCCAACGCCCACAGGCTCCAACCGATCGCGTTGAACATCCGCGACCGCTTCGGCAGCGACCAGGCGTAGCGCAGCAGCGCCACACCCCCGATCGCCGCCGCCGCGCCCGCGTAGAGAAGCGAGTCAGCCATTAGAAACGATAGCCAACGGTCGCATAGCCATTGCGCGCCGCACCCACGAAGCAATCGCCGCGCGCCAGGCAGGCCGAATAATAGTCCTTGCCGAACAGGTTGGTCGCGTTGACCGAGAAACGCCAGTTCTGCCAGCGAACCTCGGCATAGGCATCGGCCACCGTATAGCTGGGCGTCACGATACCCGCCGGGAAAGCCGCGCCGTAGGACACGTTCCTGCTGGTGTAACGAACGCCCGCGCCCAGCGTGAACAGCGCATCTTCGGACAGATCGAAACCCTTCGTCGCCCAGGCGGACGCGTTATACTTCGGCACATTTTCCAGCTGCACGCCGGTGCCTTTAATCTGCGCCTTGTTGTAGCTGTAGTTCGCGAGCAGCGTGATCTTGCCCGGCAGCGCGGTGCTGCCTTCGATCTCGAACCCCTTGGTCGTCAGTTCGCCGGCCTGCATCTGATCGAAGGGATCGGCAGTCGACGGATCGTCGATCGGGCGGCCGCTTTCCTTGATGTGGAAGCCGGTGATGGTCAGCAGGGTCGATTTGCCAGGATGCAGCTTCACGCCCGCCTCATATTGGCGGCCGCGCTTGGGCACGAAGAGATTGCCGTCGCTGGCAATGCCCGAAATCGGCTCGAAGCTTTCGGTATAGCTGACGAAGGGCGACAGCCACGACGTGATGTCGCCGATCACGCCCGCGCGAACCGTGGTCGCTTTGTCCTTTTGCCATGCGCCGCCAAAGGAGCGCTGCTTCGTCCAGTCCTGCCGTGCGCCGAGCACGATGGAGACGCGATCGTAGAAGCGGACCTGATCCTGAATGTAGAGGCCGAGCTGGGTCTGCTCGCCATCCTCCAGCGGTCCGGTCGGCTGCGGCAGGCCACCGCCATAATCGGACAAGGCGGCATAGTTGATGTTGTAGATGTCGATGAGTTCGATGTTTCCGCCGGCGATCTTCCGGACGTGGTTCCAGCTATAATCGACGCCCGTCAGCAGGACGTGCTTCACATTCTCACCGGTGTCGAAATCGAAGCGCAGATTGTTGTCGGTGGTGAAGATGTTCATCCGCGCGCGGCTGGCATCCGCAATCAACGCGATCGTGCGTTGCGCGGGATCAAGATAGGGATTGGTCGGGTTCGAATAGCTGTTCGGATAATGGGTGAAATAATCGAGGTCGCTGTCGATATAGCGCGCCTTGAGGCTCAGCTTCACATTGTCACTGAACTCATGGCTGACGATCCCGGTACCCTGCAGCAGGCGGCCGTCATAGCGATCCCAGCCGGGCTTGCCGACGAAGAGGCTGTTCTTCAACTGCCCATTCGGATTGGGCAGGATCGTACCGGCCAGCGGCAGGAACTGCGCGGTCGAGCCACCATCGTCCTCCTGATAGAGGCCAAGCAATGTGACCTTGGTCTTCTCGCCCAGCTCGAAGCTGATCGAGGGGGAGATCATCACTCGGTCGTCGGGCACATTGTCGGTCTGGCTATCGGCATCGCGCACGCGGGCGACGATGCGGCCCGAAATGCCGTTCGTGATCTCACCGGTGACGTCGGCGAGCGCCTCCTTGCGATCGAACGATCCGTAGCGGACCTGGAATTCGCCGCGCATCTCCTTTTCGGGCATCTTGGAGACGAGGTTGAAGATGCCGCCGATCGCCCCCTGCCCGAACAGGACAGAGGCCGGGCCGCGCACCAATTCGACCTGATCGAAATTATACGGATCGGCGCGGATGCTGGCATAATAGCTGAAGATGTCGCGCATGCCGTCGCGGAACTGGAGCGCGCTCACGCCGCGAACGGTGATGCCGTCGGTGCGGCTATCGGGACCGTAGGGGTTGGCGGTCACACCGGCAACGTAACGAAGTGTGTCGTTGATCGACACCGCCCCCTGCGCCTCGAACAGCGTATCGTCGACGATCGTGACCGGCTGCGGCGTCTGGAGAATCGGGGTGTCGGTCTTCGTCGCCGAACCGCTGGCCTGGCGCAGCGCGGTAACCAGAATGTCCGAGTCCACGGCCGCTTCGTCGGCCCAGGCCGGTGCTGCGATCATAGCCGTGCAGCACAGCATCGACAGTCGAAGAGCGTTCATGTGCGATCCCTTTTTTATGAAGGGCATCGCCTTTAATGAGAGTCATTTGCATTCGCAATATGAAACAATATTTCAGGTTTATTGCGCACTGGCAATCGTTTGCCGCAAACCTTTCCGGCGTCAGATCAGTATTTTGTGCGGCATTTCCGGGCGAGATGGACGCCGCGCAGGAAGCCGCGACGGGCATAGCCGGCGTCGATCGCGGCGTTCAGTCGGCGCTGCGCCGGGGCGGCACCGGTCGCTTCGCGGACGAGGCCGCGGAACGGGATCAGCGAGTTGATGACGGTCTGCCCGCCCGCCTCCGCAACCTTGCCGGCGCGGTTTTCCTTCTTCGCAGGCCCCTTGACGAAATCGGGGCCGAGCGCGCCGTTCAGATCGGTGATGGCCTTGGCGATCGTCGTGCAGTTCATGCCCGAGATCGCATAGGGATTGTCGCGCGCGGCCTGCAGCACCGGCGGCACCTTGGTCTTGACCGCACCGACATCGCGACCCGGCTGGCTGGCGATCCGCCCGGCCTTCTTGCCCGCGTCCTGCCAGCCGTTTTGCTCAGATGGGCTCGACGTATTCTGCGCCATCGCCGCGCTTCCCGCGACCAACATCACTGCGCCGAATACACCGAGCCCGATCTTCATTCCTTAGTCCTCTATCATTTGGCGGCGACAGCCTCGATCTCGACCAGCGTCTGCGGGCGGCCGAGGGCTGCGACCTGGACCGTGCTACGCGCGGGCACGTTTGGTTGTTCCGCCGTACCGAAAAACTGCTTGTAGCTTTCGGTCATCCCCTCGCGGTCCATTTTGCCGCCCTTGGCCGGATCGCCGACCAGGAAGACGGTGAGCTTGACGATGTCGCCCATGCCGAGGCCGAGTTCGGCAAGCTGCGCCTTGAGCTTGGTGAGGATGCTCAGCGTCTGCGCCTTGGTGTCGCCGAAGGCGTCGGGCGTGTCGGTGACCTTGGGGTCGATCGGCGATCCGGTCGATCCCGACAGGAAGTAGAGCTTCGTCCCCGCCGGCACCGTGACCGAACCGGCGATCATCGCGTTCGGCGCGGCCTTGCGGGTGACGCCTTCGGCCTGCGCAGCCGACGTGGCGGCCGCGGCGATCAGAAGGCCGGCGACGAGTTTCTTGACGGACATGACGAACAATCTCCCTGGAAAAAGGTGCGCGTCCTCCCACGCGGCCTCTCCGGGCCGTCGGGCGCATAAGGCCCGTCCGTTTCCTGCTGGTCAACTTCCTTCCGCGCCGCGAAGGAAGATAAAGCGTCAGGCCAGCACGGCCTCGCAATTCATCGCCTGTGCCAGGATGCGATGGCGGCGCTCGACCGGCTCGCCGTAGAGCGCGCTGTCGGCGCGATCGAGGCGCAGGGTCACCGAACCGCCCTCGATCGAAATCCGGCTGGCGAGCAGGGCATCGGCCACACCGCCGCTGAGGCGCTGGGCAAGGCGGATCGCGAGGCCCCAGCGCTGCGCGGTCTGCAAATCGCCGGGCGTGCAAAGCTGCGCCACCACCTCGACCGGCGTTTCGCCGCCGAAGCTGACCCACAAGGCATGCGCGATCATCGCGCGCCCACGCGCATCGACGCCCACCCAATTGCCGTGCAGCCCGATGTCGAGCCCGCGTTCGGCCCGGAACTCAGGATGCGCGCGCCAACTCACGTCAGCGAGCAGACAGGCGGCATGGCGATAGCGGACCAGATCGCCGCTCTCCCCTTCGAACAAGGGCGCGATCCAGCGATCGAGCAGATCGCCATGTTCGGGGAAGCGCCCCTGCCGCGCGCCTTCCTCACGCGCCGCAGCGATCAGCGGATCCTGCCCGCGAACCTTCTCGGGCAGCGAATCGTAGAGAAGCCCTTCGCGCAGGCCATAGGCCGAGACGACCAATTCGCTCGATCCCAGCCGCCGCGCGACATGCGACAGGAGGGCGGCGCTTGGCAGCAGCGCCGGCATGCGCGAACCCGACAGTCCGGGCACTTCGCGTAACCGCTTGCGATCGAGGTGCGAAAGGACGCGGACTAGGTGCTGCGCATTGTCGCGCGCCATCCGGTAATGATGGACGATCGGCAGTGGATAGCCGGTCAGGTGCATGTCGACCCGCGCGAGCGAGCGCCACGATCCGCCGACCATATAGAAGGGCAGCCCCTCCCCTTTTCCCTGCCAGCCCGACTCGCTCAACGCCTTGTCGACCTTCTTGCCGATCGCCTGCAGCGTGCTGCCGCCGATGCGCAGCACGCCCAACGGGAAAGAAATCGTGTCGCGCACCGCACCGTCGGCAATGCGGACGAGTTCAAGGCTGCCGCCGCCCAGATCGCCGACGATACCGTCCGCGCCGGGGATGGCCGCGATCACGCCAAGGCCCGCCATGCGCGCCTCATCCTCGCCCGACAACAGTTCGACCGTCAGACCCAGACCACCGACCATGCCGAGGAATAGATTGCCGTTGCTCGCATCGCGCACCGCCGCAGTCGCGACAGTGCGGGGATTGGGAACCCCCATCTGTTCGGACAAGCGCCGGAAGCGGGCGAGCGACGCCAGCGCGCGCTCCATCGCCTCAGGATCGAGTGCGCCATCGCGCGACACGCCCTTGCCCAGGCCCGCCATTACCTTTTCGTTGAACAGGATCGCCGGGATGCGTGCCGGCCCTTCGTAGATGACGAGTCGGATCGAGTTGGATCCGATGTCGATAATCCCCGATCGTCCTTCTTCCTGCTTCGGAAGCTGGTCGATGCTGCGGAGGGTCGATCCCGATGGCATTGGCTCGCCTTAACCCAAATTGGTGCCGGATCAAACGCGCGAAACAGCGGCTTGATGCGAAAGAGGGCGCGTCTAGCGCGGCCGAGCGAAGCTACGCATAGTCGTTTTGTAGAATGACGAGAGGCTTGGGGGCCTAATTCCCCCGCCGCAGCGACAGCTTGGGCACCGCCACCCCGCTCTGCGCCGCGCCGCGGCCCGAAAGCGACGGGTTGGTCATGAAATAGCGGTGGAGGTTGAACGATCGGCGCCCCGGCTTCACGCGCTCATAACTGCCGTCGGGCTGGAGCGACCAGCTCTGCTCGTCGTCGATCAGGTTCGCGACCATCACCTGATCAAGCACCTGCGCATGGACGGTCGGATTCTCGATCGGCAGCAGATATTCGACACGGCGATCGAAATTGCGCGGCATCCAGTCGGCCGAGGAGATGAACACCTTCGCATCCGGATTGGGCAGAGCCGCGCCGTTGCCGAAGCACATGATCCGGCTATGTTCCAGAAAGCGGCCGACAACCGACTTCACCCGGATGTTCTCGGACAATCCCTCGACACCCGGCCGCAGGCAGCAGATGCCGCGAATGATCAGATCGATCTGCACGCCCGCCGCGCTCGCGCGATACAGCTTCTCGATGATCGCGGGATCGACCAGCGAGTTCATCTTCGCCCAGATCGCCGCCTCGCGCCCCTCGCGGGCATTGTCGATCTCGACATCGATCAGATCGCACAGCCGGTCACGCAGCCCGTGGGGCGAGATCGTCACCATCTCCAGCGACTGCGGTTCGACATAGCCGGTGATGTAGTTGAACATCTGCGCGGCATCGCGGCCCGCGCGCGGATCGGCGGTGAAGAAGCTCAGATCGGTATAGATGCGCGCGGTGATCGGGTGATAATTGCCCGTCCCGAAATGGCAGTAGGTGCGATAGCCGCTGCCTTCCTTGCGCACGACCATCGACACCTTGGCGTGCGTTTTCCAGTCGATGAAGCCGTACACCACCTGCACGCCTGCACGTTCGAGCTGCGAGGCCCAGAGCAGGTTCTGCTCCTCGTCGAAGCGCGCCTTCAACTCGACCACCGCGGTCACCGATTTACCCGCCTCGGCCGCGTCGACCAGCGCGCGGATCACCGCCGATTGCTTGCCCGCGCGATAGAGCGTCTGCTTGATCGCGACGACATCCGGATCCTGTGCCGCCTGCCGCAGGAAGGCGAGGACGACGTCGAACGTCTCATAGGGGTGATGGACGACGATGTCCTTCGATCGGATCGCCGCGAAGCAATCGCCGCCATGTTCGCGAATCCGCTCGGGGAAACGCGGCGAAAACGGCGTGAACTTCAGATCCGACCGGTCCTCGTCGACCAGCTGCGAAAGATCGCCGATCCCTAGGAAATGGCCCGATTCGACCATGAAGCTGTCGACGCTGCCGATCTGCTCCTTCCAGATCGGCTCCAGCGAGGGCGGCATGTTCGCTTCGAGTTCGAGGCGGATGACGCGCCCGCGCCGCCGCCGCTGGATCGCGGTGCGGAAGTAGCGGACCAGATCCTCGGCCTCTTCCTCGACCTCGATATCGCTGTCGCGGATGATGCGGAACGCGCCGTGGCCCTGCACGCGATAGCCGGGGAACAAGAGGTGCGTAAACCGGCGCACCAACGTCTCGATCGCGACATAGCGCGCCGCTTCACCCGGCACACGCACGAAGCGCGGCAAGGTGGCGGGGACCATCAGCAGTTCGAAAATCTGCTCGCCATCCGACTGGCGCACGAGATCGAACAGCAGGCTGAAGCCTTTGTTCGGGATGAACGGGAACGGGTGCGCGGGATCGAGCGCCTGCGGCGTCAGGATCGGGAAGATCTGCGCCTTGAAATGCTCCTCCAGCCACTCGGCGATGTCGCCGGCAATCTCATGCTCCTCAAGCACGCAGATGCCCGCGCGCGCGAGTTCGGGGCGGATCGAACGCCACATGCGCTGCTGATCGCTCATCAGCTGGTCGGCGCGGGCCGACGCAACTTCAAGCTGCTGGCCGACCGTCAGCCCGTCCGGCGACAGCGTGTCGACGCCTTCGAGGATCTGCCCCTTGAGACCGGCCATTCGGACCATGAAGAATTCGTCGAGATTGTCGCCCGAGATCGACAGGAAGCGCAGCCGCTCCAGCAGCGGGTGTGCGCGGTTCGCGGCCTCGTCCAGCACGCGCTGGTTGAAGGCGAGCCAGCTCAGCTCCCGATTGAAGTAGCGATCACGCGGCGCGATCGGCGTCAGCGGCGCATGATCGCCGACAAGTTCTTCCTCGATGCGGGGTTCGATCTGATCCATCCGACACGTTCTAAGCGAAACATCGTTTCGCGTCGATGACGATGGGGTAATGTTCTCCGCAACCGCTCGTGTCGAGCGCAGTCGAGACACGTTCACGAACGCCCAGCCAACGTGTCTCGACTGCGCTCGACACGAGCGGACTTAAAGAAATTCGCCCCCCAGCCCCGCCAGCACGTCGCGCGCCACAGGCACGGTGATCCGCTGCCGCCGCTCCAGCGACAATTCGTCCATCGCCTCCACGGTGCGGTGGATCGCCAGATAGCTCCGCTCGATCCGGGGCGACAAATAACGCAGCACTTCGGGCGCGGGCATAAGTCCACGCGCGATCAGCAGCTTTTCGATCAGCCGCGCGGCCAGTTCGTCGTCAGGCTCCTCGATCGCCACCGTCGGCGTCGCGAGCAGCCGCGAACGCAGGTCCGGCAGGCGAATGCCCCACGCGGCGGGCGTGCTTTCGGCGATCAACAGCAGCGGGACATGGCTCGCCTGCGCCGCATTCCACGCGTGGAACAGCGCCTCCTCGTCATGCGCGTCGGCATTGTCGATCAGGGTCGCGCCGGTCTTCGCGGCAAAGATGCGGCCGAGCAGGCTGCGCCCCGATTTGCGCGGGCCGACCAGCACGCTCGCCATCACCGGCCAGAGCGACCAATGCTCCAGATGGCGGACGACGAGGCGGTTGGCGGCGGTGACGATGAAGTCGCGCTCATCCTCTCCGGCCGGCCAGGCGAAGGGCAGCGCGATCTGGTTCATCGCGCCGATGCGGGTGGCGCCGGAGGGGCGCGGCGGATGCGCAACCCCCCCCCCGCATCCTCGACCTGCCAGCCGCGCGAGATCAGCTGCTCGCGCAACGCAGGGACGGGACCGGCGAAGTTGACGCGGAAGGTGGAAACGCCGCCCAGCGCAAGGCTCGCGGTCTCGACCGACGTAATGCCGGTCACGCCGCGCAAGGCCGCCTCGGCCGAACGCAGCATCACCGAATCGGGGGTATCGACCTGGATCGGCACGACGGTCGACGCCGCCTGGGCAAGCTGCCCCAGCACATCGTCGATCGGGATTTCCTCGGCCGCGGGCGCATTTTCGATCACCAAGGTCGGATCGGCGCGCAGTTCGCCGGCCTGCAGCGCGCGAACATAAGCCGCGTCGATCCGCGCCGCGCCCTTGTCGAGCATCGCGGGCAGCCCCTCGCTCGTCTCCGCGCGCAATGTGAAGCTGTCGACGATCTTGCCGTCGGGGCCGTGGCGCGCAGTGAAGGTTCCGATCACCGGGCCGCCCGGCCATTGGCGCTGCAACGCGACTTCGGGCACGACGATGTCAGCCGCGCCATATTGATCGAGCAGCATCCGCCACCAGCCGCGCCCCGGCCGCCGCGTCTGCGCGGCATTGAGCAGGATCGGATCGGCACCCGTGCCCGAGACGCGGACATAGTCGACCGGGCTGTTGCCCGAACGGAAGCGCGCCCACGCCTTCTGCCACTGGTTGCGCAGTTCGAAGCTGATCGGTGCGCCGCCGCTCCATTCGATCGGGATGACGAGCATCGGCGCCGAACGCCGTACCGCGCCTTTCGCACCCAGCAATTCGCCGGTGCGCGCGCGATCGAAGAGGATACCGAGCGAGGCGATATAGCGATGCGCGCTGATCTGTTCATGCTCGACGACGATCGCGCCCGCGATCGAATCGAGCGTCGAATCGGGCAGGCGCGGCGCTGCCGCCTCGGGCTGTCCGTTGGTACGCGCCCACAGCATCGCCCAACCCTTGCGCTGCGCCGCGCGCCAGCCGGCCGATCGCGCCGTCTCTGCATCGCGCGCCGCAATATCGACCTCGACGCCCGAAACCTCATAGCTGCCGGAGCCATCGATCGGGTTCACGCCGCGCTGATCTCCGCGCTCCAACTGCGCCCACAGCACGCCTGCGGCGCACAATGCGGCCAGCAGGGCGATGATCGGGGTGGGACGGGAAATGCGTTCGGCGATGGTCACGCGCGTCTTTTGGCGAGTTGGACGCGGAAAACCAAGTGCGATCCTCGTCTCCCCACTTCGTCATTGCGAGGAGCCGCAGGCGACGCGGCAATCCAGGCCCGCATATGAGAGGCTCGCGAACCACTCCCATGCGGGCCTGGATTGCTTCGCTCCGCTCGCAATGACGAGGTAGGTGGGGAATCGTTGACGCTTTAGGGCACGGAACCTAGGGGCTGCGCATGACCGATCAACCCGAAAGCTATACCTACGCCAAGGCCGGCGTTTCGATCGCCGCAGGCAATGCGCTGGTGAAGGCCATCGCCCCGCTCGCCAAGGCGACCCGCCGTCCCGGCGCCGACGCCGATCTGGGCGGCTTCGGCGGCTTCTTCGATCTGAAGGCCGCGGGCTATAACGATCCGCTGCTCGTCGCCGCGAATGACGGCGTGGGCACCAAGCTCAAGCTCGCGATCGACAGCGGGCGGCATGATGGCGTGGGCATCGATCTGGTCGCGATGTGCGCGAACGATCTGATCGTTCAGGGCGCCGAGCCTCTTTTCTTCCTCGATTATTTCGCGACCGGCCGCCTCGACAATGGCGTCGCCGAACGCGTGATCGCGGGCATTGCGGAGGGCTGCAAGCTCGCCGGCTGCGCGCTGATCGGTGGTGAGACCGCCGAGATGCCGGGCATGTATGCCGATGGCGACTATGACCTTGCCGGCTTCTGCGTCGGCGCGGTCGAACGGTCCGAAGCGCTGACCGGCAATCGCGTGAAGGCGGGCGACGTGATCCTCGGCCTCGCCTCCTCGGGCGTTCATTCGAACGGCTTCTCGCTCGTCCGCCGTCTCGCTGCCGACAAGGGCTGGAAGCTCGATCGCCCGGCTTTGTTCGATCAGGACGTGCTGCTGATCGAGGCGCTGATGGCGCCGACCCGCATCTATGTGAAGTCGCTGCTGCCGCAGGTCCGTTCGGGCAAGGTCGCCGCGATGGCGCACATCACCGGCGGCGGGCTCCTGGAAAATATCCCGCGCGTCCTGCCCGAAGGTCTGCACGCGCATGTCGATGCCGATCTGTGGGCGCAGCCGCGGCTGATGGCGTTCCTGCAGGCGCAGGGCAATATCGAGCCGGGCGAGATGGCGCGCACCTTCAACTGCGGGATCGGCATGGCCGTGATTGTCGATCCGGCCGACGTCGCCGACGTCATCGCCGCGCTCGAAGCGGCGGGGGAGACCGTCCACCGCATCGGCGATATCCAGCCGGGCGCCAAGGGCTGCACCGTGCGCGGCGGCGACGAGACGTGGAGCGCCCGCGCGCCGTGGTCGTCGACGCATGAAGGCTAAGCTCGGCATCCTCATTTCCGGGCGCGGCAGCAACATGGCGTCGCTGATCGCGGCGTCGCGTGCCGATGATTGCCCCTACGAGGTCGTGCTGGTCGCATCGAATGTCGAGGATGCGGCGGGCCTCGCCACCGCCGAGGCCGAGAGCATCCCCACCTTCGCGCACCCGCATCGCGGGCTCAAGCGCGCCGATTTCGATGCGCTGATCGACGCCGAACTGCGCGCCGCCGACGTCGAATATGTGGCACTCGCCGGTTACATGCGCATCCTGTCGCCCGAGTTCATTCAGGGCTGGGAAGGCCGGATCGTCAACATCCACCCCTCGCTCCTGCCGCTCTATAAGGGTCTCGACACGCACCAGCGCGCGATCGAGGCGGGCGATGCCGAGGCGGGTTGCTCGGTCCACATCGTTACCCCCGAACTCGACGATGGCCCGGTGATCGGGCAGGCGCGCGTTCCGATCCTGCCCGGCGACACGCCCGACGCGCTGGCCGCTCGCGTGCTGATCGAGGAGCACCGCCTTTATCCTGCCGCGCTCGCCGCCTATATCCGGGAGCATGGCTGACGAGACCCCGACCCCGGCGGCTGAGACCGCCGAAATCCCCCGCGCGGCTGCCGAGGCTGCGGAGATACGCCGTCGCCGGCTGCGGCTGCTGACCCTGGGCGAAATATTGGCGGTGGCGGCGCTCGTCATCTCCGGCCTCACCTTCTGGAACAGTTACGAGGAGCGGCGCCATGCCGAGGCGGACAAGGTTGCGTCCTCCACCAAGGAAAGCCGCACCGCGCGCACGCTCGTCCTCAGCGGCAAGGCCGACAAGGATGGCGACCGGCTGACGCTCACCGCGCTGGGTGGCCAATCGATCCAAGGCCAGACGATCGCCTTCCCCGCCGCGCTCGATCTCTCGCCCATCGACAGCAGCGATCCGCGGATCGAGCGCCGCTGGATCGAAAGCGCGCTGGTCGATGCGCTCAAGGCGGCGGGCGAAAAGACCAAGGCCGGCGGCGACGCCCGCCTTCCCGTCGCGATCACCACACATTTCTATGTCGACGACACATTGGTCGACGACGTCGCGCTCTACGACGTCGGCTATACGACCAGCTCGAGTTTTCTGGGCGGCACCGACGTGAAGCTTAAGGGTCTCTCGCTGATCGGCCACACGACCGCCGCCGCCGCGCAGAAGCGGATCGATGCGACCTGGTCCGCCCGCCACAAGGCGCCAGCCAAATGACCGTCGCCGACTACACCTCCACCCACGCCCGCATCAGCGCCCTCGCGCTCGCCATGCCGCAGGCGACCGAAACCGTCTCGCACGGCTCCCCCGCGTGGCGGATCGGGGAGAAGGGCAAGATGTTCGCCTATCTCTGGCACAATCATCATGGCGACGGGATCAGCGCGGTCCTCGTCAAGACGAGCGGGCCGGAGCATCAGGCGATGCTGATCGAGGCCGATCCCGACATTCACTACAGCCCGCCCTATCTCGGCCCGTCTTACTGGATCGGCGTGCGGCTCGATGTCGGGGAGACCGACTGGGATCAGGTCGAACACCGCATCCGCGAAAGTTGGAAACTGGTGGCGCCGACGAAGTTGCTCGCCGCGTTCGGCGATTAGGATCCGGCCTCGATCCGGTTACGCCCGCCGCGCTTCGCCGCGTAGAGCATCTGGTCGACCTGCTCGGTGAACCCCACCGCGCTCATATCCTCAGACGGCACGACCGTGCCAACGCCAAGGCTGGCGGTGATGAACTCCCCACAGCTCGAGCTTTCGTGCGGGATCTGGAGCTCGGCCAGCTCGGCCACGCACCGCCGCGCATAGTCCAGCGCAGCCGCCGCATCGGTATCGGGAAGCAGCAGCACAAACTCCTCACCGCCATAGCGCGCCACGATATCGCGCGGCCGCGTCGCGAGGCTTTTCAGCCCGGCCGCCACCCGGCGCAGGCAATCGTCGCCCTGCAGGTGGCCGTAGCGGTCGTTAAACTGCTTGAAATGGTCGATATCGAGCATGATCATCGACAGCGGCTGGCCGGATTTCGCCGCACTCCCGAACTCGCTTTCCAGATGATTGTCGAACATGCGGCGGTTGGCGATGCGGGTCAGGCCGTCCTCGAACGACATCGCCTCCAGATCGCGTTGCAGCTGGAGCAATTCCTGCTCGGTCTTCTTGCGCTCGCTGATGTCGAACATGAAGCCGATCAGGCTGTCGACACCGCCGTCCGCATTACGTTCGACATGCACGACGTCGCGGATCCACACATAGCCGCCGTCCGGCGTCAGCGCACGATAATCGGCTTCGTGATCGACGCCCGCCTGCGACTGCGCGACGCAGAAATTGACGACATAGTCGCGATCGTCAGGATGGATGCGCGTCGCCCAATCCTCGACCGATATCCAGCTGTCCTGCTTCCATCCCAGCAGCGCCTCGATCTGCGGGCCGATATAGGCGAAGCGCATCGTCGCCCAGTCGATCTTCCACGGGATCGCCTTGGTCGATTTCAGCAGGGTCTTGTAAACCGCCGGATCAAGGTCCGGCCCGGCCATCGCATCGAAACTCATCCGCTTCCCATCGGGCATCGCGCCGATGCTGGCCATTGCAAAAAGCGGCGCTTTGCCGTCCGAAATCCTCAATCGGCCGCTTCCTGTCCCGCAATGGGTCGAACCGCGCCCGCGCCCTGCCCTTTCCGATATCCAACGATTGCGACGATCATCGGCATCGATCGCTTGAACCCCGCCCCAAGGCCCGTAAAGATGGTGCCATGACAGGGAGAATTTCGGGGCTGGGGCGCATCCTGCTGGGTGGGGTGATCGCCATGACCGTGGCACAGGCCGCGCACGCGCAGGAACGCAAGCTGCCTTATTGGGCATCGCTCGCCTCGGGCGACGTGCTGATGCGCACGGGGCCGGAACGCACATTCCCGGCCATCTGGCGCTATCGCCGCCGCGATCTGCCGGTGCAGGTGATCCAGATCTATGGCGACTGGCGCAAGGTGAAGGAGGTCGACGGGACCGAGGGCTGGATGCTCTCCACCCTGATGTCGGCCAAGCGCACCGCGATCGTCGTCGGCCAATTCCCCGCCGCCATGCATGCCAGCCCCGAGGAAAGCGCCGCGGTCAACTGGCAGGCCGAACCCGGCGTCGTCGGCAAGCTGCCCCAGTGCGAGGCCGGCTGGTGCCTGTTCGACGTGGGCGGCAAGAAGGGCTGGATCCGCAGCGACCGGATCTGGGGCACTTCGCCCGGCGAAAGCTACGAAGAGTGATCGAGCCGGTCGTGATCGAAACCGATCGCCTGCGCCTGCGCCAGCACCGCGTCGACGATCTCGATGCCTGCGCCGTGCTGGGCCGCGATCCGATCGCGGTCGAGTTCATCTACAAGGCGCCGCTCAGCCGCGAGGATGTGTGGCACCGGCTGCAGCGTTTCGCCGGCCATTGGGCGCTGCTCGGCTACGGCCTGTTCGTGGTCGAGGAGAAGGCGACGGGCAGGATCATCGGCGAAGTCGGCCTTGCCGATTTCAAGCGCGGCCTGGGCGAGGATTTCGACGGCGCGCCGGAATTCGCCTGGGTGATGTCGAGCGACGTTCACGGCAAGGGCTATGCGAGCGAAGCCGCAAAGGCCGCGCTCGGCTGGATCGAGGTAAAAATGGCGCCGCCGCGCGTCGTCTGCATCATCGATCCGGAAAATGCCGCGTCGCTGCGCGTGGCGGAGAAGCTCGGCTTCCGCGCCTATGGCAGCGCGGAATATAAGGGCAAGACCGTCACGAAGCTGGAGCGGCTGGCTTAGGCTGCCTTACGCAGCCGCAGTATCAACGGGTAGAGCAGCGCCTGTTCCTCGCGGATCCGCGCGCGCATGCCGATGCGCAGCCCCTTCGACAGCGTCTGATATTCGGACCAGTGGAGCTGGAGTTCGCTGGCCGACCACCGCTTGATATGCTCGGACGAAGCCAGCATCCGCGCCCGCCCGCGCGTCCGCAGCCCTGCAATCGCCATCGGCGCAAAGGCTTCGACGGCGGGATAGACCTCCGCTTCGAGGAACGAACTGCGCACCCGGCTCACCTTACTGATCGCCAGACGCGCGGCCGCCACCTCGGCGAGCCTTGGTTCCGCCACGGCGGCCAGGGCTTCGAGCGCATCGATGCCCTTTATGGCGGCATCGTGAAGAGATTGGAGCCGGTCGAGCACATCCCCGCGATACCGGCCAATCGTTAACGCCCGGTAAGATTTAGAAGCGCGACAGCCATTCCGCCCACCGCTTGTGGTCCGGCATTTCGCGATTCATCCAACTTTCGTCGAACAGGCTGTCGAGATAGCGTTCACCGGAATCGCAGATCAGCGAGACGATGCTGCCGCGATCCCCCCGCCCCGCCATTTCCTCGGCCAAGCGTAGCACGCCGACCAGATTGGTGCCCGTCGACGGGCCGACCCGCCGCCCCAGCCGCGCCGACAGGAAGCGCGCGGCGGCGAAGGAGGCCGGATCCTCGATCTCGATCATCCGATCGACGATATGCGGCTGGAAACTCGCCTCGACACGCGGCCGGCCGATCCCTTCGACCCGCGACCGCCGATCCGACGTCAGATCGCGCCGCCCGGTGCGCCAGCTTTCCGCGAACACCGAACCTTCGGGATCGACCACCGCCAGCCGCGTGCCCCGGCAACTTGCCCGACGATAGCGGACATAGCGGCCGATCGTGGCGGACGTGCCCCCCGTCCCTGCACCGACCACGATCCAGCTCGGGCACGGATGCCGTTCATTTTCCATCTGCTGGAAGATCGACTGGGCGATATTGTTGTTGCCACGCCAGTCGGTCGCCCGCTCGGCATAGGTGAACTGGTCCATATAATGGCCGCCCGTCTCGCGTGCGAGTTGCTCGGCCGCCGCATAGATCGGTCCCGTCACCGGATGGCATTCGCCGCCCAGCCGCTCGATCTCCGCCAGCTTGGCAGGCGCCGTCCCCTGCGGGACGACCGCGATGAAGCGCAGCCCCAGCAGACGCGCGAAATAGGCTTCGGAGATCGCGGTCGATCCAGACGACGCCTCGATCACCGGCCTATCCTTGCCGATCCAGCCGTTGCACAGGCCATAGAGGAACAGCGACCGCGCGAGCCGATGCTTGAGCGATCCCGACGGATGGGTCGATTCATCCTTCAGATAGACATCGACCCCGTTCAGCCCTTCGAGCGGCACGCGCACCAGATGCGTGTCGGCCGACCGCGTCAGATCGGCCTCGATCTCCCCGACCGCCCAGTGCAGCCAGTCGCGGTCGTCACTCATTCAACAAACTCCGTTCGTGTCGAGCGAAGTCGAGACACGTTGGCATGCGAGAACATCCCTCGACTTCGCTCGACACGAACGGCTTGGGAGAGTCCTCACGCATAATTGAAACTGATGCTGATCCGCTCGGCCTTGGCCGCACCCGCGACCACCTCGTGCCGCAGCCAACTCTCCCACAGGAAGACGCTGCCTACCGATGGCTCGGCATAAACGAAGGGCTGGGTATCCTCGGGCGCATCGGCGGTGCGGCCAGGCGCCGCCATCAACGCGGTCAGGCGCGGGTCTTCGAGCTTGAGCGCCCCTGCCCCCGGCGGCACCGCGATGTAGATGGTGCCGGAAATGATGCTGTGTGGGTGGATGTGCCCCGTATGCCCGCCATCGCCCTTCAGGACATTGACCCACAGGCTGTCGAGCTTGGGCTTCTTCGCCAGATCCATGTACGACGCCTCGGCAAAGCGGCGGACATGCTTGTCGAGCGCGCGCTTTAGATCGTCGAACGCCGGATCGCGCATCGGCAGATCGTTGAGCGACGCGTAGGACGTATAGCCGCGATAGCCGTGCGCCTTCGACCAGGCCCGCCCCGCGCGATCCTCCTTGGCGAGCGCGAGACAGGATTCGCGCAATTCCTCGATCAGATCGGGATCGTCGAGACGGTCTTCGTAGAAACGGGTGACGAACAGGGTGCGGATCGGCATCGGCGCGGTTTAGCGAGGGTTACGCCCCGCGCCAATCCTCGCTTTGCCTCCCACCGTCACCCCCGCGAAGGCGGGGGCCTATCCAGTCTCACCACATGAGAAAGCACTGGATAGGCTCCCGCCTTCGCGGGAGTGACGAATTGGAGGTATTCCGCCGCATAATGCAAAACGGGCCGCCATCGCTGGCGACCCGTTTCGTGTTTCGGCAGTGCCGAAGCGCTGATTAACGCTTCGAGAACTGGAAGCTGCGGCGAGCCTTGGCGCGGCCGTACTTCTTACGCTCGACGGCGCGGCTGTCGCGGGTCAGGAAGCCCGCGGCCTTCACCGGCGCACGCAGGATCGGCTCGTACTTGGCGAGCGCCTGCGAGATACCGTGCTTCACGGCGCCGGCCTGGCCCGAAAGGCCACCGCCCTTGACGGTGCAGACGACGTCATACTGGCCTTCACGCTCGGCAACGCCGAACGGCTGGTTGATGACGAGGCGCAGCGTCGGACGCGCGAAATAGACTTCCTGGTCACGGCCATTGACCGTGATCTTGCCGGTGCCGGGCTTCAGCCACACGCGGGCGACGGCGTCCTTACGACGGCCGGTTGCGTACGAACGGCCCTGCGCATCGATTTCCTGCTCACGCAGCGGCGTGGTCGGGAGAACCGGAGCAGCGGCGACGGGCGCCTCGGCGGTGTAGTCGGTCGAAGCCTGCGCCGGAGCAGCGGCGGCCGGAGCCGCACCCGTCAGCGACGCGAGGTCGGAAAGGGACTGGCGATTGTCGGACATTATGCGCCCACCTTGTTCTTGCGGTTCATCGAGCCGACATCGAGCGTCTCGGGGTTCTGGGCGGCGTGCGGATGCTCGCTGCCGGCGAAGATACGCAGGTTGCGCATCTGCTGACGGCCCAGCGGACCGCGCGGGATCATGCGCTCAACGGCCTTTTCGAGCACGCGCTCGGGGAAGCGACCTTCGAGGATCTTGTCCGCGCGGGCTTCCTTGATGCCGCCGGCATAGCCGGTGTGGCGATAATAGACCTTCTGGGTCAGCTTACGGCCGGTGAAGCGAACCTTCTCCGCGTTGATGATCACGACATTGTCGCCGCAATCGATGAACGGGGTGAAGCTCGGCTTGTGCTTGCCGCGCAGGATGTTGGCGACGATCGAGGCGAGGCGGCCGACGACCAGACCTTCCGCATCGATCACGAGCCACTTCTTTTCCACCGTCGCGGGCGTCGCCACCTTGGTGGTCTTCATCAGCGCCTTCATGGGCTTAGACCTTCTTTCGCAAAACGAACTGCGCCGCCCGTAGATCGAGCGGCGCGAACGGCGGCCTAATGCGGGAGAGGCCCAAAAGAGTCAAGCAAACCGGGCTGAATTTAAATAGGTATCAGGATACCTTCATATTTTCAGGCCCTGCCGATGCGGTGCGCGGCCGCGATCGCAGCGGCCAGCAGCAGCGCCGCGACCGCCTGATGCGCGACCGCGATCACGATCGGCACGCCCAGCAACAAAGTGGCGATGCCCAGCAGGATCTGAAGGATCGCCACGCCGGCAATCGCGATCACCTCGCCCGTCGCCCCCACATTCTTCGCCTTGCGCGCGAGGAACAGCAGCGCGGCCAGCGCCACCCACGCCCACCAGCGATGGATGAACTGCACCACGATCGGATTGTCGACGACATTGCCGATCACGCCCAGCGCCGCCTGCCAGCCGCCTTCGGGAAACCATTCCTCGCCCATGCGCGGCCAGCTGGCGAAGGCGTAGCCCGCACGCAAGCCCGCGGTGAAGGCGCCGAACAATATCTGGATCGCCAGCGCTGCGATCGCCAACCCCGCCGGCCAGCGCAGCCGCGCGCGGGCATCGACGCCGGTTCGCGCCAGCACAAACAGATCGAGCGCGGTCCAGATCAGCGCCGAGAAGATCAAAAGCGCCGCGAGCAGATGGATGGCAAGGCGGATATGGCTTACCTCGGTGCGAACGCTCAGCCCCGAATAGACCATCCACCAGCCGATCACCCCCTGCAGCCCGCCCAGCAGGAAGATCACCACCATCCGCCGGCCGTAACCCGCCGGGATCGCGCGCTTCCACCACGCGACCGCCAGGATGACGAGCAGCACCGTCCCGATCGTCCGCGCGAGCAACCGGTGCAGATATTCCCAGAAGTAGATCGCCTTGAAGCCTTCGAGCGTCATGCCCGTATTGAAGGCCGTATATTGCGGGATCTGCTTGTAGCCTTCGAACTCGGCCTGCCAGTCCGCCTCGGTCAACGGGGGGACGATGCCGTGGATCGGCTTCCATTCGGTGATCGAAAGCCCGGATTCGGTCAGCCGCGTAATCCCGCCGACCACCACGATCGCGAAGACGAACGCAGCGAGGAACAGCATGCTCCATCCAAGCGCGCGGGGTTTCGGAGCGGGGGTCAGGGGGCGGGAAAGCGACATGGCGGCCCCATGCGCCAAGCCTCCCGCGCAATCAAGCGGGCGTAATGTCCCAGCCTCTCACCCTCCTCTCCCCACTCGTCATTGCGAGGAGCCGCAGGCGACGCGGCAATCCATTCCGCGGTTCGGAGTGGATTGCTTCGCTCCGCTCGCAATGACGAGTCTAAAGGACAATGCCACACCGCCTTGCCTCCGGCCGCTTTGACGGCTAGAGGCGCGCGCAACTTTCCAACCCCAAAATAATGGAGCCCGCTCGGCCATGTCGACCGAACGCACCTTTTCGATCATCAAGCCCGACGCGACCCGTCGCAACCTGACCGGCGCCGTCACCGCGAAGCTCGAAGAGGCCGGCCTGCGCGTCGTCGCTTCGAAGCGCATCCACATGACCAAGGAGCAGGCCGAAGGCTTCTACGCGGTCCATAAGGAGCGTCCCTTCTTCAACGACCTCGTGACCTTCATGATCTCGGGTCCGGTCGTCGTGCAGGTTCTGGAAGGCGAAAATGCCGTCCTGAAGAACCGCGAAGTCATGGGCGCGACCAACCCGGAAAATGCCGACGCCGGCACGATCCGCAAGGAGTTCGCCGAGTCGATCGAAGCCAATTCGGTCCACGGTTCGGACAGCCTCGAGAACGCCAACATCGAGATCGCCTATTTCTTCAAGCCTGAAGAAATCGTCGGCTGATTTCCAGCGCGGCCGGCGCATCGCGTCGGCCGCAGCTTGACGGACCCGCCTGCCCGCGACTAGCCCCGAAGCATGACTTCGACAGCGCGCCCGTCCAAACCGAAGATCATCGTCACGCGCCGCCTGCCCGAGGGCACCGAAGCGCGGCTGACCGAACTGTTCCCCGACGTCGAACTCGCCCAGGGCGAGGGCATCACCGATAAAGCCGGTCTGGTCGACGCCGCCGCGCGCTGCGACATCCTTGTCCCCACCGTCATCGATCATGTCGACGCCGATGTGTTGGCGGCCGGCGCAGGGCGGCTCAAGCTCATCGCCAATTTCGGCAACGGGGTCGATCATATCGATCTGCCCGCCGCGCGCCGTGCGGGCGTGATCGTCACCAACACGCTCGGCGTCCTGACCGAAGACACCGCCGACATGACGATGGCGCTGATCCTGTCGGTGCCGCGCCGTCTGGCCGAAGGCGAAAAGCTGGTGCGATCGGGCGACTGGGGCGGCTGGAGCCCCGGCGCGATGCTGGGCCACCGCATCACCGGCAAGCGGCTGGGCATTATCGGCATGGGCCGGATCGGTCAGGCGGTCGCGCGCCGCGCGCTCGCCTTCGGGCTCACCATTTCCTATCACAATCGCCACCGCCTGCCCGCGGTCGTCGAACAGGAACTGGCCGCGACGTGGGAGGCCGATCTCGATCGGCTGCTGATCCGCAGCGACATCGTCTCGATCCACTGCCCGCACACCGCCGAGACCGAGCATCTGCTCGATGCGCGCCGGATCGGGCTGCTCGGGCCGCAAAGCTATCTGATCAACACCGCGCGCGGCGAGATCGTCGAGGAGAAGGCGCTGATCGACCGGCTCGAACGCGGCGAGATCGGCGGCGCGGGCCTCGACGTGTTCGAGCGCGAGCCGCTGGTCGATCCGCGCCTGCTCGCGCTGGATAACGTCGTACTGCTCCCGCACATGGGATCGGCCACCTTCGAAGGCCGTGCCGCGACCGGCGAGCGCGTCATCGCCGCGATCCGCCAGTGGCTCGACGGCGATCGCCCGCGCGATCAGGTGCTCGAAGGCTGGGCCTGAATCCACCGTCGGCCGGTTTCGGCCGTTTGCCGTTCAGCGCAAATCCATGTCGGCCCGTCTATCGAGGCTGAACAGTGCATAAACCTCGGATGAACCCCCGATAAACGGGGGAACTAAGTTAGATTAGTCTCGTTCCGGGGTGCACTGGTTCACAACGACAGGAGCGTGACATGAACACCAGCAAGTTGATCGCGGCGGCGGTTGCGCTGTCCGTCGCGGGCGCTGGCGCCCCGGCTTATGCGCAGAGCGCTGGCAAGCTCGCCAAGGGTGCCCTTATCGGTGGCGCCGGCGGCGCGGTTGCAGGCGCGGTCATTCCGGGCCTCGGCACCGGCGAAGGCGCGCTGATCGGCGCGGCCGGCGGTGCGGCCATCACGGCGCTCAGCCACAAGGATCGCCGCTATTATCGCGACGGCTACGGCCGCAAGTACTGGGTCGATAAGAATGGCCGTCGCCGCTACAAGTAAGAGCGGTTAAAACCAGCCTCAAAGGCCGTCGGGTTCGCCCGGCGGCTTTTTCTTTTTGCGGTCAATCCAGCCGCGCGAGCCAGTCGGCGATCATTACGCGCCCGGCCGCCACCGCGGTCGATCCGTGCATGTCATGCTGTGCGCGCAATTCGGGCACAGTAAGCCCCGCCGCCACGACATCGGCCTCGTTTTCCAGCCACGCATCGAAGCGCGGATCCTCGCCCATCTCCGAATGGAACTGGAGCGCCAGCAAGTTGCTGCCGCGCCGGAACCCCTGATGCGCATATTTGTCGGACGAAGCGAGCAGCTCGACGCCCTGCGGCAGATCGAACGTGTCGCCATGCCAGTGGAGCACCGGCACGCCATCGATATGGCGCAGCGGCGATCCCTGCCCCGCGCCGTTGATGCTGACGGGGGAGAAGCCGACTTCCTTCACCGGCCCCGGATAAACGCGCGATCCCATCGCGGCGGCGATCATCTGCGACCCCAGACAGACGCCCAAAGTCGGCCGATCGAGCAGGATGCGTCGCGCCAGCCGCGTCACCTCGCACGAAATCCACGGATGCTGCTCGACGTCATAGACGCCCATCGGCCCGCCCATCATCACGACCAGATCGGGCGCATCGAAATCGACATTGGCGAATTCGGGATCTGTCACGTCGATCCGATCGATTTCATATCCCGCCGCCTCCACGGGCGCGCGGAAACCGGCAATGCCTTCATAGGGAACGTGGCGGATGACGAGACAGGACTTCATCGCCGCAGAGTAGCGCGGGCGCAGCCGATGCCAACGCTAGGGATTTTTGGGGTGTCTAAACCGATCCTCCCCCTCCGGGGGAGGATTTAGGGATCAATCCCCCGTCAGGATCCGATCGACGAGCTGCTTCACCGTCGGCACGAAGCCGTTCGAATAGAACGGGTCCTGCTTGAACTTGTAGGCCGCGTGGCCCGCGAACATCAGGTTCTCGTCGATCGGCCCGCCATGCGCGATGTCCTGCAAGGTCTTCTGGATGCAGAAGCTGCGCGGATCGGCGAGGCGGCCGGTCGAGTTGTTCTCATTATCCGCCCAGGACGAGAAGCTGCACTGGCTGAGGCAGCCCATGCAGTCGGCCTGATCCTTGCGGATGATCTTGGTGTCCTCGGGCGTCTCGAACACCAAGGTGTTGTCGGGCGTCTTGAGCGCCATCGTGAAGCCGTGGCCATACCATTCGCGTGCGCGATGGAGATCGCCCAAAGTCACCCAGAAATTCTTGCCCTTCACGCCGACGTCGAGCTGGAACTGGTGGTCGCCCGCCGCCTCCATGCTGAACGCGATCTGGCGCTCCGAACGCGCTTCGAGATTGCGCAGGAACGGGTTGCGCACCGCCGACGAATAGAAGCCGGTCGGCGAAAAGCGGTGCAGCAGCACGTCGCCCTCGTCCAGCGTGGTCAGATGATCCTTCCACGCCTGCGGGATCGGGCTTTCCTGCGTCAGCAGCGGCCGCGTACCGAACTGGAATGCGATCGCGCCCAGCTCGGGATTGTCGATCCAGTCGTTCCAGTCGCGCAGATACCAGACGCCGCCCGCCATGATGATCGGCACGTCTTCCGAAACGCCACCGGCGCGCATCGTTTCGCGCAGCGCCTTCACGCGCGGATAGGGATCCTGCGGCGCGCGGGGGTCTTCGGCGTTCGACAGGCCGTTATGCCCGCCGGCCAGCCAGGGGTCTTCATAGACCACGCCCGCCAGCCATTCGGCCGCCTTCGAATAAGCGCGCTTCCAGAGTGCGGAGAAGGCGCGGCCCGACGACACGATCGGCAGATAATTGACGCCATAGGACGCCGCAATCTCGCTGAGCTTGTAGGGCATGCCCGCGCCACAGGTGACGCCCGCCACCATGCCCTTGGTGCGTTCCAGAACGCCGTGCAGCACACGCTGCGCGCCGCCCATTTCCCACAGCACGTTGATGTTGATCGCGCCCTTGCCGCCGGCGATCTCGAAAGCGCGGCGCACCTGTTCGACGGCGCCGTCGATGGCGTATTGGATCAGTTCTTCGTGGCGCTCCCGACGGGTCAGCGCGCGATAGATCTGGGGGATGATCTTGCCGTCGGCGTCATAGCTGTCGGCGTTGACCGCAGACACGGTGCCGATGCCGCCCGCCGCCGCCCAGGCGCCCGAGCTGGCATGGTTCGAAACCGCGACGCCCTTGCCACCCTCGATCAGCGGCCAGACTTCACGCCCGGCATACATGATCGGCCGAAGCCCCTTGAACAATCCAACCTCCAAACAGCGAATGCGCGCCCTATAAGCGCGTTGGCCGCGAAATGCGCGCGGAATCTGCGTGCCGCCTTAGCGGCGAATGAACGACCAATATAGCGATCGATAGCTTTCGATCATCGCATTCTCGTCGAATTCATGCAACGCCACGGCCCGATTGGCCGCGCCGATCGTGCACCGCAGGCCAGAATCGGCGCACAGCCGCGCCAGCCCCTGCGCCATTCCGGCCTCGTCATTCGTCCCGAACAGGAACGGCGCATTGTCGGCGCTTGCCATCGCGCGGATATCGCCGACGTCGGTGCATAAAGCCGGCAGCCCGCACGCCATCGCCTCGACCAGCGAAATCGGGAATTGCTCGCTGTCCGAACTCAGCGCGAAAATGTCGAAATTGCCTAGATAGCGCACCGGATCGCTGACGAAGCCGGGCAGGATCATGCGATCCGCAACTCCCAGCCGCTCCGCTTCCGCGACGATAGCCTCGCGCTCCGGCCCCTCCCCCAGGATCACGAGCCGCGCATCGGCGGGCGCGCCGGCGGCGAAGACGCGCACGAGGCGCGGCAAGTTCTTCACCGCGCGCAGCCCCGCGATCGTCCCGATCACCACGCCCGGCCGGCTGCGATCGAGGCCGGGGATCGGCAGCGGTGCCGCAATCTCCGCTTCGCTGGGCAGGCGGATGCCGTTCGGAATGCGCAGCACGCGACGCGCCGGCTGCCTCCACACATCGCGCGCGATAGCCTCCAGCCGCTGCGACGGCACCACCAGCTTAGCTGCGGTCGGCAGCATCAGGCGGCGAAAGGCGACGCGCTTCGGGTTCTGGCGAACCACCTCGTCCTGGTTGAACCCGTCCTCGGCATGGATCAGCGCGGGCAGCCGCATGAAGGGCGCACACATCCGCCGCGCGCCCACCGCATCCATCGCGCCCCAATTGTAGGTCAGCACCAGATCGAACCCGGCCATGTAGCGCGCGAGCCGCAAATAGCGTCCCGGCGACGGCTTGCCATGCAGCGGCGGCGCGCCCTCGTCGCCCGGAAAGTCCACCTTTATGCCCGGATCGATCGCATCGCGCGCACCCAGCGCCCCCGGCACCGCCGTCAGCACGACATGCTCGGCCGCATCCCCGAAAGCGTTCATCAGGTGCACCGCCCGCGCCTCCTTGCCGCCCAGAGCGAAGGTCGAATGGGCGTGGAGGATGCGGGCCGGTCGCGTCATCCGGCCGCCGCGATCCGCGCCAGCAGCCGATCGATCCCCGCGATACACGGTGGCTCGGAAAGGGTGGGCGTATGGCCGACACGGCCGATCACCACCTCCTCCATCTGCGGCAACGTCTCCAGCATCCGCTTCGCCGTATCGGGCTTGAGCAGATCGGACAGGCCACCGCGCACCAGCAGCGTCGGAATATCCTTCAGCGCGTTCAGCACCGGCCACATATCGACCCCCGGCTCACCCCCGCCCGGCACGCGGAACGGCTCGGCGATCGCCATGTCATAATCATAGACGATCCGGCCCGCGGGCGTCAGGCGGCACAGCCGCTTCGCCATCGCCAGCCAGTCGTGCAGGCCGAAATCGGGAAAATTGCTCGTCTGCGTTTCCGCAATCCCGCGCGCGGCGTGGAGCCAGGTGGGATAGCTGATCGACTTGCCGACATAGGATCGGATCCGCGCCATCCCCGCCGGATCGATCACCGGCCCGACATCGTTGATCAGCGCACCGGCCAGCCGCCCCGCATTGCTCGTCGCCAGCAGCGCCGTGATCATCCCGCCCAGCGACGTGCCGAACATGATGAAGCGATCCAGCTTCAATTCGTCGATCAGCAGCTGGACGTCCTGCAGATAGGTGAGCGGAACATAGCTCATCGGATCCTTGGCATAGGCGCTCTCCCCGCGCCCGCGCAGTTCGATCAGGATCAGGCGATGCCGCCCCTTCAGCCGATCCGCGACATCGGCGAAATCGCGCGCATTGCGCGTCAGGCCGGGGATGCAGAGGATCGGCAGGCCCTCACCGGGATAATCGCGATAATGGAGGCGCAGCCCATCGGCCGACCACCAATATCCGTCATCCCAATCCGCCATGCCTTGCGCCCTTCCAGTTGCCGCCCCCATATCGCCGCATGCCTGTCCTCCCGCAACCCGCCGCTTATCGTCCCGACCCGAAGATCGAGGAACTGGAAGGGCGCCTGTCCGATCCGGTCTCCGCCGCCGATTTTCCGCAGACGATACTGCGCTTCCGCAACGATCGCTGGGATAGCTCGGTGGGGCTCGATGCGCTCGACGACGAACAATGGGTCGCGCATTTCGGCCGCTTCCAGCCGCTGCCCGACAATCTGCCGCAACCGCTGGCGCTGCGGTATCACGGGCATCAGTTCCGCGCGTACAACCCCGACATCGGCGACGGGCGCGGCTTCCTGTTCGCGCAGCTGCGCGACGGGCACGATCGGCTGCTCGATCTGGGCACCAAGGGTTCGGGCCAGACGCCCTACAGCCGCTTCGGCGACGGCCGCCTGACGCTGAAAGGTGGCGTGCGTGAGATTTTGGCGACCGAGATGCTCGAAGCGCTCGGCGTCGAAACCTCCAAGACCTTTTCGGTGATCGAAACCGGCGAGGCGCTGGAGCGGAACGACGAGCCATCCCCCACCCGCGCCGCCGTCCTCGTCCGCCTGAGCCACAGCCATATCCGCATCGGCAGTTTCCAGCGGCTCGCGACGATCGGCGACGCGGAAACGATGAGGCTGCTCACTGCCTATTGCCTCGCCAACCTGTTCGACGAACCCGCCGATGCGGGCGCGGGCCGCTTCCTCGATCTCGTCTGCCAACGTACCGCGCGCCTCGCCGCCAGCTATATGGCGGCGGGCTTCGTCCACGGTGTGCTCAACAGCGACAATATCAACGTGACGGGCGAGAGCTTCGATTACGGCCCGTGGCGCTTCACGCCCCAATGGACCCCCGGCTTCGTCGCGGCCTATTTCGACAATAACGGCCTCTACGCCTTCGGGCGGCAGGCGCAGGCGATCCATTGGGACGTCGTCCAGCTTGCCCTCTCGCTGCGCCACATCGCCGAGGCCGAAGAACTCGCCCCCGCGCTCGATCGCTGGCCTGCGCTCTATGAAACGGCGGTGGCGGAGGCGATTTGCGCCCGGCTCGGCATCATCCCGCGCGGGGAGGAGAGCGACCTCGCGCTCCTTCAGGCGATGGACGAGGCGATGCAGGCGAGCAAGGTCGGCGTCGATCGCTTCTTCTTCGACTGGCGCGGCGGCAAGCTCCGCGCGCCCAGCGACCTCTATGGCGACGCCTTCGCGACCTTCCGCACGATAGTGTCCGACTATCAAAGTTCGATTTCGATAGACCATTCCTATTGGAACGACGCCGAACCCTGTTCGATGCTGATCGACGAGGTCGAAGCGATCTGGTCGGCGATCGACGCGCGCGACGATTGGAGTCCGCTCCATGCGAAGGTCGCGGCGATCCGACGGATGGGCGAGGCGCATCGAGTTGCCGATGCGGACGCCAGCCTTTAGGGCGACCGCATGACCACCAACATCCTTGTGACCGGCAGCAGCCGGGGTATCGGCCGCGCGATTGTCGAGCGGTTCCAGAGCGACGACGTCCGCGTCGTCGGCCATCGTTCGTCGGCGGCGGAGGGCGATGATTCGATCGTCGCCGATCTTTCGCAGGCCGATGCGCCTGCGCGCCTTTGGCAGGCTGCCCTCGATCGGCTCGACGGGCGGATCGACGTGCTGATCAACAATGCCGGCATCTTCGAAGCCGCAGCCCTCGAAGCCCCCGACGCCGCCTGGTCGGATGCCTGGGCGCGCACGATGCAGATCAACCTCACCGCTTCGGCCGAACTGTGCCGCCGCGCCGTGCTGCACTTCCAGCGCGGCGGGAACGGTGGCCGCATCGTCAATGTCGCCAGCCGCGCCGCCTATCGCGGCGACAGCCCCGCACACTGGCATTATGCCGCGTCGAAGGGCGGCATGGTCTCCATGACCAAGACGATCGCGCGCGGCTATGCCCGCGACAACATCCTCGCCTTCGCGATCTGCCCCGGCTTCACGATGACGGGCATGGCCGACGATTATCTGGAAAGCCGCGGCGGCGACAAATTGCTCGCCGACATCCCGCTGGGCCGCGTTGCCGATCCGGCCGAGGTGGCCGAGATCGCCCGCTTCGCCGCGCTTCAGGCGCCCGCATCGATGACCGGCGCCGTCCTCGACGTGAATGGAGCCAGCTATGTCCGCTAAACGTCGCGGTGACGAGCCGAAAGGCGACGGCGTCACCGGCTTTCCCTTCGATGCTTCGCGCACTGGCAGCTGGAAGATCAGCCTGCCATGCAGCAAGGCCGAGGCCGAACGGATTTCGGAAGGCGACCTGCCCGAAATCGACGCGCTCGATCCGCAGCCGACCCTGATGACCAGCGAGCCGGATCCGGACCAGCCCGAGGCGTGGCAGCTCGATGCCTATGTCGAAGATGAGCCGAGCAAGGCGCTGATCGCCATCATCGCCGCGCTCGCGCCCAGCACGAAGAAGAAGCCGGTCGTCACGCACATTCCCGAGGATGACTGGGTGACGATGAGCCAGGCGGGGCTGGAGCCGATCCGCGCCGGCCGCTTCTTCGTCCATACCCCGCACAATGCCGATGCCGCGCCCAAGGGCATGACCGGCTTCGTGATCGACGCGGGCCGCGCCTTTGGCACCGGGCACCATGAGACGACCACCGGCTGCCTCGAAATGCTCGATCGGCTGCGCGTGGCGGGCCGGCGCTTCGACGATATCGTCGATGTCGGCACGGGCACCGGCTTGCTCGCCTTCGCGGCGCGCGCGCTCTGGCCGGCGGCAAAGGTGATCGCGTCGGATATCGATCCGGTTTCGATCGAGGTCACCGCCGAAAATGCCGAGGTCAACGGCGTGCCGATGGGGCGCGGGCGCGGGCAGGTCGAACTGGGCGTGGCGCCGGGCCTCTCCGATCGCCGCCTGCGCGATCGCGCGCCCTACGATCTGCTGATCGCCAACATCCTTGCCGGGCCGCTGATCGAGCTTGCCCCGGTCTTCGCCGACGCGGTCCTGCCGGGCGGCACCGTGGTGCTGGCGGGCCTGCTCGACACGCAGGCCGATGCCGTCGCCAACGCTTATCGGCGCGAAGGCCTCTACCTGACCGACAGCATCCTGCGCGGCGACTGGCGCATCCTGCGCATGGCCAAAAGGCGGCGGTAGCCCTCGTCTCACCCCAAACGCCTCGTCATTGCGAGGAGCCGCAGGCGACGAAGCAATCCAGGCCCGCACGAGAGAGGCTCGCGACCTCACTAAGTCCGGGCCTGGATTGCTTCGCTACGCTCGCAATGACGAGGTATTTGGGAAACGCGCGCCTTAAACCGGCCGGTTCGCCCCGCCGCCGTCCATCACCTCGCGCACCTTCGTGGCGAGCTGGCTGACGGTGAACGGCTTGGGCAGGAAGGCTACGCCCGCATCGAGCATGCCGTTATGGACGACGGCGTTGCGCGTATAGCCGGTGGTGAACAGCACCTTCAGGTCGGGACGCAGCGCCAGCGCGGCGTCGGCCAGTTTGCGGCCGTTCATCTCCGGCATGACGATGTCGGTGAACAGCATCGTGATCTGCGGCTGTTCGCCCAGCGCGACCAGCGCCTCGGCCCCGCTCGCGGCCGAAATGACTGTGTAGCCCAGCTCGCGCAGCGCATCGACCGAGAAGTGGCGCACGCGCTGCTCGTCCTCGACCACCAGCACCACCTCGCCCGACTTGCCCTGCGGCAGTTCGGTTTCGGGGACCAGCGTGTTCGTCCGCATGGTCGGCTCGCCCATGTGGCGCGGCATGTAGAGCTTGACGGTGGTTCCCTGCCCCGGCTCCGAATAGATCGCGCAATGGCCGCCGGTCTGTTTGGTGAAGCCGAAGATCTGGCTGAGGCCGAGGCCGGTCCCCTTGCCCACCGCCTTGGTGGTGAAGAAGGGATCGAACGCCTTGGCGATCACCTCCGGCGTCATGCCGGTGCCGGTGTCGGTGACGCTGATCATCACATATTGGCCGGGCGCGACCTCGCTGTGGATGCGCGCATATTCGTCATCGAGATAGGCGTTCGCCGTCTCGATCGTGACATGCCCGCCATCGGCCATAGCGTCGCGCGCATTGACCGCGAGGTTGAGGACCGAATTCTCCAGCTGCCCCGGATCGGCGAAGGCGCGCCACAGCCCGCCCGCCAGCACGGTTTCGACCATATATTGCTCGCCCATCGTGCGGCGCAGCAGTTCGGACATGCCCTGGACGAGCTTGTTGACGTCGATCGTGACCGGCGCGAGCGGCTGCTGGCGCGAGAAGGCGAGCAGTCGCGCGGTCAGCGATGCGGCGCGCTCGGCGCCTTCGGATGCGTTGCTGATATAGCGTGTGAGGACTTCGGGATCGCCGCCGATCTTGCGCTTGGCGAGATCGAGACTGCCGATAACAATCGCCAGCATATTGTTGAAATCATGGGCGATACCGCCAGTCAGCTGACCGATCGATTCCATCTTCTGCAGCTGGCGGGTCTGCGCTTCGGCGGCTTCGCGCGCGGCCATCTGATCGCGCAGCCCCTCGCTCGCCGCGATCGCGGTGTCGCGCATTCGCGTCAATTCGTCCTCACGCCGCCGCGCGTCGCGCAGCACGACCGCCGCCACCGCGACCACCAGCAGCACGATCAGCGCCAGGCTCGATCCCAGCGCGAGGATCAGCCGATCGGTCGATGTGCGGCGTTCGGCCTGCAGCCTCTCTTCCTCGGTCAGCATCGCGCCGATCACGTCGGTGACGCGGCGCATCTGTTCGGGGCCGTAATCGCGGCTGTTGGGATCGCCTTGCGGGATCGTCTGCGTGCGGGCGAAAAAGTCAGCGCTCTTGTGCAGCGAGGCGAAGCGTTCATCGAGCAGCGCGCGCAGCTGGACCATATGATCCATCTGCACCGGATTGTCGGCGACTTCCTTCGCGATCGCATCGAGCGCGGGCGGCGCGGCGCGGATCGCGCTTTCCATGCTGTCGTAGAAACGCGGCTTGCCCGTCAGCAGGAAACCGCGCGTATCGGATTCGGCCTGCCGCACGGTTTCGCTCAGATGGTTGAGCTTCACCTGAACGTCGAGCGAATGCTGCACCCAGTCGCTGGCGCGCGCCTGCGCCATGACGAGCAACAGCGCACCGATCACCGCCAGAACGGCGACGATCAGGCCGGCAATCGCCAGCAGGGGCGTCCTTCGTGTCACGATGCTTGCGCGCATTGGCGGTTTCATGGCCGATCCATCGCGCGCATGCCACCGTTAATCGCTGCACTGCGGCTATCGCGTCGCAAAATCTTTTCGCAATGCTTTGCGCTGGCTCGGGAATTTACATTCCAGCGGCCGCAACGATCGCGGCCCAGCCGGCTTCGTCGATCACGCGAATGCCCAGCGCCTCAGCCTGTTTGAGCTTCGATCCCGCCCCCGGCCCCGCGACGACCAGGTCGGTTTTCTTCGAAACCGACCCGGCGGATTTGGCGCCCAGCGCCTCGGCCTGCGCCTTCGCCTCGTCGCGCGACATGGTCTCAAGGCTGCCGGTGAAGACCACCGTCTTGCCCGACACCTCCGATTCCTGCGTCTCGACGATGAAGTCGGGCGGCGAAACCTCGCGCAGCAGATCGTCCCATGCCTCAACATTGTGCGGTTCGTGGAAAAAGTCGGCGAGCGCGTGCCCGACGGCCGCACCGACATTCTCGACACCGATCAGTTCGGCGACCGCCTTGTCCAGCCGGTTGCGATAGCGACTATCCTCCTCGGCCAGCGCCTGTGGCGTCGCGTCGCGCAACGCGATGATGTCCGCGCCCAGCGCGCGGATCGCGGGCAAGGTCGTGTAACGCTTGAGCATGTCGCGCGCCGTCACCGCGCCGACATGGCGGATGCCCAGCCCGAACAGCAGACGCGCGGCATCGGGCGCGCGCTTCGCCTCGATCGCGGCGAGCAGGTTTTCGACCGATTTCTCCTTCCACCCCTCGCGCGTCAGCAATTCGTCGCGATACGCGGCAAGGCGGAAGATATCGGCCGGCTCCTTGATCCAGCCCAGCTCCAGAAATTCCTCGATCGTCTTGTCGCCAAGGCCCGCGATGTCGAGCGCGCCACGGCTGACGAAATGGCGCAGCCGTTCGAAACGCTGCGCCGCGCAGATCAGGCCGCCGGTGCAGCGAATGTCGACCTCGCCCTCCTCACGCACCGCCTCCGATCCGCAGACCGGGCAGTGATCGGGGTAGATGAAGGCTGGCCGCTCCTCGTCGCGGGTCAGATTCTCGACGACCTGCGGGATCACGTCGCCCGCGCGCTGCACCACGATCCGATCACCGGGGCGCACGCCCAGCCGCGCAATCTCATCGGCATTGTGCAGCGTGACGTTGGAGACGACCACGCCGCCCACCGTCACCGGCACCAGCCGCCCGACCGGGGTGAGCTTGCCGGTGCGACCGACCTGGATGTCGATCGCCTCCAGCGTCGTCTGCGCCTTCTCCGCCGGGAATTTGTGTGCGATCGCCCAACGCGGCGCCTTCGCGACGAAACCGAGCCTTTTCTGCCAGTCGAGCCGATCGACCTTGTACACCACCCCGTCGATATCGAACGGCAGATCCGCACGCCGCGCCTCGATCCCGCGATAATGGGCAAGCGCAGGCGCCGCGTCCTCGACGCGGACGAGATCGTCCGACACCGGTAGGCCCCACGCCGCGATCGCGTCCATCACGCCCTTCTGCGTCTCCGCCGGCACTTCGGACGCCTCGCCCCAGCCATGCGCCAGGAAGCGCAGCGGGCGCGACGCGGTGACGCCCGGATCCTTCTGCCGCAGCGAACCGGCGGCGGCGTTGCGCGGATTGGCGAACTGGCGCGCCTTGGCCGGGTCTTCGGCCTCGTCGAGCAGACGGGCGTTGAGCGCGGCGAAATCGTCCTTCGCCATATAGACCTCACCGCGAATCTCGAAGACGGCGGGGGCAACACCCGTCAGCCGATCGGGAATATCGTCGATCGTCCGCACATTGGCGGTCACGTCCTCGCCCACCGATCCGTCCCCGCGCGTCGCCGCCAGCACCAGCACGCCCTGTTCGTAGCGCAGCGAGCAGGACAGGCCGTCGATCTTCGGCTCGGCGGTAAGCGCCACCACTTCATTATCGGCAAGCTTCAGGTAACGCCGCACGCGATCGACGAATTCGGTCACGTCCTCATCGGCAAAGGCGTTGTCGAGGCTGTACATGCGCTGCGCATGCGCAACCTTGGTCAGGTTCCCCGCCGGCGCGGCACCCACCGCCTTCGACGGCGAATCCTCACGCACCAGTTCGGGAAAGCGCGCCTCGATCGCATTGTTTTCGCGCATCAGCGCGTCATAGTCTGCGTCCGAAATCTCGGGCGCGTCATCGGTGTGATAGAGCGCATTGTGCCGCGCAATCTCGGCGGCAAGGAAGGCGAGACGATCGGAGGCTTCAGCCTCGCTGAGCTTGTCGGGGGCGGTCATGGATTCGCATCAAGCACTTCACTCTCCTCCCTTCAAGGGAGGGGTTGGGGGTGGGTGGCGAAGCCGAGGGCTCGAAGCCCGAAGGCGTAGCCCGACGAGAGGTCGAAATGGCTCGCTACGCTCGCCACCCACCCCCTGCCCCTCCCTTGCAGGGAGGGGTGATTGAGGCTAGGCGCGCCGCCATCCCGGGCACAGCAGGAGTCGAGCCACCATGATCCCCCGTTACGCACGCGCGCCGATGGTTGCGATCTGGGAGCCCGAAAACCGCTTCCGCATCTGGTTCGAAATCGAGGCGCACGCGACCGACGCGCTCGCCGATCTGGGCGTCGTCCCAAAGGAAGCCGCCGCGGCTCTGTGGAAATGGTGGGCCACCAAGCCCGCGATCGACGTCGCCGCGATCGACGCGATCGAGGCCGTCACCAAGCATGACGTGATCGCCTTCCTCACCTGGGTCGCCGAACAGGTGGGCGACGAAGCACGCTTCATGCATCAGGGCATGACCTCGTCCGACGTGCTCGACACCTGCCTTGCGGTGCAGCTGACGCAGGCGGCCGACATGCTGATCGCCGATCTCGACACTTTGCTCGAGACGATCAAGCGCCGCGCCTACGAACATAAATTGACGCCCACGATCGGCCGCAGCCACGGCATCCACGCCGAACCCGTCACCTTCGGCCTCAAGATGGCGCAGGCTTATGCCGAGTTCGCGCGCAACCGCGAACGGCTGGTCGCGGCGCGCAAGGACATCGCGACCTGCGCGATTTCGGGCGCGGTCGGCACCTTCGCCAATATCGATCCGCGCGTGGAGGCGCATGTCGCCGCCAAGCTGGGCCTCGCGATCGAGCCGGTTTCGACCCAGGTGATCCCGCGCGATCGCCACGCGATGTTCTTCGCGACCCTGGGCGTCATCGCCTCGTCGATCGAACGCCTCGCCACCGAAGTCCGCCACCTGCAGCGCACCGAAGTGCTGGAGGCCGAGGAATATTTCTCGCCCGGCCAGAAGGGCTCGTCGGCGATGCCGCACAAGCGCAATCCGGTGCTGACCGAAAATCTGACCGGCCTCGCCCGCATGGTGCGCGGCTATGCGCTGCCCGCGATGGAGAATGTCGCACTGTGGCATGAGCGCGACATCAGCCACTCGTCGGTCGAACGCTATATCGGCCCGGATGCGACCATCACGCTCGATTTCGCGCTCGGCCGCCTCAACGGCGTGATCGACAAGCTGCTCGTCTATCCGGAGCGGATGGAGAAGAACCTCAACAAGATGGGCGGCCTCGTCCATTCGCAGCGCGTGCTGCTGGCGCTCACCCAGGCGGGGGTCAGCCGCGAGGACAGCTATCACCTAGTTCAGCGCAACGCGATGAAGGTCTGGGAAAGCGACGGACAGCTTTCGCTGCTCGAACTGCTCAAGGGTGATTCGAAGGTTAATGAGGCACTTACGACTGCCCAGTTGGAAGCCAGTTTCGACCTCGATTACCATTTGAAGCATGTCGACGAAATTTTCGGTCGCGTGTTCGGCGCCTGACGATTGCAATTTACGCAAGCAGTTGCATGAATTGCAACTGCGGCGAACCGATGCGAAATTGCGGTCAACTGTTTTAGTAGAGTAAACGCTTCTGCGACGTCGTGGGGACGTCATCGGGCCAACGAGCCCCAAAAGCAGGAGCGTATCATGTTGAACTATTTCGAAAACACCACGGCTGCGATGATCGCGCTCGCGGTGCAGGTGGTTGCGGTCGGCCTCGTCGTCGCCCTCTAAACCTGTCTGAACCGGCGCCGGGTCGTCCCTTCGACCCGGATAGCCTTGCGACCGGATAAGGTTGCCACTCCCCGCGCCGCCCGCCATCGTCACCTGATGCCCGGCGCGTCGATCCTGATCAGCATCGTCAACTATCGAACGCCCGACCTGGCAGTCGCGGCGCTCGGCGCCGTTGCCGACGAAGCCATCGCGCGCGGCGACGTCATGGCCGTGATCGTCGACAATGCCTCGGGCGACGGATCGCCCGAACGGATCGCCGACGGCATCATCGAAATGGGCGGCCCCGAAGGCTGGGCCGAACTGCTCGATCGCGACGTCAATGACGGGTTCGCGGCGGGCAACAATGCCGCCATCGCGCGCTTCCGCGAACGCCACGGCCGCACGCCCGACATCGTATGGCTACTCAACCCCGACACGATCGCCGAGGCCGACGCATTGGGCGCGCTCGTCCGCTTCCTCGACGCGCATCCGAAGGCGGGGATCGTCGGCGGCCGCGTGCTCGCGCCCGATGGCAGCGCCAATCACTCCGCCTTCAACTTCCCCTCGCCGACCGGCGAACTGCTCGCGGCGCTCCATTTCGGCCCGCTCACCCGCGCGCTCGCGCACCGTGAGGTCGCGATCCCCATCCCCGATGCGCCGATCCGCGTCGACTGGGTTGAAGGATCGCATCTGGCGATCCGCGGCGCGGTGATCGACGCGATCGGGCCAATGGATGAGGGCTATTTCCTCTATTATGAGGAGGTCGATTATTGCGCCCGCGCCGCCGATGCCGGGTATGAAGTGTGGCACGATCCCGCATCGCGCGTCGTCCATATCGGCGGGCAGGCGACCGGGATCACCGGCGCGACCACCGGCATCGGCCGCCGCCCCCGCTACTGGTTCGCCTCCCGCGCGCGTTTCTTTAGCGGGCGCTACGGAAAGGCCGGCTTGGCCCGCGCCAATGCCTTGTGGCTCGCCGCCTGGCCGATCGGCGGCCTGTGGGCGATCCTGCGCGGCCGGCCGCGCAAGGCGCAGCCGGGCTTCTGGCGCGATATGTGGCGATTTGGTGCGGGATAGGGTGGCGTCGCGGAATCTCCGCGCCTAAGGTCATTCGATGCAAGCCCGGACACTTCGCCCGCTCCTGCTGCTGTCGACCATGTTGGTGACGGCGTGCATCCCCGGCCAGCAGCGCGGTCGCGCGCCTGTAACCCGCCCCCCGGCCGAGATTCAGGTGCCGATCGCCGAACCCGCGCCGCCGCCTCCCCCGCCGCCCACATCCGAAGGCGCCCCGCCCAGCCCGCCGCCCGCATGGCAGGTGAAGAAGGTGCAGCCCGACGCGACGGTCGTCGCCGATCAGACCTATCTGGTGAAGCCGGGCGACAATCTGCGCCGCATTTCCGACACCACCGGCGCGGCATCGGAGGCGATTGCGCGCGCGAACAATATCGCCCCGCCCTTCAAGATCCTCGCCGGGCAGAAGCTCAAAATCCCCGGTGGCCGATACCACCGCGTCGGCAAGGGTGAGACCGGCATCGCCATCGCGCGCGCTTATGGCGTCGAATGGACCCGCATCGCGCAGATCAACGACCTCGAAGAACCTTATGTGCTGCGCGAAGGCATGCGGCTGGCGCTGCCGAGCAGCGGCGAAGTCGCGCAGATGACGGCCAACCAGCGTGCCGAGGCGTTCCGGCTCGACATCGAAGACCTGATCACCGGCTCCGAACCCGCGCTCGCCGTGCGCGCCAAGCCCAAGCCGCCTGCGCCCACGCCCAAGCCGGTCGCCCCCACCGTTGCGGTCGCCGAACCGAGCACCTTCGCAGGTAAGTTCGACTGGCCGGTTCGCGGCCCCATTCTGCGCGGCTTCGGCCGGATCGGCGACGGGCAGCAGAATGACGGCGTCAACATCGGCACGCCCGCGGGCAGCGCGGTTGCCGCCGCCGCCGACGGCGTGGTCGCTTATGTCGGGCAGGATATTCCGGCTTACGGCACGCTGATCCTGATCCGCCACGGCGACGGCTGGCTCTCCGCCTACGGCTATGCCGCCAGCATCACCGTGACGCGCGGACAGAAGGTTGTGAAGGGGCAGACGATCGCCCGATCAGGCGCCAGCCCCTATACGGGCGAACCGCAATTGCACTTCGAAGTCAGAAACGGCCGGAAACCGGTCAATCCGCTGAGCGTTCTGCCAAGCCGGAGCTGATATTCGGCGGAGCTGATTTTCTGGTGCCATCCATGCCTGTCTTCGATCGGCGCACCATCATGCGCCTGCTGTCCACCACCCCGATCGGCCTGTCGCTGGCAGGGGCCGCGCCCGATGACGTGACCGACGAGGGGCTGACCGATCACCTCGCCTCCTTCTGGCCGGTCTATGATCATACGCGCGAGAATGAAGATCGCCCCGGCGAGTTGCGCGCGGGCTATTTCCTGCCCGAAAAGCGGCTCTACACCGGCGCGGGCATCACCGTCAGCAAGCTGCGGATCGAATCTTGGCTGCCCGATTTCGACAAGATCGCCGACGATGTCCGCCGCCTCCACGCGCGCTTTCCCGCCGCCTGGACCCGCCACGGCGCGCATTTCGACAAGGCATTCCCCGATTTCCGCGTCAGCGCCGCGCCGATCTACCTGATGCTCTCGCTGGGCGATTTCGACGCGCATCTCGAACCCAGCAAGGGCGTGCTGCCCCTGTTCATCGGCCTTGACGGCATCGTCCAATATCATGGCGCGAACGCCGACCTGGCCGTCCTGCTCGATCACGAATCCTACCATCTCTATCAGGGGCAGGTGAATCCGGAGCTGAGCCTGGCCAAGCGCCCGCCCTTGTTCATCACGCTGTGGATGGAGGGCACCGCCACCTGGGTAAGCGAAGTGCTCAACCCGCAGGCGAGCGCGCTCGCCGTCCTGCTCAACGACACCGCGCTCGCCGCCGCATCCTCCGATGCCATTCGCCGCGCGGCGCAGGTGCTGCGCGATCGGCTCGATTCGACCAGCGAGAAGGACGAGGATCGCTTCTTCGGCGCGGGCTATGAAGGCTCCGAACCCGCGCGGATCGGCTATCTCCTCGGCCTCCAGATCGCCCGCCGCCTCGCCTCGCGCTACTCCCCCGCCGCAATGGCCCGGCTCGACGGATCGGTGGTGCGCCAATTGTGCGCCGAAGGCTTGACGGCAATCGCGCGGGGATGATCTTCCTCCCGCAAAAGTGGAGGAGGATGATATGGAACCGCTGATGATCGCCACGCCCGATGGCGACTGCCGCGCATGGCTGTTCACGCCGTCGTCTGGCGATGGCCCGTTGCCCGGTGCGATCTTCTACATGGACGGGGTCGGCATCCGCCCGAATATGTTCGCGATGGCGCAGCGGCTCGCCGATGCCGGCTATGCGGTGCTGCTGCCCGATCTCTATTTCCGCGCTGGCGACTATGGGCCGTTCGATCCGAAGGTGCTGCTGGCGAGCGATGAGGCGCGCAAGCCGATGATGGCGCTGCTGGGCACCACCAGCAATGTGAAGGCGGCTGCGGATACCGAATATTTCCTCAAGACGCTCGATGCGCGGCCTGAGGTGAAGGCGGGGCCGATCGGGACGACCGGCTATTGCATGGGCGGCGCGATCTCGCTGACCGTCGCGGGCACCTGGCCCGATCGGATCGGCGCGGCGGCGAGCTTCCACGGCGGGGGTCTCGCGACCGATGCCGAAACCAGCCCGCATCGTTTCGCGATCAAGGCCAAGGGACGACTCTATATCGGCGAGGCCGACAACGACCCCTATTATCCGCCGGAGATGGGCGAACGGCTCGGCAAGGCGCTCGACGAAGCCGGGGTCGATTACACGCGCAAGCTGTACGAAGGCTCGCTCCACGGATGGACCCAGGCCGATTTCCCGATCTACGATCCGCCCGCCGCCGAACGCCATTGGGACGCCTTGCTCGGCCTGTTCGCAGCGACGATCCGATAGATGGCGTGATCCGATCCGGCTGTCCGGAATCGACCAAGCGGCCGCATTGACAGCCCCACCCCACCCTCGCATCCCCGCCTGACGGCCCGTCGAGAGGCCATCAGGCGAGGAGAGAGCGGTGAAAATCATGGTTCGACTGGCGGCGTCGGCCGCGCTGGTGCTGCCCGCAGCGGCGGCGCTGAACGCAGCGGCCTCATCCTATTCGGTCGAGCAGGCGACGGCGGGCAAGACGCTCTACGCCGCGCAATGCGCCGCCTGCCACGCCCCCGGCGGCGCGGGGCCGCGCCTGTCGGGATCGGCCTTCATCAACAACTGGTCGGGCAAGAGCGCGGCCGATCTCTTTTCCAAGATCGGCGATACGATGCCGACCACCAATCCGCACTCGCTGTCGGATGAACAGGTCGCCTCGCTCGTCGCCTATATCTACCAGCAGAACGGCGTTGCCCCCGGCGCGCCGCTGCCGCTGGGCGCGAAGAAGATCGGCGACGCCACCGTCCCGCTGATGGCCGAGGGCCGCAATGCCGAGGCACTGGCCGCCATCGCCCCTTCCCCGCCTTCGCTGGTGCGCACCGGCCCGCTGCCCGCGATCCTCGCAAAGCTCAGCCCCGTCACCGATGCCACCCTGCGCAATCCCCCGCCCGCCGACTGGCTGATCTGGCGTCGCACCTATGACAGCCACGGCTTCAGCCCGCTGGCGAAGATCAACAAGGCGAACGTGAAGTCGCTGCGCATGGCGTGGAGTTGGCAGCTCGCCCCTGGCCCGATGGAGGCGACCCCGATCGTCCATGACGGGGTGCTGTTCATCGAAAGCGGCCCCGGCACCGTCCAGGCGTTCGACGGCGCGACCGGCGAATTGCTGTGGGCCTACAAACGCGAAGTCCCGCCCGAACTGCTCACCGCCTATCCGCTGGTCCGCGTGAAGCGCAGCATGGCGATCTATGGCGAAACCCTACTCGTCCCGACGATCGAAAGCCACCTCGTCGCGCTCGATATCCGCACCGGCAAGGTCGTGTGGGACAAGCAGATCGCCGATTACAAGAAGACGTTCATGCTCACGTCGGGGCCGATCGTCGCGCGCGGCAAGATCTTCCAAGGCATTTCGGGCAGCTATGCGCGCCAGGCGGGCGGCGCGGGCATCGTCGCGCTCGACGCGAAGACCGGCGAGGAAATCTGGCGCTTCAACACCGTGGCGCGTGACGGCACGCCGGGTGGCGAGACGTGGAACGACCTGCCGATCGAGCGGCGCAGCGGCGGTTCGGTGTGGGTGCCGGGCAGCTACGATCCCGACAACAACCTGCTCTATTTCGGCACCGGCCAGACCTATGACGTGAATCCCTTACGCGAAAAATCGACCAAGCCGGGCGTCACCAACGACGCGCTCTATACCGACACCACCCTCGCGATCGATCCGGATACCGGCAAGCTCGTCTGGCATTTCCAGCACCTGCCCAACGACCTGTGGGATCTCGACTGGTCGTTCGAGCGCACGGTGGCGACGATCGACGGCAAGCGCATGGTCGTGACCGCGGGCAAGCAGGCGATCTTCGAGGCGCTCGACGCGAAGACCGGCAAATACGGCTTCAACTATGATTTCGGGCTGCAAAACGTCATCACCGCGATCGATCCGGTAACGGGCGCCAAGACCATCAGCACGGATACGGTGCGCTGGGGCGAAAAGGCCGCGGTGAACAAGACCTGCCCGACCGAGTTCGGCGCGCGCAACTGGATCGCCACATCCTATGACGCGGCCAGCCACCTGCTTTACGTGCCGCTCGATTCTTCGTGCACCGACGGCCTGCGCTCGCGCATGCCCGATCAGAACGACACGTCGGTCGGTAACGCGAATGCCGATGCACTCAAGCTCGGCTATATCGCCGCGTTGGACCTCAAGACCCGCAAGGTCGTGTGGACCGAACGCACGCCCGCCACGCAAACCTCCGCGATGCTGGCGACCGGCGGTGGGCTGCTGTTCAACAGCAACCTCGATCGCTGGTTCAGGGCCAATGACGCGAAGACCGGCGCCGAATTGTGGAAGGTCCGCCTGTCCGACGTCGCGAATGCCTATCCGATCACCTACGAAGCGAACGGCCGCCAATATGTCGCGATCGCCACCGGCAGCAGCGGCGTGGTGCTGACCAAATCCAAATCGACGATCGCCCCGCAATATCCGCTGCCGGGCACCGATGCGGCGACGCTCTGGGTGTTCGAGTTGCCGACCGACAAATGAACGTCACCCCCGCGCAGGCGGGGGCCTATCCACTGTTTTCTCGTGGGAAGAGACCGGATGGGTCCCCGCCTGCGCGGGGATGACGATGGTTAAGGCGATGGCGCATTCTACCTTCGCCGAAGCGCCCCCTCGCAATCCACACCAAAACGCACTATGTGCGCCGCGCTCATGGCAATTGAACTCCCCCTCCCGCCCAAGGTCGGCATGGTTTCGCTCGGCTGTCCGAAGAACCTCGTCGACAGCGAACGCATCCTCACCAAGCTCCGCTCGGACGGCTATGGCCTGTCGCCCGATTATGCGGGCGCGGACGTCGTACTGGTCAACACCTGCGGCTTCCTCGACAGCGCGAAGGAGGAAAGCCTCGAGGCGATCGGGGAGGCGATTGCGGAAAATGGCCGCGTCATCGTCACCGGCTGCATGGGCGATGAGGCGGAGCGGATTCGCGAACGCTTCCCCAACGTCCTCGCCGTCACCGGCGCGCATGCTTACGAACAGGTCGTCGGCGCGGTCCACGATGCGGCGCCGATGCCGCCATCGCCCTTCGTCGATCTGGTGCCGCAGCGCGTGGACGAAGCGGGGCTGAAGCTCACCCCGCGCCACTACAGCTATCTGAAGATTTCGGAGGGCTGCAACCACCGCTGCAGCTTCTGCATCATCCCGTCGATCCGAGGCGACCTCGTGTCGCGCCGCCCCGACGCGATCCTGCGCGAAGTCGAAAAGCTGGTCGCGGCGGGCACGAAGGAATTGCTGGTTATCAGCCAGGATACCTCGGCCTACGGCATCGACATCCGCAAGGAACCGCGCGCCTGGAAGGGCCGCGAGGTCGTGCCGCACATGACCGATCTCGCCCGCGAACTCGGACAGATCGCCCCGTGGGTGCGCCTCCACTATGTCTATCCCTACCCCCACGTCGATCAGGTCATCCCCCTGATGGCCGAGGGGCTAGTACTCCCCTATCTCGACATCCCGTTCCAGCATGCCAGCCCGCCGGTGCTGCGCGCGATGAAGCGCCCCGCGAACGACGCCAAGGTGCTCGAACGGCTCGCGGCGTGGCGCGCGATCTGCCCCGACATCGCGATCCGTTCGTCCTTCGTCGTCGGCTTCCCCGGTGAGACCGAGGCCGATTTCCAATATCTCCTCGACTGGCTCGACGAAGCGCAGCTCGACCGCGTCGGCGCGTTCCGCTTCGAGCCTGTCGCCGGCGCCCCCGCCAACGATCTGCCGGGCGCGGTGCCCGACGAGGTCAAGGAGGAGCGGTACGCGCGGATCATGGAGAAGACCGCCGCCATCTCCGCCGCCAAGCTGCAGGCGAAGATCGGCCGCACCGTCGCCGCGATCATCGACGTGGTCGACGACGAGGGCGGCGCCACCGGCCGCACCCAGGCCGACGCCCCCGAGATCGACGGCGAAATCCACCTGCGCGACGCCGAAGGGCTGAAGCCGGGCGATATCGTTATGGTCGAGATCGAAGACGCCGACGAACACGACCTGTTCGGCGTGGCGAGGTCCACTCCCCTATAACCGTCGCCCCAGCGAAGGCTGGGGCCTATGTCTCTCATCTCCGCGATGCCGTTTGCCACCGCAGAGATAGGCCCCAGCCTTCGCTGGGGCGACGGGCTATTGTACGAGCCCTACTCAAAGGATAACCTCCCCTCGTCCGCGTGACTGGCGAGAAAGGTGGGGCACCACCGGGGAGCGCGGGCGTCAGACGCCGCTCGCCTGGGCATCCGACGCAAGAGAAGGATGCCGCTCATGTCCGATCCGACCGATATCGCCGTCTGGCGCCGCCTCGACGATCGCATCACCACGTCCGGCCAGCCGACCGAGGCGCAGATCGCCGAACTCGCCGCGATTGGCGTAGCCCACGTCATCAACATCGCGCTCCACACGCACGAACAGGCGCTGCCCGATGAGACCGCAACTGTCACCGCGGCGGGGATGCGTTACACCCACATCCCCGTCCCCTTCGATGCGCCGACCGACGATCATTTCGCCGCCTTCTGCGCCGCAATGGACGAAACGCCCGACGCAAAGGTCCACGTCCACTGCATCGTCAACGCCCGCGTCTCCGCCTTCCTCTACCGCTGGCGCCGCGACGTGATCGATATGGACGAGGCCGAAGCGCGCACCGCGATGGAGACGGTCTGGCGCCCCGGCGGGGTCTGGGGCGCGTTCATCGGCGATGCAGAGGCGGCCGCCCGATCGCATCTGGGACCACGCCCCGCCGCATAAAGATGACTTTGCGTCGGTTTCTCTCCATGCCACAGTCAGGGCATGGAGAGCGAACATCGGCGCATCGAAATGCGCATGAAGGTCGACGGCGGTTATGAGATCGCCGCGACCCTGCATCGGCCCGCTAAGGTCGCCGCCGGCGCGCCGTTGATCGTCGGCCTGCCCGGCGCGGGCTATGCGCGCGGCTATTTCGATCTGCCGCAGGCCGGATATAGTCAGGCCGAACATCTGGTGGCGCGCGGCACGATGCTGCTCGCGATCGATCATTTGGGCGCGGGAGACAGCAGCATCCCGCCCCACGATGTGACTACGCTCGAGGCCGTCGCAGCGGCGGGCGATCAGGCGGTGAAACGGGCGTTGGCCGATCTGCGTGCGGACGCGATCACACCCGGCGTCGTGATCGGCTGCGGCCAGTCGATGGGCGGGCATATCGCCGTCGCTATGCAGGCGTGGCACCGCAGCTTCGATGCGATCATCGTGCTCGGATCGGGCATGCTGCGCACCAATGTGCCCGACCGTCCCGGCACGCCGCCGCCCGTTATTCCGGAAGGCGCCGAGGGTGCCGAAATCTCCGCCGCACTGGCCGCGCAGGTCGATTGGCCGTGGCTGTTCCATTGGGAAGACTCCGCGCCCGATCTGGTCGCCGCCGATCTCGCCTGTGGCATGCCGGTGCGCCACACCGCCTCATCCTGGGCCAGCACCGGCATACCCGGCCTCGCCTTCAACCTCACCAAGCCGGGCAAGCTGCTGCCGCTCACCGCGATGGTCGACGTCCCCGTCCTTGTCGGCATGGGCGAACGCGACGTCACCCTCTCCCCCGCCGAGGAACTCGCTACCTTCACGGCGAGCGACGATCTCTCGGCCATCCGCGTCCGCAACATGGCGCACATGCACAACTTCGCCGACACGCGGATGCAGCTATGGCGCCGGATCGATGCGTTCGTGGTGCAGGTGGCCTTCAACTAAACACCTCGTCATTGCGAGAAGCCGAAGGCGACGAAGCAATCCAGGCCCGCATGTGAGTGGATCGCGAGCCTCTCCAGTGCGGGCCTGGATTGCTTCGCTACGCTCGCAATGACGAGGTCCATTGATAGTAGGACTTCGCCTTCCTAATCTCCTCGCATGACCGATTTCGCCGCCCTTCTGCAGCCCGATCGCGGGCAGACCGCCCACGAACTCACCCCCGTCACCGAAAAGGGTTTTGACGACTGGCTGAAGGCGCAGCCCGCGACCGTCCGCACCCTCGCCGCCGCCGCGCGGTTCAAGGCGAAACCCGGCGAATTGCTGATCGTCCCTACGGGCGACAGCTGGTCCGGCGCGTTCGGCGCGGCGAAGAAGGACGGGCCGTGGAGCCTTGCCGCCATCACCGCGAAACTGCCCGAGGGCACCTATCGCATCGCGGGTGACGGCCCCGGTGCGGGCGCGTTCGGCTGGCTGCTGAGCCACCACCGCTTCGATCGCTATCTCGCCAAGCCCGATCCGATCGCGCAGCGCATCCTGCTTACCCCCGACGTCGCGCAGGTGGCGGAGACGGTGGCGCTGGCCGAGGCGACCGCGCTCGTCCGCGATCTGGTCGACACGCCCGCCGCCGACATGGGGCCGGCCGAACTCGCCGCCGCCGCCGAAGCGGTCGCGAAGAAGCATGGCGCCGATATCCGCATCACGCGCGGCGACGATCTGACCACCGGCTATCCGATGATCGCCGCGGTCGGCCGCGCCGCGATCCGCGAACGCGCGCCCCGGCTCGTCGAACTCGAATGGGGCAATCCCGCCCATCCCCGCCTCGCGATCGTCGGCAAGGGGATCGTGTTCGATTCGGGCGGTCTCGACATCAAGCCGCCCTCGGCGATGCTCGCGATGAAAAAGGATATGGGCGGCGCGGCGCATGCCATCGCGCTTGCGGGCCTCGTCATGGGCGCGCGCCTGCCCGTCCGCCTGCACCTGCTGATCCCGATCGCGGAAAATGCCATTGCGGGCGACGCCTTCCGCCCCGGCGACATCCTGAAAAGCCGCAAGGGCCTGTCGGTCGAGATCGGCAATACCGATGCCGAAGGTCGCCTCGTGCTGGGCGACGCACTCACCCGCGCGGGCGAGGACAAGCCTGCGCTCATCCTCGATTTCGCCACGCTCACCGGCGCCGCCCGCGTTGCACTCGGCCCCGATCTGCCCGGCCTGTTCGCCAATGACGACGCGCTCGCCGCCGATCTGCTCGCGGCGTCGGAGGCGGTGAGCGACCCGATGTGGCGCCTGCCCTTGTGGGGCGACTATGCCGACATGCTGAAATCCACCGTGGCCGACATCAACAATGCGGGCGAAGGCGGCTTTGCGGGGGCGACCACCGCCGCCCTCTTCCTCCAGCGTTTCGTTCCCGAAGGCACGCCCTGGGCGCATCTCGACACCTTCGCATGGCGCCCTTCGCCCAAGCCCGGTCGCCCCAAGGGCGGCGAGGCGCTTGGCCTGCGCGCGGCTTTCGCCATGCTCAAAACACGTTTCGCCGCCGGATAGTAGCCTTCCATCGAAAAGCTGCACAAATGCGACAAACGGAAGTGCCGGGGATGAAACGAAACCCGAACTTCCGTGTTTTTCGCTTCGTGGTGGAGAAACAGTCAGAGGAAGGGAAGGATATGGCAATCGCCGCTTCAGCCTTGCCCAATTGGATGCGCGCACTCGTATCCTACGTCCGTTCGGGTGAGCCCGATCTCACCAATCGCCAGATGGCGTTGATGCTGATCACCTACATAACCCCCGGCCCCCACACGGTGCGCGGCCTCGCGCAGCAGCTCAACGTGTCGAAGCCCGTCATCACGCGCGCCTTGAATACCCTAGGGTCGCTCGGCTATCTGCGCCGCGAACGCGACGATAGCGACAGGCGTAACATCTTCGTCGCCAAGACCGAGCAAGGGGCCGCATTTCTTGACACTTTCGGCAAGTCCCTCGATTTCGACAAGGCCGGCAGCCGCTGATGCAGCTGCCGATGGGAAGCGCGTAACCCGCAGCTTCCACCTCGATGGCCCGACGATCACGCTCGATCGTCGGGTCAACGCCTTCCGGCCCGACATCGCCGATGTCGCCCTCGCCGGATCGTTGTTCGCGTCGCATTATGCCGCGCCCATGCCGCGCGCCTGCGCCGCGCCCGCCGCGATGATGCGCAACGCCGCCGATCCCAAGGCCGAGGCGGTGTCGCAAATCCTGCATGGCGAAGGTTTCGCGGTGCTCGATCTCGCGCAAGGCTGGGCCTGGGGCTATTCGCTCCACGATCACTATGTCGGCTATGTCGCGGCATCGGCGCTGGGCGCGCCCGTCGCCGCCGATCATGTCGTGATGGCGCGGGAGGCGATCGTCTTCGCCGGCCCCTCGATCAAGACCGCCGCCCTTGCTACCCTCCCCTTCGCATCGAAGCTCAGCGGCACGATCGACGGCAATTTCCTGGCGCTGGCGGAGGGCGGCTTCGTCCACGCCCGCCACGTCGCTCCGCTCGACCAGCGCGCCAGTGATCCGGTCGCGATCGCCGAAGCTCTGCTCGGCGCACCCTATCTGTGGGGTGGCCGGGGTGGCGGCGGGATCGATTGTTCGGGCCTCGTCCAGATCGCGCTCGCGGCGAGCGGCGTCACCGCCCCGCGCGACACCGACCAGCAACGCACCCAGACCGGCGACGAATTGCCGGAGGAGGCCCGCCTCCGACGGGGCGACCTGATCTATTTCCCCGGCCATGTCGGCATGATGGTCGACGAGGAACGGCTGATCCACGCCAACGCGCACTGGATGGCTGTCACCGTCGAGCCGCTTGCCGATGTTACGGCCCGCCTGAAACCCGATCATGACCGGCCGATATTGAGCCGGCGGAGACTGCCCCAATGACCTTCAAGGTCTTCATCGACGGTGCCGCGGGCACCACCGGACTCGAAATCGCCGACCGGCTTGCCGGCCGCACCGACATCGCGATCCTCAAGATCGCCGACGATCGCCGCAAGGATCCCGCCGCGCGTGCCGAGGCGCTCAACGCCGCCGACGCGGTGATCCTGTGCCTGCCCGACGATGCGGCGCGCGAGGCCGTGTCGCTGATCGACAACGGCACGACGCGCATCATCGACGCATCGACCGCGCACCGCACCGCCGCCGACTGGGCCTATGGCTTTGCCGAGCTGGAGCCGGAGGCGCGCGCGAAGATTGCGGGGTCGACCCGCATCTCGAACCCCGGCTGCTACCCCACCGGTTTCCTCGCGCTCATCCGCCCGCTCGTCCGCGCGGGGCTGCTGCCCGCCGACACGCCGGTCAGCGTCAACGCGCTGTCGGGCTATTCGGGCGGCGGTAAATCGATGATCGCGATGTTCGAGGATCCGAACGATCCCGCCGCGACCGACACGGCCGCGCGCGCCTACGCCCTCTCGCTCGGCCACAAGCATGTGCCCGAAATGCAGGGCCATGCCGGCCTCGCCCACCCGCCGATCTTCGCGCCGACGGTGGTGCGCACCTATCGCGGCATGCTCGTCGAAGTGCCGCTGCACCTCCATCTGCTCCCCGGCGCCGTCACTGGCGACAAGATCCGCGACACGCTGGCTGATGCCTATGCGGGCAGCCGGATCGTGCGCGTTGTGCGCGACAACCCGTCCTTCCTGACGATCGAGCAGGCGGCGGGCACCGACCGGCTCGAACTCTATGTCTATGCCGATGAAAAAAACGGCCAGGCCCGCCTGATCGCCGCGCTCGACAATCTGGGCAAGGGCGCTGGTGGCGCCGCCGTCCAGAACCTCAACATCGCGCTGGGCCTCGACGAAGCCGAAGGGCTGATCCTCTAACCTGTCAATCCTCCCCCGCCAGGGGGAGGTGGCGCCGAAGGCGACGGAGGGGGAGGATGCGACTCAAATGAGTTGGCTGCCGCCCTCCCCCTCCGTCAGCTGAAGCTGACACCTCCCCCTGGCGGGGGAGGATTGAGGTGCCATTGCCAACACCCCCGAACAGGCGCACCTTCCCTTTCACAATAGGGGGAGAGATACGATGGCCAAGTCTGCCGTTCCGATCTGGTTCTGGATCCTCACCATCCTGCTGTTGCTTTGGGATTTGATGGGCGTCGCTGCCTTCTGCATGCAGTATATGATGGGCCCGACCGAACTGGCGCAATTGCCGCCCGATCAGCGCGAAGCCTTCTCGTCGATGCCGTCCTGGGCCTGGGCCGCTTACGGCATCGGTACGATCGGCGGGGCGCTCGGCTCGCTGTTCCTGCTGTTCCGCATGAAACTCGCGCAGCCGCTCTACATCGTCTCGCTGGTCGCGGTTCTGGCCCAGTTTGGCTGGACCTTCTTCGGCTATGGAATGATCAACGACCCGGCTGTCGCGATGAAGGCGGCCTTCCCGGTGGTGATTATCGTCCTGGCGATCTTCCAGCTCTGGTTCGCGGGGTTCGCGATCAAGCGGGGTTGGATCAACTAAAACCCATTCTCGTAATTGCAAGGAGCCGCAGGCGACGAAGCAATCCAGGCCCGCATGAGAGTGGCTCGCGACTATCTCTTGTGCGGGCCTGGATTGCTTCGCTCCGCTCGCAATGACGAGTTAGAAGGTCACATCTCGCCGCGCTGGCGGCGCAGCGCGTAGAAGCGCTGCACGTTGCGGTTATGCTCGGCCAGCGTGTCGGCGAAGACGTGCCCACCCTTGCCATCCGCGACGAAATAGAGCGCGGTGCTCTTGGCGGGGTTCAGCACCGCCGCGATCGCCGCGCGGCTGGGATTCGCGATCGGCCCGGCCGGCAGCCCCGGCGACGCATAGGTGTTGTATCCGTTGACCGCGTTCAGCTCCGATCGGCGGATGCGGCGGCCCAGCGGCTTACCCTTGGTGATCGGGTAGATGACGGTCGGATCGGCCTGCAGCTTCATGCCTTCGCGCACACGGTTCGAATAGACCGCGGCGACCATCGGCCTTTCGGAGGCGACCGCCGTTTCCTTCTCGACGATCGACGCGAGGATGATCGTCTCCTGCGGCGTCTTGGCGACCGTGGTCGGCTTCTTCGCCTTCCATTCCTCGGCCAGCGCATCGCGCATCGCAGTCTGCATCCGGGCGAGGACGGCAGCGCGCGGCTCGCCCCGTTCGAAGCTGTAGCTGTCGGGCAGGATCGATCCCTCGGCGGGCACGTCGATCTGGCCGGTCAGGTCCGCCTCGGCATTCAGCCGCTCGTAAACCAGGATCGACGGCATCCCTTCGGGCACCGTCACCAAATGCTGGATCGGCTTGCCATTCTGCAAGATGTCGAGGATTTCCGCCCCGCTCGCGCGCGCCGGAATCTCGAACTCGCCCGCGCGGATCGGCTTGTCGGGGCCGAAGCGGCGCGCGAAGCGCAGGAAGTTGGTGGTCGATCGGATCGCCCCCGCCTTCTCCAGTGCGCGGGCGGCGGACGCGAGCGTGCCGCCTTTTTCGACCATCACGGTCGTCGGCCGGTCGGCGGGGCCTTCGCCCCACCAGCCGCGCGAAATCCACAGCGCCGCGCCGCCGCCGACCACCGCCAGCAGGAGCAGGACGGCGAGAAGGCGGCGGATCATCGACGGTCTCTTTCTGCGCTTACGCTTCAACGGCCTTCATGATCAGGCTGGCATTGGTGCCGCCGAAGCCGAACGAATTGTTCAGCACGGCCTTCACCTTGCGCTTCTTGGCCTTGAGCGGAACGAGATCGAAATCCTCCAGCCCCTCGCTCGGATCGACCAGGTTGAGCGTCGGCGGCACGATCTGGTCGCGGATCGCGAGGATGCAGAAGATCGATTCGACCGCGCCCGCGCCGCCCAGAAGGTGGCCGATCGCCGACTTGGTCGACGACATCGACACGGTCTTGAGCGCGTCGCCGAACAGACGACGGACGGCGCCCGCCTCCAGCTCGTCGCCCAGCGGGGTCGAGGTGCCGTGCGCGTTGATATAGTCGATGTCTTCCGGCTTCAGGCCCGACTTCTTGAGCGCCATTTCCATCGAACGATACGCGCCCGAACCTTCGGGATGCGGCGCCGTGACGTGATAGGCGTCACCCGACAGGCCATAGCCGATCACCTCGGCATAGATCTTCGCGCCGCGCGCCTTGGCATGCTCATATTCCTCGAGCACCACCACGCCCGCGCCTTCGCCCATCACGAAGCCGTCGCGGCCCTTGTCGTAGGGGCGCGAGGCCGCTTCGGGATCGTCGTTGCGGGTCGACAGCGCCTTGGCCTGCGCAAAGCCGGCAATGCCCAGCGGGCAGATCGCGCCCTCGGCGCCGCCTGCCAGCATCACGTCGGCATCGTCCATCGCGATCATCCGCGCGGCATCGCCGATCGCATGCGCGCCGGTCGAACAGGCGGTGACGACCGCATGGTTCG